>JAZGFA010000139.1:0-4324 GCA_036478975.1 Robiginitomaculum sp. | reverse complement strand
GCCGCGATAAATGTTTGATGATTAAGGGCAAGGGCGGGAGAGAGCGCATTGTGCCGCTAACCGATGCGGCCGTGCGCGCGATTGCTAGCTGGCTCGCCATACGTAAATCCACCTTGCCTGCGGGGGTTGAGAGCAGAAGCCGCGCCGCGCCCTATCTGTTTCCCTCGCGCGGTAAATCTGGGCATATCACCCGTGAGCGCTTTGCCCAGAGCTTAAAACAGCTTGCCATTGACGCGGGCTTGCCGCCGTCCCAAGTGTCGCCCCATGTGCTGCGTCACGCCTTTGCTACCCATTTACTGGCGCGCGGAGCGGATTTGCGCAGCGTGCAAAAACTGCTTGGCCACGCGGATATTTCAACGACGCAGATTTATACTCATGTGCTTGACGAACGCCTTAAGGAACTTGTTTTGACAAGTCACCCGTTAGCCGAGAAACAAACCTCAAAGGATTAGCTTGGCAAGCGGTTTGGCCCTGCTATGATGAGGGCTAGGATTCCAATAGAGACATTTATATGCCAAATACTGCCCGTACATATCTTGATTTTGAACGCCCGCTCGCCGAGCTTGATAGCAAAATCAGCGACCTTAGCGCGATGGCGGGTAAGGACAGCACGGTTAATGTGGCGAAGGAAATCGCCCAGCTTCAGGCTAAGTCCGATAAACAGCTTGAGGCGATTTATAAAAAGATTGGCCCGTGGGAGAAAACCCAAGTCGCGCGCCATCCGCAGCGGCCGCATTTCTCGCAATATGTAACCCACCTTGTCAGCGATTATACGGCCCTATCAGGCGACCGTAAATTTGGCGATGATGACGCCCTGCTTGGCGGGCTTGGCCGTATTGGCGGGCGCGCCGTCTTGGTTATGGGCCATGAGAAGGGCAAGGACACCCAGTCGCGCCTTAAGCATAATTTCGGCATGGCTAACCCCGAAGGCTACCGCAAGGCCGTGCGCCTGATGGATTTGGCCGAGCGCTTTAACTTGCCCGTGATTAGCTTTGTCGATACGGCGGGCGCTTATCCGGGGCGCGGCGCGGAAGAGCGCGGACAGGCAGAGGCGATTGCTAGATCTATTGACCGCGGATTATCCCTGCGCGTGCCATTTGTGTCTATTATTTCCGGCGAGGGCGGCTCCGGCGGGGCGATTGCTATTGCCACGGCCGATAGCGTGATGATGCTAGAGTATTCGATTTATTCGGTGATTTCCCCGGAAGGCTGCGCGTCAATATTATGGCGCGACGCTAGCAAGGCGGAGGATGCGGCCAAGGCAATGAAAATCACCGCTCAGGATTTGAAAAAACTCGGCGTTATTGACGAGATTATTAAAGAGCCTATTGGCGGGGCGCACCGCGATATTGCCGCAACGATTAAATCCGTTGGCGCGCAAATTGATCGTAAACTCGATAGCCTTTCGACCCTAACCCCTGAGGATTTAATTGCGGCGCGCCGCAAGAAGTTCCTCGGCATTGGCCGCGCGCTGCTTCCAGTCTAGCGCATAAAAAAACGACCCTCCCCATTAAAGGGGAGAGCCGCTTTCAACATGAATTGTAGTCTGTTTTGGCCTAGCTTAAAGGCTAGTTGAGAGGCCCACACCCCACCAAAGCGTGCTTGAATCCGGATCAACAGTGCCGTTTTTCACAAAACCTTCGTAATCGTAGAAATTATCTTCCGATGCCGTGCTGGCGTTTAGGCCAAGGTAAATGGATGTTTCATCCGTAAGGCCATATGAAGCCGCAGCAGAGCCGGTAAGATATTCATAGCCATCGCCTTCATCCGGGTTAACCGAGCCAAGGGTTGCTCCAAAATCAAAGCTGAGGCCATTATCAGCTGCAATGGAGTGCGATGCGCTGCCTTCAAGGGTTAGGACCTCAAGCGTCGTATCGTAATAAGCGTAAACGCTTGGCGCTAGCGGGCTATCAAAGCCTAGGCCGCCGTAAACTTCAAATGTGCCGGCTTCATCTGCGCCAACTTCAAATAGATTGCCCGCTTGTGGGTAATGGTACAAAGTTGCGCCGACATCCGCCGTGATAGCATCCTTAACATCCCAGCTATAGCCGCCGTAAATGTCAACTTCGTCTGCGTTGATAATGCTTTCTTCGCCAATGCCCGTGCTGGCCCAAACGCCAAAAGTCATGCCGTCTACGCTTTTTTCTACGCCGGCTTGCAGGCTTTCTGCGCCAAGGCCAAAGCCGCGAAACACATATTCAGATGTGTAATCAAGGGTGGCGGAATAATCACCGGCATTTGCGGCGGGGGTAATGGCAGCCATTGCGCCGATAAGGGCCGCGGAACTGATGAGGGTTTTAAAAGACATGGTGTTTTCTCCAAAAGTGTGAGGCCAAAGCGGCTCACTTGTAAAATTCAATGTCTTCAAATACCGCGTCAGGGCTTAGGGGGGAGTCAAAAGCGCAGACAAAAAGGCCATGGCGCGGCCATGACCTTTTATTGTGCGTCAAAAATTTAATATCGCCGCATTACTGTGCGCTGAGCCGCATAGAGCTAAGCCTTACCGCGCACTTGTCCGTGACAATGCTTGATTTTACGGCCCGATCCACAAGGGCAGGGCGCATTACGCGGCATGCCAGCAATCAGACTGGCGTCAATGTCAGGAACGCTGCCAGAGGCTTGATTATGGTCATCAAGGCTCGCGCCCGATAGCATATCTTGCGGAGAGCGCGGCGCTTTGGCTGGCGCGGCGGCGGCGGCTTCTAATTCCATTTGTTGGCGCTGTTGATTTTGCATCAGAGCATTCATCAAGATAGAATTGATATTTTTGGTCACGCCCTCGCGAAGGTCGCCGAGCAAATTGTCAAATAGGGTGAAAGCTTCGCTCTTATATTCATTAAGCGGGTCACGCTGGGCATAACCGCGTAGGCCGACAACGGATTTAAGCGCGTCAAGCTGCTGTAGATGATCTTGCCAGTTTTTGTCGATAACTTGCAGTAAGACCTGCTTTTCAATGTTTTGCATTTGCGGCTTATCGACGATGGATGAGATTTGCTCAAACGCCGTATCAGAAGCTTCTTTCATGCGCGAAAGCATTTCCTCATCGGCAATGCCTTCTTCCTTAGCCCATTCGTCAAACGGTAAATCGAGGAGCATAAGCTCGCGCGTGCGCGCCTTAATGCCGTCCGTATCCCATTGCTCTGCGTAAGCTTTGCGCGGGATATGGGTCTCTACAAGTTTTTCGCAAACCTCATGGCGCATGTCTTCAATAACGTCGGAGACATTATCATCGGTCATGAATTCCAAGCGTTGCTCAAAAATGGCTTTGCGCTGATCATTCATCACGTCATCATATTTAAGCAGGTTCTTACGAATGTCGAAATTGCGCGCCTCAACCCGCACTTGCGCGCGTTCTACGGCCTTGGACATGAAACGGTTAGTCAGGCTCTCGCCCTCTTCCCAGCCCATCTTGCCCATCATGCTTTTCAAACGGTCACCGCCAAAAATGCGCATCAGGTCATCTTCGGTAGAGATGTAAAATTTAGAGCGGCCCGGATCCCCTTGACGGCCCGTGCGTCCGCGAAGTTGATTGTCGATACGGCGGCTTTCATGGCGCTCTGTCGCCAAAACGTAAAGCCCGCCCGCCTTAATGGATTGCGCTTTAAGCACGCTGATTTCGGCCTTAAGCTCTTCTTCGCGCGCGGCGCGCTGCTCGGCGGTTTCCCCTTCGGGAGCCTCCGTATCAAGGCGCATATCAAGATTGCCGCCAAGCTGAATATCCGTGCCGCGTCCGGCCATATTGGTCGCGATAGTCACCGCGCCGGGGACGCCGGCCTGGGCAATAATTGTGGCTTCTTGGTCATGATAGCGCGCATTAAGCACTTTATGCTCGACGCCGCGCTCGGCTAGGAACCGCGATAAGGCTTCAGATTTTTCAATCGACACCGTGCCGACCAGCATGGGCTGGCCTTTTTTAGCGCAAATGCCGATTTCCTCGATAATCGCTTCAAACTTTTCGCGCTCCGTGCGGTATATAACGTCTTCATCGTCAATACGCTGAATCGGGCGATTGGTCGGGATTTCTAAAACTTCAAGTTTGTAAATATCGAAAAACTCGGACGCTTCAGTCAGAGCGGTGCCGGTCATGCCGGACAGTTTGTCATAGAGGCGGAAATAGTTTTGGAAAGTAACCGAGGCCAAAGTCACATTTTCCGGTTGAATATCGACGGTTTCCTTGGCTTCAATCGCTTGGTGCAAGCCTTCGGACATGCGGCGGCCATCCATCATCCGGCCGGTAAATTCGTCAATTAAAACCACCTGATTGTCTTTGACGATATAATCCTTGTCGACCACATAGATTTTATGGGCGCGCAGGGCTTGGTTG
>JAZGFA010000138.1:0-4508 GCA_036478975.1 Robiginitomaculum sp. | reverse complement strand
TTGTTGGCTGTTCTAATTATCCTGAATGTAAATTCACTCGCCCGTTTGGCCAAGGCGCCGCCGCCGCTGCGGCCGCTATGGAAGACAAGCTCCTCGGTCTTCACCCGGTAACAGGCCTTGAGGTCGTGCTTAAATCCGGCCGTTTTGGTCCCTATGTGGAGATGGAACTGGGCGAAGATGAAAAACCAAAACGCACATCATTGCCAAAAAACTGGCCTTATGAGACTATCGACCTTGAGAAGGGCGTTTTGCTTTTATCCCTGCCGCGCGACATTGGCCCCCATCCGGAAGACGGGGAAATGATTACCGGCGCAATCGGCCGTTACGGCCCTTATATCAAGCACAGAGGCACCTATGCCAATGTGCCGACCGCCGACGAAATGTTTGAGGTTGGCCTTAACCGCGCCGTGACTTTGATTGCCGAGAAAAAGGCCAAAGGCCCCGGCGCGCGCGGCGGCACGGTGCTCAAAGACCTTGGCGAGCATCCGGAGACCCAAAAGCCTGTCCGCGTCATGGATGGCCGTTTTGGTCCTTATGTGAAGCATGAGAAAATCAACGCCACCTTGCCTAAGGATTTAAAGGCCGAAGACGTTACTATGGAAATGGCCCTAGAATATATCGCCGAGCGCGAAGCCAAAGGCCCTGCCAAAAAGCGCAAGAAAAAAGCCCCGGCTAAGAAGAAAAAGCCAGCCGCTAAGAAAAAACCAGCCGCCAAGAAAAAAGCGCCAGCCAAAAAGAAAGCCCCTGCTAAAAAGGCGGCGACTAAGAAAACCACTTAACCCTAACAAAAGGGCGCGCCCTATTCTATACCGTGCGCATGAGCATTGATAAAAGCGCGATTCTTAAGGCTGTACGCGCGCAGCCAGACAAATTGTCCAAGCGGGAAATCGCTAAAATCCTTGGCCTGCGTGGGGACCAGAGGCGCGATTTGCGCATCGCCCTGTCAGAGCTTGTCGAAGATAACAAGCTGATTAAAGGCGAGCGCAACGCTTACCGCGAACCCAATGCCATGCCCGACGTCAACATGTTAGATATTATCGCGATTGACGAGCATGGCGACATGGTCGGCGTGCCCTCGCGCTGGGAAGGGACCGGGGAGGCTCCGCGGTTTTTAGTGATAGAAACCGGCGCAAAATCCGGCAAAGCCAGCGAGCGTAAATCGGCCAAACTCGGCGTTGGCGGCAAGGCCTTATGCAAGCTCAATGCTAAGAATATGACCGCCAAAGTGATTACGGTAATTGGCAAAAGCAAGGGCCGCCAATTGGGGGTAATTATTGGCGGGCAGCGGGGCTTTCGCCTGAAACCCGTTAGCAAACGTAGCCGTGATGACTATGTGCTAGAGCGTGCCTCCCAGACGGTTAAGGGCCGCGCCGTGCAGGATAAGGATTTGGTATTATTTGAATCCGTGGAGCAGCGCCGCCGCGCAGGATTTAAACTCGCCCGCATCATAGAGCATATTAGCAGCGTCGATGACCCTAAGGCGGCCTCGCTGATTTCCCTGCATGAACATGGCATTCCCATGGGCTTTGACCAAGACGTATTAAAACAGGCCGACGCGGCGATAATGCCCAAAATTGGCGGCCCGCGCGAAGATCTGCGCGATATCCCCCTGCTCACCATTGATCCGGATGACGCCAAGGATTTTGACGACGCCATCTGCGCGATAAAGACCGATACGGGCTGGGAAGTCTGGGTGGCCATCGCCGATGTTAGCGCCTTTGTCACCCCCGGTAGCCCGCTTGATAAGGCTGCCTATACGCGCGGTAATTCCGTCTATTTGCCCGACCGCGTGGAGCCGATGCTGCCTCATGCGCTCTCGTCCAATCTGTGTAGCCTGCGCCCGTTAGAAGAGCGCGCCTGCATGGCCGTGCGGATGAAATTTGACGAGCGTGGCAATAAGACCGGCCATGTTTTTAAGCGCGGCATTATGAAAAGTAAGGCGCGGCTGACCTACGCCCAAGCCCAAGCCGGTTTTGAAGGCGAGCCAGGAGACGCGGCCCTGCCCGTGCAAGACTCCCTTGATAGTCTCTACACATTTTACAAAATCTTGCGCGATGCCCGCGCCCGCCGCGCCCCGCTAGAAATTGATATGCCGGAGCGCCGCGTGCGGGTTGGCGATGACGGCTCGGTCACAAGCATTGAAGTGCGCGCGCGCTTTGACGCCCATAAACTCGTCGAAGAATTTATGATACAGGCCAATGTCGCCGCCGCTCAGGCACTGGGTGAAAAAGGCATGGATGTGATTTACCGCGTGCATGAACCGCCGAGCCAAGACAAGCTTTTAGGCCTCGCGGATTTTCTGCCCGTATTAGGGCTTAAGTGGACGGCGGGCGAGAAAGCCACCACGTCGCGCTTTAACCATTTGCTCGGCAAGGCGCGGGAAAAAGAGCTGTCCGAAGTGGTCGGCATGGCCGTATTGCGCACCCAGAGCCAAGCCATATATACGCCGAAAAACGGCGGGCATTTCGGCCTTAATCTGACCCAATATGCCCATTTTACCTCGCCCATTCGCCGCTACGCTGACCTTGTCGTCCACCGCGCTTTAATCAGCGCTTACGGGCTTGGTGACGATGGCCAGAGCGCGCGAGAGAAAAGCAAATTGCCGGAAATAGGTCAACACATTAGCACGACAGAGCGCCGGGCCATGGCGGCGGAGCGCGACGCAAAGGACCGCTATATCGCCGCCTATTTATCCGACCGCGTTGGGGCTAAATTCCCCGCCCGCATTAACGGCGTTACCAAATTTGGCCTATTCGTCACCCTTGATGAAACCGGCGCGGACGGGCTTGTCCCCGTGCGTAATCTTGGCCATGAATATTATGTATTTGATGAAAAATCACGCTCCCTCATCGGCAAGGAAAGCGGCGGAACCTATAAATTTGGCGCCCGCGTCACCGTCCGCCTTGTCGAAGCTGTCCCCGTCACAGGCGGGCTAACTTTTGAAATGCTTAGCAAGCCAGAGCCGGGTAAACGGCCAGAGGGGCAGGCCGGCTATCAGGGCCGCTCTAACCGCCAAGGCGGGCGCAAAAGCGGCTCTCATAAACGCCGGCGGCGCTAATGCCCTCGCCAAAGGATACGCGCCGTATTGTTAGCGCGGGCGACCAGAAGACGCGGGCGCAAATGGACCGCGCCGCAAGGCCCAAGCTTGCCGCATCGCTACTGCTAGTGCGCGGGGAGCGCGGGGCCGAGGAAATCCTCATGGGCCTGCGTTCTAAAAAACACGATTTCATGCCCGATATTTATGTTTTTCCCGGCGGGCGCGTCGATAGGGCCGATAGCCATGTGCAGGCGGGAGACAGGCTAAATGCGCGCACATCCGCCATACTGACCGCCGCCATGCCCCCTGCCCGCGCCCGCGCGAGCGTGATGGCCGCGATTCGCGAAACCTATGAAGAAACCGGATTTATTTTAGGCGAGGAACGTAAAAACCCAGTCCATTACGGCGGCGAGCATCCCTCATGGCAGGGGTTTTACCGCTCTGGTCTCAGCCCAGATTTGTCGCAAATCCACGTCATTGGCCGCGCGGTCACCCCGCCATATCGCCCCAAACGCTTTGACACATGGTTTTTCATGCGGCGCTTAACAGCGAGCGAGGCCGAGCGGCCAATTGCGGACTCTGATGAACTTCTCGACACAAAATGGGTGAAAATCAGTGATATAAGTGCGCTAAAGATGCATGTCATCACCATAACAATGATAGATGTTTTGCAAGATTACCTCGCGGCGCAAAGCCAAGGTGCGCAAATACCCTATTCGCGGTTTGAGCGCGGCGCTTTCACCATGGCTCCATTTCCGCCAGTGTAAGTAATGCAGATAAAGCCCAGATAAGCCGTTGACAGCGGCGCGCGCGCGGCTATGTTGCGCGCTTGTTTTTACCCCGTAATACAGGTGAGTCCTATGGCTAAACCAACCACGATTAAAATTCGCTTGAACTCTACAGCAGGCACTGGTTTCTTCTACGTTACCAAGAAAAATGCCCGTACAATGACCGAGAAAATGGTCAAGAAAAAGTATGACCCGGTTGTGCGTAAGCATGTCGATTTCAAAGAAGGCAAAATCAAATAGATTTTGCTTCCTTGGCTTTAGCTATACCCTAGCCAGTTTCTAAACTTAATGAATTTTATGAATTAAGCGGCCTATGCCGCTTTTTTTGCGTTCGAAACCATCACCTGATCACGCCCCGCCTGCTTTGCCTTGTAAAGCGCTTCATCGGCCCGTTTGAAAATGTCGCGGGCTTTCTCTCCGGCCTGGGCCATAGCGATTCCTGCGCTGACAGACACGGACAGGGCCTGACCATCAAGATATATAGGTGTGCCGCTAATCAGGGCGCGAATGCGGTCAGCGGCCACCCTCGCATCCTCTAGGCTGGTTTCCGGCATGGCAATGACGAATTCCTCGCCGCCATAACGGCTTACCACGTCAATGGCCCGCAAATTGGAGGCGAGCCGCGCCGCAATCTCTTTAAGCACAACATCGCCTGTATCATGGCCAAGTATATCATTGACCCG
>JAZGFA010000137.1:0-3682 GCA_036478975.1 Robiginitomaculum sp. | reverse complement strand
CGAGGCGGCCGACCATCCCATGTTTGCGTTCAAGCCGGAGACGGGGGAGGGGCGTTATCACTCATTTTTAGGCGTGCCAATATTGCGCGGCGGGCGCACATTAGGCGTATTGGTTGCCCAGTCGGTTCAGGCGCGCATTTTTACCGATATAGAGGTCGAAGCCCTGCAAACCGTGGCGATGATTTTAGCGGAAATCGCCATTGAAGATGAGCGCGCAGCCGGGGCGGCGGGCAAGCTTAAGGATATTCGCTTAACCCCCGATAAGCCGGAAACCCGTAAGGGTAAGGCTTTTGCCAGCGGACTTGTTTACGGCGTTGCTCATTTGCACCTTCCGCCAATGATGGCCGCCGTGCTGATTGCCGATGACCCCCAAGCGGAAGAGCTGCGCCTAGAGGAAGGCATTACCAAATTGCGCGCCAATGTGGACGCGTTAATATCGGGGGAAGGCTCTACTTTGTCGCGGGCGACCAAAGAGATTTTCGAAACCTACCGCATGTTTGCCTATGACCGAAAATGGGTCGACCGCTTGCGCGAGGCCGTGCATAGCGGGCTAACGGCGGAGGCGGCGGTGGAGCGGGTGCGTAATGAACATCGGGCGCGCCTGATGAAATCTCGTGACGCATATTTGCGGGCGCGCCTCCATGATTTAGAAGATTTGGCTAACCGTATGCTCCGGGTGCTTGGCGGCGATATTGTTGATAATGGCAAACGCATAGTACCGAAAAATGCGGTGCTATTTGCCCGTGATCTTGGACCGGCTGAATTGCTTGAATATGACCGCGATAAATTGCGCGGCATTGTTTTGGAAGAAGGCTCGCCCAGTAGCCATACCTCGATTATATGCCGGGCGCTTGGCTTGCCGCTATTGGGGCGGGTTGACGGCGTGCTTGACGATGTTGAGGCGGGGGATGTGGCCCTGCTCGACGGCGAGCTTGGGCAAGTGCATATTCGTCCAGTGAAAACGATTGCCGAAGGCTTTAAACTGCGTATGGGCGTGCGCGGCGAGCTGTCAAAATTGTTTGAGTCGCAAAAGGACTTGTGCGCGGTGACGAAGGACGCAATTGATTTATCTCTGCAGCTTAATGCTGGCCTTTTGGTGGATTTGCCGCAAATGGACGCGGCGGGGGCGGATGGTATTGGCCTGTTTCGCACCGAGTTTCAGTTCATGGTATCGGATGTTATGCCGCGTTTGGGCGCGCAAGTTGAGCTGTATCAAAAAGCGATTATTGCGGCGGGTGATCGCCCCGTGACTTTTCGCACGCTCGATTTGGGCGGCGATAAAATCTTGCCCTATAGTGAGCCTGTACCTGAAGAAAACCCAGCCCTAGGTTGGCGCTCAATCCGTATCGGGCTTGATAGGCCGCACTTAATGCGTCACCAATTGCGGGCGCTTGTGGCCGCGGGTGCGGGCAAGCCATTGCGCATTATGTTTCCTATGGTGGCGACCGTGTCTGAATTTATTGCGGCCAAAGCCCTACTGAATAAGGAAGTGCAGCGCGCTTCAAGGCTAGGCAAAACTCTGCCCTGCAAAATTGATGTCGGCGTGATGATGGAAACGCCGGCTTTGGCATGGAGCGTTGACGCAATTTGTGACCATGCGGATTTTGTATCCGTGGGAGCCAATGATTTACTGCAGTTTTTCTTTGCCGCTGACCGTGATAATGCGCGCGTTTCAGACCGTTATGACCCGCTTCATCCGGCCGCCCTCTCTATGATGGCCTCTATCGCTTTGGGCTGCGAGCGAAATGGCGTGCCCGTATCGGTGTGCGGGGAGATGGCGGGTCGCCCGATTGAGGCTTTATGCCTTATCGCTTTGGGCTTTCATACATTGTCCATGCCGGTGACGGGTATTGGCCCCGTGAAAGCCGCCGCCCTTGCGCTAGATGCAGGAAAACTCGGTGCTTTATTACAGCCTTTGATTCGCGCAGAGAGCCGCGTTGACAGCGTTCGCGGCGCGGTAGAGCAATTTTGCGCCGATGAAGGCATCCCGATTTAAGCGTTTAGGGTGCTTTATTGCATAATCGTAATAGTGAACCTGTTATCGGTCCTTGATAGCATTGCGTTAATATTACATGGTTACATCTAAGCATAGATAATGAGGGACACTTTCCATGCACGATTCCGATGCCGCCGAACATGCCGCTTCTCCGAAAAAAACAGCCCGTGATTGGATGAAAATCCTCGCAGCTTACCGAGAACCGCATCATGGCCGTAGCGCATTGGAATTAGCCATTACCCTTATCCCGTTTTTTGCCCTTTGGTTTGCCGCCGCATTTGCTGTGCGGGTGAATTATTGGCTTCCTTTCCTGTTTTCCATTCCAGCGGCGGTTTTCCTCGTGCGCATTTTTATTATTCAGCATGATTGCGGCCATGGCTCGTTTTTCAGAAATAAAGCACTTAATAATTGGGTGGGCCGAGCGCTCGGAATTTTGACCATGACGCCCTATGATGTGTGGAAGCGTAGCCATGCTATTCACCATGCGTCATCGGGGAATCTTGATAAGCGCGGCACCGGCGATATTGCGGTTTTAACCGTGCGTGAATATCAAAATAAATCCAAATTCGGCCAATTTATGTACCGGCTTTATCGCCACCCCTTGACGCTATTCGTGCTGGGTCCGTTTTATATTTTTGTTATCCGTCAGCGCCTTCCTGAGAATGTGAAATTCAAACACCCTCGACAATGGCTAAGCGCTATGGCGACTAATGCGGCGATTGCCTGCGTGGTGTTTTTAGTGATTTACGTGTTTGGGCTTAAATCTTTTCTCATCGTCTATTTGCCGATAACTATCATGGCGTCCACAATCGGCGTTTGGATGTTCTATGTGCAGCACCAATTTGAAGATACCCAATGGGATGATAGTGATGAATGGTCCATGCACGAAGCGGCCCTGCATGGCAGCTCATTTTATGACCTGCCGGGCTTTCTGCGTTGGCTCACGGGCAATATTGGCATTCATCATGTGCATCATCTTTATGCGCGTATTCCGTTTTACCGCTTGCCCAAAGTGCTTAAGGAAAACCCCGCCCTTGGCGAGATTAAGCGCGTGACCCTATGGGAGAGCTTTAAATGCGCTAATTTAAAGCTTTGGGATGAAGGCAGTCGCCGTCTTGTAACCTATAAGCAAGCGCGGGCGATTATGGCGGCGGTTTAAGCCGCCCTCCGTTTCTTGCCCTTGACTAATGGCCCATTAGGGCCAACATAAATGCTATGAAAACGCTCTCAAAATCTGCCAATTCCGATGTACCGTCACTGGCGCGCGCCTTTGAGAGAGAGCGCGACGCTCTGACCGCTTTACTTATAAACGAGGATATGAGTGCGCCCATGGTGGTATCGCGCGCCCGCAAGGCGCTTGACCGCACGGGGGCAATATTCGCGGCCCAGACCCAAGATGTGCAAGTCCACAAGGCGGGGCTTTGGCTGTTAGAGATGGTGAAGTCCGGCGCAGGCGTGCTCGATAGCGGGGCCAAGGCTGAAATTATTTGGCGCGAAGTGCCAGCGGCTCCCAAAAGACAAATTGCCGGAAGCACTGTGTTTTACGGCGCGGCGGCGGGGTTTGCCTTTCTAGGCTGGCTTGAGCACTCTCGCCTTGCCATGGCAAGCGCGGCGGTTTTGGCTGGGCTTAGGTTTTTTGATCCGCGCGACTGGAAATCCTTTATCGCTAATAAAATTCCCTTTATT
>JAZGFA010000136.1:0-3567 GCA_036478975.1 Robiginitomaculum sp. | reverse complement strand
ATGTGGCATTAGTGGTCCACGGCGGCGCGGCCCATGATTTAACTATCGCTTCCCATTACGCGGGCAAATATGACGGGGCGGAAAATGTCAACGCATCGGTGATTAAAGCGCTGAGCGGGGCAGGGGTGGAAATCTATCTTTGCGGCCAAACGGCGGCCTATCACGACATTGAAAATAATGAGCTGTTACCAGGCGTTCAAATGTCACTCTCCGCCATGACCGCCCACGCCCTATTGCAACAGCAAGGCTATACGCTCAACCCTTTCTAAGGCGAAGGCTTTTGCGCGCGTTTTTTCCACCCATCATAGCCGCCATCCATTTCGTAAATCGTGGTGAATCCTGCGCGCTCCATGGCTTTAGTGGCAAACATGCTGCGGTGTCCGGATTTGCAATGGACGAGATAGGCCGCGTCCTTATCTAGTTTAGCGAGGCGGCTTTTAAATTTAAAACTGGCATAGTTAAGCGAGACCGCCCCGTCCATATGGCCGCGTTTATATTCGAGCGGCGTGCGCACATCGAGGATGATAATATCGGGGTTGACGCGAAACATCATGGGAACCTGTTTGGGGCTGACGTGTTGGATAAGGCTCTCCTGATTTTTGGCCTGAGCTGAATTTTGACTATGCACGCAGGCGCCAAAGGATAGGGCGCTTACACTGCCAAGAATGAATAAGGATTTGCTGAGCGCTTTCACTTTATGGCTCGGCTTGCGGCCTCATTTGGGCGGCGCTTTGGTCATTGACCATGCGGCCCCAGCGGCGATTATAGGGGTGAATATAGCGGGTAGGCGCGCCGTTAATTTCGAGCGCTCGGCCTTGATTATGCCATTTAAAAATCCCGCCTTCGAGATTGTAAACGGGGCCGGAGCCAAGGGCGCGCAAATCATCTTGCACGCGGTTGGCGAGCTTTGAAGACCGCGCCCCGACGGAGCAATATAGCACCACGGTTTTGCCCCTAAGCCGCTCCCCATATTGGGCGATGAAATCAGCGGGTTTTATTTTCGGGTCAATATGGATGGCGCCGGGCATATGGCTGACGCTAAACTCTTGCTCGCCGCGTATATCAAATAGCACGGCGGTTTGCGCGGCAGAGCCAGTGGGGAGGGCGGCGTAATCCTGCGGGCTAATATGGGCGACATCATCATATTTTTTGACAAGCCGAATATGGGTTTTCGTCAGGGCGGCATTGTCCTGCGCCAATGCAGGCGCGGTTAGGGCCAATGCCACTATCACGCTAACTATCACGCGTTTTATAGCCATTGCCGCGCCCGCTTCAATCCGCGCCCAAACGGCAATATCAGGCTCCAAATCAGCGATGATGGGCCGTCATGTTGATGATGGGGAAGGCCAATAATCATACTGTCATGACCCTCGCGCGGCTGATCAATATAGCTTCCAAATAACCGGTCCCAGATGGAGAGGGCAAAGCCGTAATTACTATTAGTCTCAGCGGGAATGACGCTATGGTGGACGCGGTGCATGTCGGGGGTGACCAAAAACTTGCGGATTACGGCGTCAAGCTTAAGCGGCAGGCGCATATTGGCGTGGTTAAACACGGCGCTAGCATTGAGGGTAATTTCAAAAATTATCACCGCGGCCATGGGCGCGCCAAGGATGATAATACAGAGCATTTTATACAGCATGGAGGCGATAATTTCTATCGGGTGAAAGCGAATGCCCGTGGTCGCGTCAATGTCGCGGTCAACATGGTGCATTTGGTGTAGCGCCCACAGCATCGGGATTTTATGGCTGGCCACGTGCTGCCAGTAAATCATCATGTCGAGGATAATGACGCTGATAGTGATGTCGAGCCAGAGCGGGAAATTGGTGACGTTAAGCAGTCCAAAGCCCTTGGCTTGCGCCCACAAGGCCGCCCCCGCCGCGACGATTGGAAATATCAGCCGCACGGTGAGGCTATCGACCACGATAATCAGCAAATTGGTCAGCCATCTATGGCCGCGCCCCTGCGTGCGTTTTTTGCGCGCAAACATCGCCTCAAGCCCCATCATCAGGGCCATGACCGCGCCAAATATGCCAAGGCGAAGCCCGCCTTCATTTTCAATGATAAATTCCATGGTTTCAGTCTATACTAATTTTATATGAGTCGCTGTGACTTTATCACCAAATATTGCAGCGGTTTTATCACTAAAGCGTGAGGGTAGACGATGGATAATGAAGATCAAAAAGAATTTTGGAACGGCGACGCTGGGCAAAAATGGGTTGATAAATCCGCCTTGCTCGATTCCATGCTCTTGCCCTTCGCGCAGGCTATTTTAGACGCGGCAAAAATTTCGCCAGACGAAAGCGTGCTAGATATTGGCTGCGGGGCGGGGGCTTTGTCTTTGCTCGCCACAAGAGAGGCGCGCGCCGTTTTGGGCGTGGATATATCCCAGCCCTTGATTGATCTGGCGCAGGGCCGGGCGCAGGGGGCGGGCAGTTTAGCCAAGTTCAAATTATCAGATGCGTCTATGGTTAAACTTGAAGAGAAATGTGACCTTGTCATTTCGCGTTTTGGCGTAATGTTTTTCGCGCAGCCCGCCCTCGCATTTTCCAATATTCGCCAGAATGTCAAACCGGGCGGCCGCATGGTCTTTGCCTGTTGGCAGGGCATTGCCGATAATATGTGGGCGCGGGCCGCGCTAGAAGTGGCCATGCCGTTCTTTAAAACTGCGCCAACTCCGCCGCCGCCGGGCGCGCCCGGGCCATTTGCTTTCGCTGATAGTGACGCCCTTCGCGCTATGCTGACCAAGGCAGGCTGGACGGATGTTGAGATAAAGGACTGGAGCGGCGATATTCGCTTGCCCGGCGGCAACGCAGAAGAATCCGCCGCTTTCATGCTTGAAATGGGGCCGCTTGCGGGGATACTCAAAGCGCAGGGGCTTGATATGGCTCCGATTGAGAAGAATTTTATCGCCTATTTACGCGAGCGGGAAAGCGCGGACGGCCATATTGATATGGGCTCCGCCGCGTGGATTGTGTCGGCCCGCGCGCCTTAGAGCTTACGCGGTTTTAAAACATCAATCTGGCCGCGCCCAAGGGCCAATAAGCCCTCGCGCTCCATCGCCTTTAATTTGCGGCTAATAACCTCGCGCGCACTGCCAAGCTCGTCGGCGATTTTTTGATGGGAGAGGGTAACCCGCCGCTCCCTGTCCATTTTTGATAGAAGAAGCGCGCAAAGCTCACGCTTTAAATCGCGGGTGATAAGCCGGTCAATAATTGCGGTGAGCTCGCCAATGCGCTGGGCGTAATTGGACAAAAGCCGGGTAAAAAGCTCAGGGCTATCACGCAGGCTATCGCGGAAAATTCTCGCCGGAATCATGATGATATCAAGTTCGGTTTCGGCGATGCCTTCCGCGTAATAATCGCGGCGGGTTAACAGGCAGGACGTGGTGAGGGCGCAGGCTTGGCCCGGCTCTAGGCGAAATAAAATTATCTCGCGTCCGGTTTTGGCCGTAAGCTGCACGCGGGCTGTGCCGTGTGATATGACAACGAAATTCTCGCAGGGGTCGCCGCTGCTAAATATAATGTCGCCGGCTTTGAGCGTAGTAATATGCATATGGCGGCCCAA
>JAZGFA010000135.1:0-5501 GCA_036478975.1 Robiginitomaculum sp. | reverse complement strand
CGGAAAACTTTGAACGCGCCATGGGCTAACCCATGCCTAGCCTTCGATTAAATCAAGTAACGCTGGCGGCCATTGATTTTGCGGCCAGCGTTTCTTTTTACCAAAATATTGGCCTAACCCTCATTGTGGATAGCGCCCCGCATTATGTGCGCTTTGAATTCCCTGATACCGGTCATGGGGAACCCGCAACGCTCTCCTTGCACGAAGTCTCCGAGGATTGGCGGCCATCTCCAGACTGGCCACTTATATATTTCGAAGTTGATGATTTGGTGCGGTTCATAAAAGATAAAGACCTAAATCCGATTAACCGGCCCTGAAAGGCAATCATATTTATGGACTGAGGCCGACATTCTTGATCCAGCGGCTAATCGCATTAGGCTTTTTACCGCCGGAGAGTCCCGCCGCTTCCCGCCGTGGAGAATAGGTCATTAACTCCGCTTAAACCCTATTCCTCAACACCCGTTTTACCCCTACGCCCTATTTTACCCTGAGCGGGCGAGTAGGGATAAAATGTATTTACCGATTATATATGGGCCTAAAGCTCCCTTGCCTTTGGCGAGGACAGGCTTGCTATGACCACCACAGATAACAATAAACAGTCCTATATAATTGAGGATAATAGTAATGTCCGCGCCCTTGCCGAGCGGAAGGCGCGCCATGCTATTGAGCGGATTATAGAAGAACTTATCGTGGAAGATAAACTTGGAAAATCAAAGACAGCCCGCGAAGAGAGCTATTTTTACCAGCTCCACGCTGCGGCTAGCCTTGGTTATTTAGAGCCATTTAGCAAAGAGCAAGCCGCGCTCAACACCATACTCGGCGAGTTTAAAGCCGATAAGTCCCAATGTTTGCGCGCGTGGAAACTCTATTCGGAACTCGCGAAAAGCCGGTGAATTACGGCGCGTAAACCGTATAGGTCACGTCCGCCATTAAAACCCCCGTACCCATAGACAAATCATAATTATTGCCCGTCACCGCCGCGCCGCGTAGCCGGTAAACGCTCGCAAAGCCGGTCGACTGCTGCGCGATTGTGCCGCGAATACGCGCCGTGCGCCGCCCGCCGTCAAAGACTTTGGTCGGGCCGGAGGATAAATCATCAAGCGTCCACAGCGTCCCGTTTTGGCCGATTACAATGCCCGCACCGCCCACCGCTGGGTCTTGCGCGCGCTGGCCAATACTGCCAGATGGCGGTGAAAACGAATATAAATTATAGCGAATATTGTCATAGCCCAGACCGGAGAAATCCCCGCTAGCCGTCAAACTGCTTGCCTGACCGTAAATATCAAAGGCAGTATTAGAGGCGACAAAAAACCACGCATAGCGCACATTGGTTCCGAGCAGGTCAATATCCGTTCCGCCGTCAATGCCAAAGGCGCTATAGCTGTCATTGGCGTCGAGCATTTGATAGGACGCGTTATTCGTGTAAACCCCGCCGGAAGTTTGCCCGCTAATTTGGTACGGCCAGCCGCCCTCACTGCCATCGGAAATCGGATCAAAGGGAAAGTTTACCGGGATAACATCGCCGGTAATAATATCTGCGCCCGCCTGCCCCGAGGCGATATTATCGAGGAGGTAAAAGTCGGAAACCACCGGCGCTTCCCAGTCATTTTCGTAAAAATCACTGCCGCCCCACAGAATAACCACCGATGCGGCACGCAGAAATGGCCTGTCAACGGCTCCCGCTGACACGCTCGTCACTCCTCCCATTCCCACAACAATGAAAGCCATAAAAGCCCCGCCTATTAAGCGGCATTGTTTTTCCATATTTATGCATTAGCCGGTTTGGGTTACAAAGCCCTTAACGGCTACGCGCCCTAATTGCCCTTAGTGCGCGGCGGCCCCGGCTTTATCAAAACGCAATGGCCATTCCACTGCGCCCAATTAGCGTTAACCGCCGCAAAGCTTGTAGGGCGCGCATTTTCGTGGGTGCAGTCCCCTTCAAGGCTTTTCTTGGCGCTTTCGGTTAGCTCTGGATATTCTCCGTTAGGGAACAGATAGAAAGACGCGGGCGATGCGCCTTCAATATAGGGCCTAGGAAAAAATGTGCGCAGGACGTCCAGGGCGGCGGGTTGGTAAATCGTTGCATGGCTCTCTTGATTACGTCTATCAATATAACTCCATTTAAGCCCCTCTGGCGCCCCGCTCTCTAAGGCCTCTATTAACAAATCAAGGCCGTCTTGCATAAGCAGGCCCTCATTGGCCATGGTCAAATAAATCTCGCGCTCCCCGGCAGGGTGGCCTTTTAATATTTGCGCGGCGGGGCGGGTTATCGCCAAATTATCCCACCACAGGCTTGGGCTAATCGCCGCGTATTTTGAAAACAAGGTCGGGTCATTAAGGAAAGTGTCGACGACAAATAAGCCCGCGAGCGATTCCCCCATTACCGCACGATCTTCGCTAACGCGGTAATGGGCCGCAACCCACGGGAAAACTTCGCCGCGAATATAGCGGCGAAAATCATTCGCCCCGCCGCGATCCTTAAGCGCCTCATCATAGCGCACGTCATCGGCGGGCGGGGTGATTTCCGCGCGCCTATTGACCGTCTCAATGCCGACCACAATCACGGGCTCTAATGAACCGCTTATATCGATAGAAGCAATCATGCCCGCAATATGAGGAAAGTCCTGCTCCGGCCCGCCGTCAATGATATAGACAACCGGATAATGTTTATCCTTAGAGTCTGCATATCCAGCCGGAAGTTTGACCGAAAGCCTGCGGTCCGTGCCAAATATTTTGGAAGGGACGCTATAGGTGTGGCCCAAAATTATCGGCACGCCATCATCATTACGGAGTGCAGATTGCGCAATTATATCAGGCGCGGTTTGCGCCGTGCAGGCGGATAAAAAAATCGCCAGAAATAGCGTAAAAAATCGTTTCATTTCACTCTCCAAAAATGCGTAGTTTTTTTTATACTCTACATTTCAAAAAATTACAAAGCCCGCCCGCGAATAGGGCGGTGCATAAAGGCGACAAGAACGAAGCTAATCAACATCAATAAATACCAAGAGCCAAGCTTGGCAAAGGACACCATATGCCAGCCGGCCTCTTGATTTGGATAGTTCCATGCACGGGCGAATGTGGCAATATTTTCTGCAAACCAGATAAATAAGGACACAAAAAACAACCCTATTATCAAAGGCATAGGGCGGTAATCCTCATCTGCTTTAAACCAAATCACTCCGCGCCCATAAATCCAAATAGACGCCGCGAAAAGCCCCAGTCGCATATCGGGAATGTAATGGTGAGAAAAGAAATTTACATAAATCAAAAGCGCAAGCAAAGCCTGCCATTTAAGCGGCGCAAAACGGTCAAAACGAAAATCAAATATTCGCCACACCCGCGCAATATAACTGCCAACGCAGGCATACATAAACCCTGAGAATAGAGGCACATCCATAATGCGCAAAACCGAAGCTTCTGGATAGGCCCAAGACCCCATTTGCGTTTTAAATATTTCCATCATCGTGCCGACACAATGAAACAGTAATATCACCCGCGCCTCTTCCCAGCTTTCAAGTTTAAACAACAGCAATCCCGCCTGAATAGCCATGGCAAGCAGAGTGATAAAATCATAGCGCGCAAGCGCAGCGCCTTCCGGATAATATAAATGTGTCAGCAGTAAAGCCGCGAGCATAAGGCCGCCAAACAGGCAAGCCCAAACTTGCTTTATCCCGAAACTTACAAATTCAAAAACAGCCTGACTAAGCCGGCCGCGCACAAATTTACCGTGAAGCCGCGCCCGCATATCATGCAAAAATAATTCAAACTCTAACCGTTTCATCCCTATGGCCTAACCGTGAAAACGCGCCACATCAAGGCGAAGGCTGGGTCTTTTTGCGGCCAGTAAAATAGCGCTTTAATATTTGCTTGCAAAAAGTTAGGCATAGGCATGGTTATTTTATTCACTCTACTCCTTATCGCCGCCCTGACCGCGCTGGCAATAATTGATGCGCGCACATATCGCCTACCCGACATCATCACCCTGCCCTTAATTGGGCTCGGCGTTTTGCAAGCCTATGTTTTAAAACTGGGATGGGCCGAGAGCTTGATTGGCGCGGCCATGGGTTACGCCATCTTTGTCGCCATTGAAACCGGCTTTAGAAAACTGCGCGGAAAGGACGGGCTGGGGCGCGGGGATGCTAAATTACTAGCCGCGGGCGGGGCGTGGTGCGGCTGGAGCGGCCTGCCACAAATTGTGCTTATTGCCAGTCTCATGGCGCTAATAGCTCTGCTTTTTCCTAGCATACGCAAGCGCGCGGAGGGCGGCAAAATAGCCTTTGGTCCGTTTCTCGCTCTGGGTATAGTGTGCGTTTGGGGCGCCATGCGCCTCGCCTAGCCGCCCTAATCTAAAGGCGACGGCGCGCAGCTCGACAGGCCAACCACCGGCGTAACCACGCCCCAATTTTCACTATCGTCATAGGATAATAGGCCCGATTTATAGCGCATGCCGCTCTCAATCGATTGGGCCGCGCCCAGGGATAAGCGCATAGTTTCCCCCGATTGGGTTTCAAATTCTTGACGCGGATATTGCGCGAAAGCCTCACTTCCAGAGCGGGTTTTAATGCTGAGTTTATGCTCAAGTTTGCCATCATGCCACACCGCTTCATTGGCGCTATTTTGAGAAAACAAAACCAAACGTCGCGCCGGACCCGCCGACCAAATGAACAACCCGCAATCGCCCGGCTTTAAATCGCGCGGCGTTAGCTGGCCCAATATTCCCTGCGATATGGACGGCCCCACGGGGGTTTTCGCTACGTTCGCACAGCCGCACAGGGCGCTGAGGGCTAAACTCGCAGTAAAATTTCGCGCATTCAACATCACCGCCACTTCCCCATTTCCTTTAAACTATATCCATTGGCCGTTTTTTCAAATCCGTAGAGCGGCAAAAATAATCCCAAATTATTGTCGCGAGATTGCACGGTAACATGGCTTGTATAAAGCCCGTCAAGGCCAATGCGCATAATCGCATTCACAGAGGTTTTCCCGTCATCGCCAGCCAAGTTTAGCACAATCTGGTTACCATCACAGCTTACCGGCCCCGCAAGCGCCGGCCCGCTCCAGCTCCAAACCCTAATGTTTTGCGTCAGCACATCCGTGCTAACTTGCCCCGTATCAATCACGCACTTATCCCCGTCAATTTCAAGCCCGTTAATGCGCAAATCAAAGCCGCCATTTAGCCCTGCAAGCAGCTTATTCATGTGGGAAAACGTATCAATACGCCCGGAAACATTGGCCTTGAGAATGGAATTTGCCCGCGCGTCAATACTCGCGGAGAAACCCGCCGCATGGCTCTCTAGGCTGAGGAGCGGTTTTTCACCAAACAGGTTTTTTGGCATGATATGAAAATCTATTGGCCCCGCAGGCGCAAGTCCGCTCACCTGCCCATTCCAAATTGTGCCGCTAATGTTGGCTTCAGCAGGCAGACTATCCGGCGCCGCAAGTCTCGCCGCCCATTGCGCGGGGAAATACGCGGCTAAAACTCCAAGCCCGCATAGCGCGGC
>JAZGFA010000134.1:0-15653 GCA_036478975.1 Robiginitomaculum sp. | reverse complement strand
CGGCAGGGCCAGGGCTATTAAAAATCCACTAAAGGATACGGCGGCGGACATATTGCCCTGTCGTATAAGCAAAATTTCCTTATGCGGGGTAAGCTGCACATAGACGATAATCCCTATGACATAGAGCGCCGTCGCCAGCAGTAGAAAAAATATAAGCCACGGGAATCCCGCGGCGAGTGAGTTTAAAGCCGGCTCCATAATACCCTCTATGTTTGCCTAAAAATTGCACGCTCCCACAAGCGCTTATACTGTGCGCGGGCACGCGGGTTTTTGCAAGTAAATTACGTCAGTTTTAAGGCGGCCTTATGCGTCTTCATTGTTTTTAAGCGCGTCTTTGCGAATATCGCTCGCCCGGCGTTTTTCCGAATCCGATTTTAATTGCCCGCACGCGGCAAGAATATCGCGGCCCCTAGGCGTGCGTATCGGGCTGGCATAGCCGGCGGCGTTCACCTGATCGGCAAAGCTTTCAATCACCTCCCAATCGCTACATTCATATTCACTGCCCGGCCACGGGTTAAACGGGATGAGATTTACTTTGGCCGGAATGCCGCGCAAAAGTTTAATCAGCTCGCGGGCATGGCGCGGGCTATCATTGACGCCCTTTAGCATCACATATTCAAAGGTGATGCGGCGCGAATTATTCAAGCCCGGATAATCGCGGCAAGCCTGCATTAAATCTGCCAGTGGGTATTTTTTATTTATCGGCATTATCTTGGCGCGCAGCTCATCATTGGCGGCGTGCAGGGAAATGGCGAGCATGGCGCGGGTACGCGCGCCCATCGGGCCGATTTGAGGCACTACGCCGGAGGTCGACACGGTAATGCGGCGACGGCCAATGCTAAGGCCTTCTGGGTCACAAATAATATCCAAACTATCGCCGACATTATCCGTATTATAAAGCGGCTCGCCCATGCCCATAAACACCACATTTGTTAGGCGGCGATTTTCTTGCGTGGTTGGCCATTCGCCCAAATCATCGCGCGCTATCATAACTTGAAGCACAATCTCGCGGGCGGTTAAATTACGCACTAATCTTTGGGTGCCCGTATTGCAAAACTTACAGGTCAGCGTACAGCCCACTTGCGAGGACACGCACAGGGCTCCGGTTTTCGATACATCCGGAATAAACACCGTCTCAACCTCAATGCCCGGCGCCATGCGAATAAGATATTTCCGCGTCCCGTCCTTAGAGATAAGCCGCTCGACAATTTCGGGGCGCTCTAGGGTAAAGACGGTTTCCAATTTGGCGCGCAGGGGCTTAGCGATATTGGTCATCGCGTCCCAATCGGTCACCCCGTAATTATAAATCCAATGGAAAAGCTGCTTGGTGCGCATGCGCACTTTTTTCGGCTCAATGCCCAATATATCCTCATGGGCCGTCAGCGCATCGGCAATCTCTTTGCGCCCCATGCCCGCAAGGGAAATACGCCCGTCGCTTTTGGCGGGGGCCGTAATGACCTCATCCGGGCCGAGCATATTTATAATTGGGGTAGCCATAATGGCGCGGCTCTAACACGATAGGGCTACGGGCCGCAAGCGGCTAAGGATTTAAGAACACAGGCTCTTGGCCTTTTTTAGCGCGGCGGTAATGCCCTTAAGGGAAAACTCGTAGCTTGTGGCCGTGCCGCGCTGGCTAACCGCTTCCACCCGCATAAGCGATCCAGACCGCATGTTTTTCACGAGCCGTGTCTCATCGGAGCGGGCTTCGACAAAGGCTTCGTTTTGCGCCACATACATTGGGATTTTCGCGCCGCCAATGCGCGCCTTGGGCGGGGAGGACAGTTTAAAAGAATAGCCCGTCATCAGGCTTGGCTGCTCCTTGGCCGCGCCGGACTTCCAATTGGCGACCATGAAAAACACGTCCCCGTGATTGACCGAGCGCGGAGAATGGGTTTTCGGTTTGGCGAGGGCGTAGCAGATTTGATTGCCGCCGCTCCCCTTTGTGTAAACTTTCCAGTCACTATAGGTCGCGGCCAGTTTTGGCTCGGCCGCGCTCGCCATGGGGGCGGCAAATCCGCAAGAGGTCACGATAAGGGCAAGGGCGGTGAAATGGCGCATGGGAAATCCTAATAACAAATTTGGGCTATTAACCCCTTATGGCGTTAAAACCGCGTTAACCCCAGCGGGATTTACACAGTAATTACATCACCGATGGTGAGTGCGGGCGGCGCTCCATGCCTCCATCGCCTCCAGTCCAGGCCCGCCGGGACGCAGCGGCCTTTGTGGGTAACCGCCTAGACTTAAGGTGCGATCATAAAGCGTAAGCGCCGCCGCGAGGCTGACATTGATACAGAATTTTGTCGGAATTTTGACGATATGGGTACATAATTCTTGCATTTGCGGTGATAAACTGCCTTTTTCCGGCCCTAATATATAGGCGCAAGAGAGCGGGTGGCGAAAACTGGGCAAATCAATGCTGTCCTCGGTCAGCTCTATTCCGACGATTGGGCAACCCTTGGGCAGACGCATGGCATCAATATCAGGCCAGTCATAATAGGGCATATTACGCAGGGCGCGGGACGTGTCGCTATCATTAATGTTTTTGGCCTTATGGGTCGCGTCAATGGTGAACACAAAACTCGCGCCAAAGGCGTTGGCCGTGCGCATCACCGCGCCCAAGTTTTGCGCCTTGGATATGCCTTCGGAGCCTATGCCGAAATAGCCGCGCCTATTCATAGGGAGAGATGGCGGCAGCAGTGAAGACGGCCCGCTCATGCGATTGCCAATTTTCTTTTAGCTAGCCAGCGCTTTAAACTATAGAGCGCGACAATCAGGCTCACCACGGCGATGACCAGAAACGATGTGCGCATGGGCAGGCCAGCTTTATTCATAAAAAACAGGGAAAGCTGCATGCCGGTCGTCGCAATGGCGTTGAGGATAGCCCCCGCCGATAATAGCCGCGCGCGCAGCTTTGGCTCGGCGCGGCGCTGGGACATGGCCTGCAAGGGCACAACGAAAAGCCCGCCGCAAACCGAGGTCGCAAACAAATCAAACATCAGCCGCCCATTACCCTTATCGGCGAAAAACTCAGACACGCCGCCAATAGTGGCGCGCCCATTATCGCCGCCTGTGAAATATAAATCGAGGCCAAAGACCACAAGGCCAAAGGCGCCAATGACGCTAAACCCATGGGCGTCGCCGCCCTTGGTAAGCAGGGCCGTAATCATCGCCCCGACAAACATACCGACCGTGAACAATAGCATAACGAAGAACATCACATTAACATCGTAATGCAATATTTGCGGAATATAGCTTGGAACTAAAACCATGACGAGCGCGCTCATACCCCAAAACCACGCCGTGCCGAGCATGGGCCTAAACACGTCCGGATGGCGCGCCGCCTCGCCCAAAGTATTAAAAGTTGACGCGATTAAATTTTTGCGCAGCTTTAAGTTTGGCGCGGGCGGCGGAGCCTTAGGCACTTGGCGAGTACTAAGCCAGCCCATTGTCGCGACAATAATCAGCGCGCTGGAAACCCACACCGTACCCCCCGCCTTCGTCGTCATCATAAGGCCGAAAGCCGTGCCAATCAGCAAGAGCAAATTCAGCACGCCGCTAATTAAGGCATTGCCGGTAATCAGCTCCTCATCTTCAAGCCATTGCGGCATGGCCGCCGTGCGTGAGGGGGTAAACAGCGCCGATTGCGCGCCCATAAAAAACAAAGTCAAAAGCAAAAGCGGCGCGCTATTAAAGTAAAGCCCCGCCGCGGCGATAAGCATGATGATAATCTCTGCAAATTTCACCCGCTTTAAAACCACCGCCTTGTCATATTTATCGGCAAGTTGCCCGCCAAAGGCCGAGAGCAATATAAAGGGAAAGGTGAATATCGAGCCGGCGAGCGGAATAAGCACCTGTTTTTCCATGCCAGCAAAGGACAGGCCGGCAAAGGCGATGAGCGCGATGATAGAGTTTCTAAACGTGGCATCGGTAAAGCCCGACAAAACCTGCGCCCCAAATAGCGGCGCAAAACGGCGGCTCCCGAGTAGTGCTTTTGCGTGTTTAGCGCTCATGATTTAGCTCCCTCATCCATTTCTATTGTGCTGTCGTCCTCGCCCTTAGTCTCGCGGCCCTCGCGGGCAATGCGTTTGGCCTCGGCCACATGGTTTTCCTTTAAGCGCCCTATATTGTCAGGGTTAAGCGCGCCGAGATTATCCATGTCGAGGAGCTCACGGCTGCGGGTTTCAATCGCCGCTTCGAGTTGCGCCATAAATTCATCCTTGCCGAGGCCCGGCAATATTGGCGGCAAAAACTCAAGGCTGGCCCGGCCCGGATATTTCAAAAGGTCACTTTGGTTCCAGCGCTGGCCCAAATTAGTCGCGGCGGGAACGACGGGGCAATCAAAGTCCTTATACATGTGATAGACGCCCTTGCGATAACGGTGCTGCGTGCCGATTTCCGATAAATGCCCTTCGGGATAAATCAGCAATTTGCGTTCTTCTTTTTTCACGCGCGCCACTTCGCGGGTCATTTTATCGCGCACATCAGAGCCGCCGCAATTATCAATGATGACTGCGCCCGCCTTACGCAAAATTGTCTTTATCAGCGTGAACTTAGCAATGGCGTCACCGGCAACAAAGGACAGGTCAAAAAACTCGGTGAACATGATAATGCCGTCCCCGTAACTTTGATGCTTGGAGGCAATAATATACATCCCGCTTTTGGGCAGATTTTCACGGCCCGTAACCTGCACGTCAATATCAACAATTGCGCCCATTAAAAACCGGATGGTTTTAGTATAGCCAGACAGCCCAATCATCATAGGCTTGCGCCCCGGCAATAGGGCCAGCAAAGCGCACAGCACGGCAAAAAATGCCGTGACCATGTAAAACATGACGTGAAAAATAATGGACTTAGTGCGCCCGGGCTTGTCAGCATTCATCATCGGCGCGTTTCCTTTTATGCAGGCTAGCATAATTTATTTATTCATAGCACCTGTTTTCTTTATCCCAAATTACGCTTCAAAATTGACAAGCCTTGGCAAGGGCCGCGCCCTGCTTTATACGCGCCCATAAGCACTCTATTTAAAGGACATCCCCATGAAATTATCCTCATCCATTTCCGCAATTGTCACCGGCGGGGCTTCTGGCCTTGGCGAGGGCACGGCGCGCCGCCTAGCCGCTAGCGGCGTTAAAGTCGGTATTTTTGATATGAACACCGAGGGCGGAGAGCGCGTTGCCAAAGAAATTGGCGGCGTCTTTGCCAAGGTCGACGTCTCTAGTAATGATAGCGTCGACGCGGGCTTTGCCGCCGTGCGCGCAAAAATAGGCCAAGAGCGCATCATGGTCAATTGCGCCGGCATTGGCGGCGGCATGAAAACCGCCAGCCGCAAACGCGATAGCGGTGAAATCCTTGCCCATGATCCAGCGTTTTATGCCCGCATCATCAATATCAACCTTATCGGCACATTTTTATGCGCGTCTAAATCCGCCGCCGGCATGATGAGCCTTGAGCCGATGGCTCCGGATGGCGAGCGCGGCGCTATCGTCAATACCGCCTCCGTCGCGGCCCAAGACGGGCAAATCGGGCAAGTGGCTTATGCTAGCTCGAAGGGCGGCATATTAGCCATGGCCCTTCCCATGGCGCGCGACCTCGCCCGTGAAGGCATTCGGGTCAACACCATATTGCCCGGCTTTTTTGAAACGCCGATTTATGAGCAGATGAAGCCGGAGGTCAAAGAAAACCTGCGCGCCCATGTGCAGTTCCCAAACCGCTTTGGCACGACCGCAGAATACGCCGATGTCTGCGCCTTTCTGATTGAAAACATCTATATTAATGGCGAGCATTTACGCGCCGACGCCGGCGCGCGCATGCCGCCGCGTTAGACGTCCCCCCGAAGAAGACAATCAACCCTCCAAAGAAAAAGGCGCGATATGCTCGCGCCTTTTTTAATGTCTATTTTGCGGCGGCCTTGATGCCGGCGGCAATCAGCTCTCCGGCTTTTTCCTTATCGCCCCAGCCAAGGATTTTTACCCATTTATTGGGCTCTAAATCCTTATAATGCTCAAAGAAATGCGGAATGCGATCTTGCATAAGCTGCGGCAAATCTTTGTAGGTTTGGATTTGATCGTAATAGGCGGTGAGGCTTTGATGCGGCACGGCGACGATTTTTTCGTCAAAGCCCGCCTCATCTTCCATCAGCAAAACCCCGACAGGACGCGCGCGCACAACGCAGCCCGGCATAAGGGCGCGCTGGCCAACCACTAAAACATCGGTCGGGTCGCCGTCATCGGAGAGAGTGTGCGGAATAAAACCGTAATTACACGGATAGCGCATGGAGGTGTAAAGGAAGCGGTCGACAAACATCGCGCCGCTATCCTTGTCCATTTCATATTTAATCGGCTCTCCGCCCAGCGGCACTTCGACGATAACGTTAATGTCAAAGGGCGGGTTCTCGCCAATGCTAATTTTGGTAATGTCCACGAAGGGCTCCTAATGGCAATGTGAATTTGCGCGCAGTCATAGCGCGCGCCGTTAATATTGCCAAGGGGCTAATGAAGGCTTAATTGCGCCTTACACAGTAAAGACAATCGCCGATATGCCCGCGGCAATCATCACCGCGCCTAAGGTGATGTTAAACGCCTTGGCCCGTTTTGGCGCTTGCAGCCAGTCAGAAATGGCGCGGCCAAACCCCGCATAAACCGCGAGGCCGAAAAGCTCTAACGCCGTAAGCGTCCCTATCATAATTAAGAACTGCGCAAAGATCGGACGGCTTGTGTCAAAAAATGCGGGCAATATTCCGGCAAAGGTCACCAGCGCTAGCGGGTTAGAAATTTGCAGGGCCAGCCCTTTTAGATACAGCCCGCCGCCGCTTTGCTCCGTTGACATTGACGCGTTAAAGGGCGGCGCGCGCATTATCCCAACGCCTAGCCACAATATCACTAAAAGCCCGACAAGTTTAAGCCCGGTAAAGGCGGCGGGGAAATTTGCCGCAAGGGCCGCGGCTCCGCTCGCGGCTAGGGCGAGCCAAAACACATTCGCGCTCGCCACCCCAAGGGCGACCCGCATGGCCGGCCAAAAACCAAACCGCAAGGAAGATGACAGGGTCAGCATCACCGCCGGCCCCGGGGTTAGGCCCCCGACTAAAAATAGCGCCAAAAGCGCAAACCATGTTTCTAACGCCATAAGGCCTCACCATTTAACAGTGCGCCACGCTAATTATATATTGCGTAAACACAAGATAGCGCACGGTTTTTTATTGCCATGGACGGCCATAGCCCCCACATATCCCCTATGTCAAAGGACGCTTCACATAACCCGCCCAATAAAGGCGGCGCCAATGCGCCAAAAACCGTCACCCTTGGGTGCCGCCTAAACGCCTATGAGAGCGACGTTATCGCGCAAAACGCCATGCTTTCTGGCTTAACCAATGCGGTGATTATCAACACATGCGCCGTGACCAATGAAGCGGTGCGCGCCTCTCGCCAAGCGGTGCGGCGCGCGAAAAAGGATAACCCAGACGCCGCAATTATCGTCACCGGATGCGCCGCCCAAGTGGACCCGCTCGCCTTTAGCCAAATTGACGGCGTTGACCGGGTTATCGGCAATGCCGAAAAAATGAACCCGATTATTTTTGACGACATAATGGCGCGCAGTGAGCCTATCCGCGTCAATGATATTATGGCCGTGACGCAGCACGCCCCGCAACTGCTCTCCGGCGCCAATCAATCCGCCGTAAAAACCCAGAGCCGCGCGCGCGCCTTTGTGCAGGTGCAAAACGGCTGTGACCATCGCTGCACATTTTGCATTATACCTTACGGGCGCGGCAATTCGCGCTCCGTCCCCGCCGGCGAAGTCGTCACCCATGTTAAAAGCCTCGCCGCCCAAGGCTATAAGGAAGTCGTCCTCACCGGCGTTGACATCAGCAGCTGGGGCGAGGATTTGCCGGCCAGCCCGCCGCTTGGTGATTTAGTTGCCCGCATTTTAAAGCTTGTGCCGGATTTGCCGCGCCTGCGTCTGTCCTCTATCGACCTCGCGGAAATTGACGCGGCGCTTTTGCGGGTGATTAAAACCGAGCCGCGCTTTGTCCCCTATTTGCATTTGTCCTTGCAACATGGCGACAGCCTTATTTTAAAACGCATGAAGCGCCGCCATTCGCGCGAAGACGCCATTGCCCTGTGCAAATCCCTGCGCGCGGCGCGCCCCGACATGGCCTTTGGCGCGGACATTATCGCCGGCTTTCCCACCGAGACCCGCGCGCAATTTGAAAACTCCCTCTCTATCATTAGCGAAATAGGCATTGCCTTTGCCCATATTTTCCCATTCTCCGCTAAAGCCGGAACCCCGGCCGCGAAAATGCCGCAAGTGGACGGCCCTATAATAAAGGCGCGGGCGAAGGCCTTGCGCGAGGCCGCCGACACTGCGCGCAAGGCCCATTTCGCGCGCCGCATTGGCGAGGGCGGGCTTGCCCTTGTGGAAAAGGACGGCTTTGCCCGCCTGCCCGATTTTACCCCCGTAACATTCACCCCGTGCGGGGCGCAAAACGGAGAGTTGCGCGCGCTTACTTTAACGGGTTACGATAGCCAGCACATGCAAGGGATTTTAACCTAATGACCGATGAGACCAAAAAGAAAAAAGGCTTTTTTAAGCGCGCCTTTGGCGTGAAGTCCAAGGATGAAAAACTCGCCGAGGCCGCGGCTGAAAAAGCCGCCGCCCAGCAGCTTGTTGATGAGAAAATGGCCGTGCGCATGGCGGCAATTAACGCCGCCGCCCTAAAGTCTGCCCGCGTGCAAGACGAAGTTGCCGCCGGCATTACCATTAGCGACGACGAAGCGGCCCGTATTGAAGCCGAGGAAAAAACGCAGGCCGAACTGCAAGCCGCCCGCGACGTGGAGCGCGCCAAGCAGCTCTCCGAGGAGCGCGCCCGCAAGGCCGAGCAAGAAAAACTTGCCGCCGAAAACAAAGCCAAGCAAGAGGCCGAAGACGGGGCGCGCATCAAAGCCGAGCAAGAGGCGGACGCGGCGCGTTTGGCACAAGAGCAAGCGCGCGAAAAAGCCCTCGCCGCGGAGCAAGAAAAGCGCGCCAAGGATGAGGCCGCCGCGCTTGAAAAAGCGCGCAAAGTCGAAGGTGAAGCGCAGGCCAAAGCGCTGGCAGAAAAGCAAGAAGCGGGCGCCAAAGAGCGGGCGCAAAAACTGGCCGCCGAGCAAGCTGAACGGGACGCAGCCCTTGCCAAGGAGCAAGACGCGCGAGACGCGCAAGATAAAGTCCGAGAGCAAGAGCGTCTTGCCGCAGAGCAAGCCGTGCAAAAACGTGAAGATAAGCGCCTCATCAATGAGGCCAAGCAGGCCGAACGCCGCGCGATTGTCGCCACCCAAGAGGCAGAGAAGGCCGTAATTGCCCGCGAGCAAGCCGCCGAGGCCGCCGCCAAATACGCCGCTGAGAACCCTACGCCAGAAATTGACCCGCTTGATGAGGCGGGGTTTTTCACCCGCGTAACAAAAGGCCTGTCTAAATCGACCACGAAAATGTCGGGGCAAATGAACACGCTGTTTAACCAGCGCACCCTTGATGACCAAGCGATTGAAGATTTAGAGGATTTGCTCATCGCCTCTGATCTAGGCATTGGGCCAGCGACTAGGGTTACGGCGGCGCTGGCGGCGGATAAATTTGATAAAACCGTCACGCCAATGGAAATTAAAATCGCCCTCGCCGATGTGATTTCCGACATTTTAACCCCGCTAGAAAAGCCGATTATCCTGACCTCTAAAAAGCCGCAAATTATGCTCTTTGTTGGCGTTAACGGCTCGGGCAAAACCACCACGCTCGGTAAGCTGGCCAAGCGCTATACCGATGACGGCAAAAAAGTCTTGCTCGCCGCCGGGGATACATTTCGCGCCGCCGCCGTAGAGCAACTTACGGTTTGGGGCGAGCGTAGCGGCGCCCCGGTAATTTCTGGCAAGCCGGGCGCCGACGCGGCGGGCTTAATTTATGACGCGATAGAGGCGGCGCGCGCCGGCGATTATGACATATTGATGATAGATACTGCGGGCCGCCTTCAAAACCGCACCGAGTTGATGGACGAGCTGTCCAAGGTCGTGCGCGTGATTACAAAACAAGATCCCAGCGCCCCCCATCATTGCATCTTAGTGCTTGACGCTACAGTAGGGCAAAACGCGCTTATGCAAACTGAGGCCTTCCAAAAAACCGCAGGGGTCAGCGGCCTTATCATGACCAAATTAGACGGCACGGCCAAGGGCGGGGTTCTGGTCGCCTTGTCGGATAAATATAAACTCCCCATCCACCATATCGGCATTGGCGAGCGCATACAGGATTTAGAAAATTTCTCCGCCCCCGTCTTCGCCGCCGCCCTCTCCGGCGTCGCCGACGCCATGCTTGAGGGGTAACCAAAAACATCGCCATGAGTCCAACCCTCCTCCCCGCCGCACTAATGCTGATATCGGCGATTGCCCACGCGGCGATTGGGGTGATTTTAAAGCGGGCGCAGGATAAGCTAGTATTTCGCGCTATCCTTGCCATTGTTTCAGCGCTCATCGCCCTGCCTTTTATATTTGTTGTGCCGCTTCCGCCGGCCAGCGCGTGGAAATATCTCATTGGCGGCACGGTGATACATTTCATCTATCAGCTTTCGCAAATCAGCGCCTTTGAGCGCGGCGACATGTCTTTGGTCTATCCGATTATGCGCGGGGTCGCGCCGGCCCTCGCGGCTATTATCGCGTTTTTTTGGCTCGGAGAACGCTTAGGCCCGCGCGAACTTTTGGGGCTTTCCATCGCCGTGCTCGCCCTTATCGGTTTTGGCTGGCCGCAGAAAGCAAGGCCCGATAATTGGGGGCCGGCCGTTAGCTTTGCGCTTTTGTGCGGGGTGATGATTGCCACCTATAGCGTCATTGACGGAGCGGGCATGCGGCTCGCGCGCGTGGACGGCGCAAGCATTGCTAGCTATATGGTCTATTTCTTCTTGCTTGATATCAGCTTCCTGCCCGCCCTTACCCTGATAAGGCGGCGCGGCAATATTGCGCGGCTCGTCAAGCAAGAGCTAAAATCTGGCATTATCGGCGGGGCCACATCAACCGTAACCTACGGGCTGGCGCTCATTGCCTTTTCCCTCGCCCCGATAGCGCAAATGTCAGCCGTGCGCGAAACCAGCGTCGTGTTCGGAGCCTTTTTTGCCGCCTATATTTTAAAAGAGCCGCTTGGAGGCCGCCGCATCGCCCTCGCGCTTATGCTTGCATTTGGCTTGCTCTTAATGCAAAGCGCTTAACATGACCGAGCCAACGCAACACGCCCCGAAGCCCACCCCGCCAAAATCCCCATTTTGGGTCGACTTTGGGCCTATTCTTATATTTGTGGTTTTGTTCCAAGTGATGCGGCGCGGCGACAATCCGGACATGGCTATATATTGGGCCACGGGCGCGTCCATGGCGGCAATATTTATTGCCCTAATATATTCCAAATTTGTCATCAAGCATATTTCCGGCCAGCTATGGCTGACGGCGGCTTTGCTAATCGGCATGGGGGCGCTGACCATTGGGTTTAAGAACGACACCTTTATTAAGCTCAAGCCGACAATTTTAAATATTGGTTTTGCCGGCGCTATTTTCGCGGGACTGGCCATGGGCAAAAACCCGATTAAGCTTTTAATGGGCGCGGCCTTTGAAATGCCGGCGGATAAGTGGAAGGTCCTCGCCCTGCGCTGGGCCTATTATTTCCTCGCCATGGCGGCGCTTAATGTTGTCATTTGGAAGGGCTTTAGTGAAAACTTCTGGGTCAATTTTAAACTGCTCGGCTTTATGCCCCTAAGCTTTGCCTTCATCATCAGCCAAATGCCGTTTATCATGAAGCACTCTAACCTTAAGGACGCCATGAAGGATAAGGATTAATCTCGTTCAGGGATGGTTCAGGCGGTTTTTCCTACTAAGAGCGTGCGAGGTCATCTTCTCTCTCTTTGATGGCTGCCGCTAAACTTTTCACGGCTCCCCCTATTTGGGCGGGGTCGTTTTTTTATGCCCTTTTTACGAGCTCGTGATTGCGACTTGAGCAAAGGCGGCTTATAAGCAGAGCAAATCAGCTAAAAAGGACACATGTCATGGCATCAATGGACAGCTTTAAGTGCGAACGTACCCTCACGGTTCGCGGCGGCGACTACACATATTACGATCTTAAGGTCGCGGAAAAAAACGGGCTAAAGGGCATTTCTTCCCTGCCTAAATCCCTTAAGGTTTTGCTCGAAAACCTGCTGCGCTTTGAAGACGGCACAACCGTTACCAAAGCCGACATTGTCGCCATTGCCACATGGCTAAAGACGCGCAAGTCCACCCATGAGATTGCCTACCGCCCGGCGCGGGTTTTAATGCAAGACTTTACCGGCGTTCCCGCCGTTGTTGACCTTGCCGCCATGCGCGACGCCATGACCACCCTTGGCAAAAGCCCCGCCGATATCAACCCGCAAGTGCCCGTCCATCTGGTTATTGATCACTCTGTCATGGTTGATTATTTCGGCACAAAGGGCGCATTTGCTAAAAATGTTAAGCGCGAATATGAACGCAATGGCGAGCGTTATGACTTCTTAAAGTGGGGCCAAAAAGCGTTTGATAATTTCTACGTTGTGCCCCCCGGCACGGGCATTTGCCATCAGGTGAATTTGGAAAACCTAGCCCAGACCGTTTGGACCAAAACCGAGGCCGGCAAAACCTACGCCTTCCCCGACACGCTTGTCGGCACGGATAGCCACACCACCATGATTAACGGCCTGTCGGTTCTCGGCTGGGGCGTTGGCGGCATTGAGGCCGAAGCGGCCATGCTCGGCCAGCCTATCTCCATGCTCATCCCCGAAGTTGTCGGCTTTGAGCTTACGGGCAAAATGGCCGAAGGCGGCACGGCGACTGACCTCGTGCTGACCATCGTGAAAATGCTACGCGAGAAAGGCGTGGTCGGAAAATTCGTTGAGTTTTACGGTAGCGGCCTTGATAATTTATCCCTCGAAGACCAAGCCACCATCGCTAATATGGCTCCGGAATATGGCGCGACTTGCGGCTTTTTTCCGGTTGACGAAGACACGCTTAAATATCTTAAGGCCACGGGCCGCGAGACCAGCCGCATTGAACTGGTTGAAGCCTATGCCAAGGCCCAGGGCCTATGGCGTGACAATAGCGTCGCCACATTTACCGACACGATTAGCCTTGATATGGCCACGGTGGTTCCCTCAATCTCTGGCCCGAAAATGCCGCAAGACAAAATCGCCCTTAAGGGCGCCAATGTCGCCTTTGCCGGCATTTTGAAAAATGAGTACAATAAGAGCCCAACAGGCGATAGCGCCGTCGCCGTTAAGGGCGCGGGCTATGACCTTGATCATGGCGACATTGTCATCGCGGCGATTACCTCTTGCACCAACACCTCTAATCCGGACGTGCTCGTCGGCGCGGGGCTATTGGCCAAACGCGCCAATGAGCTGGGCCTTAAGGTAAAGCCTTGGGTGAAAACATCCCTCGCCCCCGGATCGCAAGTGGTCGCGGAATATTTGAAAAATGCCAAATTACAAAGCGAGCTAGACGCGCTCGGCTTTAATATTGTCGGCTTTGGTTGCACGACCTGTATCGGTAATTCCGGCCCGCTCGCCCCTGCAATTTCTGACGCGATTAGCGAAGGCGACCTTGTGTCTTGCTCCGTCCTATCGGGCAATCGCAATTTTGAAGGCCGCATTGGTCCAGACATTAAAGCCAATTTCCTAGCCTCTCCGCCCCTCGTGGTTGCCTACGCCCTCGCCGGCTCCATGCACCATGATTTTGAGGCCGACCCGCTCGGCACGGATAGCAAGGGTAATGATATTTACCTGCGCGACATCTGGCCAAGCAGCGCGGATATTGCCAAAATCGTGCGCAAGGTCATCACCCGCAAAATGTTCACCGAGCGTTATGCCAACGTCTTTAAAGGCGACAAGGCTTGGCAAGCCATTAAAGTCGGCGGCGGCAAAACCTATGACTGGGCGCCTGGCTCTACCTATGTGCGCAACCCGCCCTATTTTGACGGCATCACCATGACCCCCGACGCGGTTGAGGACGTCAAAGACGCCAATATTTTGGCCCTGCTTGGGGACGCTATCACCACGGATCACATCTCGCCCGCCGGCGCGATTAAGCATGACGGCCCGGCCGGAGATTACCTCTCCGCCCGCCAAGTGCCTAAGGCCGAGTTTAACAGCTTTGGTTCACGGCGCGGCAACCATGAAGTTATGATGCGCGGCACATTTGCCAATATTCGCATTAAAAACCAAATGGCCCCCGGCACGGAAGGCGGCGTTACCACTTATGTTCCAAGCGGTAACGTGATGTCGATTTTCGAGGCGTCGGAAAAATACATGGCCGATGATAAGGACCTCGTGGTCTTCGCCGGCGCGCTTTACGGCAATGGCTCCTCGCGTGATTGGGCCGCTAAGGGCACAATCCTGCTCGGCGTTAAAGCGGTTATGGCCGAGAGCTTTGAGCGTATTCACCGCTCTAACCTCATCGGCATGGGCGTCTTGCCGCTGGAATTCACCAATGGCGAAAGCTGGACAAGCCTTGGCATGAGCGGGGACGAAACCGTCTCCATTGGCGGGATTAAAAACATCACCCCGCGCAGTGAAATTGACGTGAGTATCACATTTGCAAATGGCAAAACTAAAACCATCAAAGCTAAAGTGCGCATCGATACGGAAAACGAGCTTGAATATTTCAAGCATGGCGGCATATTGCATTACGTATTGCGTAATCTCGCCGCCGAGGCGTAAACGCTTTAAAGTATAAAATAAAGGCCGCCTCTTAACGGGGCGGCTTTTTTATGCGCCGCGCAATGGACACGGCGCGCACATTGCGCCAATTTAGGCCCATGAAATTATCGCCGATTATTATTACCATCCTCAGCGCAGGCGTTTTATCCGCCTGCGCTAGCGCGCCTAGCCCTTACGATATTATTGGCGAGCCTGACCCGCTCCATCACCAGATTAGCGAAGCGGAGTTTTCTCATCTCAAATCTCGGCTTATCCGCACGGGCGCAAATCTTATGCGGGCTAATGCGCGGGTTTGCGCCAAAACGCGCACCATAGAAACCCCGTCGGAAAGCTTTGAAATTTGCGCCAATAAAGTCGGCATAGAGCGCAGCCGCGTAAAAAATGCCCACACAAATGGGCAAACCATATTAGTAACCACGGCTATGATAGCGGCGCTTGATGATGATGAACTCGCCTTTATTATCGCCCATGAGCTGGCCCACAGCACGCAAGGCCATGACATGATGAAAGGCTCCCTGCCCGCCCTAGAGCTTGACGCGGATTACGCGGCGGTTTTTCTTATGGACGCGGCGAGCTATAATTTAAAAGGCGCTTCGCGCGCCCTATCGGTTTTGGGCATGAGCCAGCGCGCCGCCACCGATAGCCACCCCGCCGGAGCGGATAGGCTCGCGGCGATTGGGCGAGCGGCTCAAGCCATATACCACGGCGCAATAATGGTGGAATAATTTCCAAGCCAGTGTTTCTTGCGAAACACTCTTATGGCACTTATTGCAGTGAAAGCTTTGCTTTCCCTGTCTTAAAACCCCTTAGGCAGACGCTCAATTAGGCCCTCTAATTGGTCGGCGGTTTTGTAATGCACGGTCAATTTCCCGTTCGGATCTTTGTGATTTAGCTCTACGCGCAGACCAATGGCGGCGGAGAGTTTTTTCTCTAG
>JAZGFA010000133.1:0-6139 GCA_036478975.1 Robiginitomaculum sp. | reverse complement strand
GCTCCGGGATTACCGCGTTTCCAGTAGCGGCGCGGCGCGCCCGTGGTCAGGGTTTCGGTGATCGTGCGAAATTGCGGCCTGCTAACCGAAAGCTTTTCATAGGCAGGGCGGGTCATTACGGTTTCTCTGACCGTGCGGTAAGTCGGCTGGCGCACTTCATAGCGAATGGACTCATCGCGCACGATGATGGCCTTACGGCTTGGCACGATTTGCGCGTCGGTGATTTCAATGGCGCTATAGCCGTCCGCAAGGGTGACGTTTTGCGCCGTATTGGCATATTGAGCATGGTGCTGAACACGGGCATAGCAATGGCCGGTAGTCGGGCCGGCCGGCACGAGGTCTGGCACATAACCTGTCACGGTTTGCGCGCCGGCTATGGCCGTCATGGAGCCCGCCGCGAGGAGTATCCCTGCGAGGCGTAGGGTTTTTTGTGAATGTAAATATGTCATAGTTCCCACCTTAATAGTCGTTAGCTGCTGAAGTTGTTGGCGTCGTGGCATTTTTGCCCGATACGCTACGGTTGAGTATAATCGCGCTAAGCCCCGCGCCGGCGAGTGCGCCTAATCCATTAGCAATCGCGTCATAGGGGGAGGCCGTGCGCCCTGCGCTCATCAGGCCCTGGGCAATCTCTATGCCTATTCCAAGCGCAATCAGCGCGCCAATAATGTGGGCAAGGGAGCGTTTTGGCAGGGCCGCGCTCCACAGGCCCGCAAGACTGAAATAGGCGATGAAATGCATGATTTTATCAAAATTGGTAATATGGACAGCTGGCGCTACGCCGCGCAGGGATTGCCCGATGACCATAAGGGTCGCAGCAATAGCCAAGACGCGCACAATGCGTGAATTTAACAGTGGTAGTTTGCGGCCATTTGCCCAATATAGTGTCATGACAAGCCCCCGCTATGTCGGTTAATACAATTCCCCTTACAGGCGAGTTTACTAGGGGTACAATAAGGCGAGTTTATGTCCATGTGTTTTTATTTGCCGCAATTTTTAATGGAGTGATTATGAGTGTTTTAGATCCTAAAGACGTCGCCGAAGATTTGCCGGGCTGGACCGGCGGTGATGATTTTATCACCCGCGTATTTAAGTTTGACGATTTTGCCTCCGCCTTTGGCTGGATGACCCAAATCGCTATTCACGCGGAGAAAATGAACCATCACCCCGAATGGTATAATGTCTATAACCGGGTCGATGTGACCATGACCACCCATGATAAGGGCGGGGTCACCGCGCTCGACGTGACCATGGCAAAGCTGATGAATAAGGCGGCGGGGGAGAGCTGATGCCCGCCCTTCACAAATAGGGGCTAGTAGTTTAGAATGGCTCTAGGCTTAGGGTGAAATGATATGGACAACATTAAAAACATATTGATGGAAGCGGGTTTGCGCCCAACGCGTCAGCGCATTGCGCTCGCGGCCTATTTGTTTGACGGCGTGGATAAGCATGTGACGGCGGAAGAGCTGCACCGCGTCATGGGAGAGGGCATTAGCCTCGCCACGGTGTATAACAGCATTGCTGCCTTTACTAATGCTGGGCTTTTGCACACGCTTGCCCTTGATGGCGGGCGAATTTACTACGACACCAATATCACAGAGCATCATCATATTTACGACATTACCAGCGGGACGCTCTCGGATGTGCCGGCAGAGCATATTTCAATTACCGGATTGCCGCGCCTGCCGAAGGGCAAAACCCTCGATAGTGTTGATGTGATTATACGGGTTAAGTAGTCGCAAGCCTATAAGGCTTGCGCGCCCCAAAGCGTTTTCATGGGGGCGTAACCCCAGTGACCGGTTTGCGCCTTAACCTTACACCAGCCAGCGTCGTCGCAATTTTCTAGCATAAGCAGGGAGTCTTTCGCCGCTATGGCGCGGCCCTTTGCGGTCTTGCGCGGCTTGGCCCGCAAGGTAACATCTTTTAGGGTGATGACCATGCGCTCGCCCTTAAGGGTGCGTTTGTGCATCCAGCTCTCATCGCCGTCAAAGTCGCGCACTTTGCGCCACATCTCGGTTTCAGCAATAATAATCACCGGCATTCCGCGCCGTTTATAGCTCCACTTTACGCTATGGTCTTGGCCTGGCCCGCTACGTCCATTGACGCTGCCATATTTAAGGCTGACAAAGCGCGGCACCGCAAATCCGGACGGGGTCTGGCTCGCAGGTTTTGTCGAGGCCGCAGCGGAGCTTCCCGCAAAGCTAAGCGGGCTAGCGATCAGGATTAAAGCGGCGGCGCATAAAATGCTAAAAAAGCGGATAAACATAAGCCGTATGTGACAGGCGCGCCTTAGCGCAAGGTTAATAAAGCGGCAATTTCGCGTAAATTACGCTTGCGCTAGGGCAGGGGCGCGGGCCACACTAGGCCTATGAAATTGCCCCCTAAAACCCCGCTTGTTATAGTGACCCGAAAACTGCCCGCTGAGGTGCAAACTCGGCTTGCCGCCCTGTTCACTTGTGAGTTTAATGATAGCGACAGCGCCATGGACGCCGCGGCTCTTTGCGAGGCCATAGGCCGCGCCGATGTGCTTGTCCCGACCGTGACCGATAATATTGACGGCGATGTGATTGCCGCCGCCGGACCTAATTTGAAAATGATAGCTAATTTTGGCGCGGGCACGGACCATATAGATGTGGCCGCCGCCCATGCTAAGGGCATTATTGTGACCAATACGCCGGGGGTTTTAACCGAGGATACGGCGGATTTAACCCTCGCCCTAATACTGGCTTTGCCGCGCCGTCTCGTCGAGGCGGACAGGCTGCTGCGCGCAGGTAAATTTACCGGCTGGTCACCGACATGGATGACGGGCCGGCGCGTGCGCGGCAAGACGCTGGGCATTATCGGCATGGGGCGTATTGGCCAAGCGGTGGCGCGTCGCGCGCAGGCTTTTGGGCTTTCCGTGCATTACCATAATCGCCGCCCGGTGCCGCGCTCTATCGGCGAAGGGCTCGGCGCGGTCTATCATGAAAATTTAGAAGACATGCTACGGGCGGTGGATATTGTTTCGGTCAATTGTCCGCTCACCCCCGATACCCACCATATGATTGGCGCGGCCCAGCTTTCTGCCATTGGACCTGACGGTTTTATCGTCAACACGTCACGCGGCGAGGTTATCAATGAGGCGGCGCTGGTGGACGCGCTAAAGGGCGGTATTATCGGCGGGGCGGGTCTTGACGTTTATGAAAATGAGCCAAAAATTCATCCGGGCCTGTTGGATTTGCCCAATGTTATTCTCGCCCCCCATATCGGTAGCGCCACGGCGGAAAGCCGCATTGAGATGGGCGAAAAAGTGATGATAAATATCCGCGCCATGATGGATAGCCACATGCCGCCAGATAGGGTTTTGCCGCCTCACACTAAATATAAATAACCGCCTTTGAAATATGGAGAGCCGATATGAAGCCGTCACATTATTTATGGACTGGGTTGAGCATATTGGCACTCATGGCTTGCTCTAACGCGGACGTTAACCCCAAAGCGCAGGCCGAAGTTCAGAGTGACGCTACGGCGCAAAAACCTGATGCGCCGGCCGTTACCCTGACAGACCTTGGCAATGGCCTTTATATGCTAGAAGGCAAGGGCGGCAATGTTGGGGTAGCCATTGGCCCCGATAAAATCGCGGTGATTGATGACCAATATGCGGTGATGAGCGCGGCGCTTCTCACGCAGATAAAAGCGCTCTCCGGTAAACCTATCGCCTATATGATTAACACCCATTATCACGGTGATCATACGGGCGGCAATATCGCTTTTAGCGAGGCCGGCGCGGTAATCATCGCCCATGATAATGTGCATAAGCGCATGTCGCAGACCCAAAAAAGCGCCCTGTTTAACCGCCCGACTCCGCCCTCCGATAAGGCCGCTCTGCCCCATCTAAGCTATAGCGAGCAGGCGAGCGTGCATATGGACGGTCAGCGCGCGATTATCATTCACGTGAAAAACGGGCATACGGACGGGGACAGCCTGGTTCATTTCCCAGACGCCAATGTTATCCATATGGGTGATAATTTTTTCCACGGCCTGTTCCCCTATATCGACACGGCGGCGGGCGGCTCACTTGACGGTATGATTGACGCCCATAGCAAAGCGCTATCGCTAGCCAATGAGGCGACCCAGATTATCCCCGGTCATGGCCCGCTCGCGAGCACCGATGAACTGCGCAAAGCGCAAGCCATGTTGATTGACGTGCGCGCGCGCGTACAAGCGCGTATCGACGCGGGGGATGATATGGGCAAGGCGGTGAGCGCAGACCCGCTAGCCGGCCTAGAGGCTTATGTCAGCTTCATCGACAAAGATAATATGGTGCGCAGCGCCTACGCCTCATTGACGGCGAAATAATTAAAACGCGTCCTTACGCCGCCTAATTTCGCCAAGCACATCGGCGGCGCTAGCCTCCATCATGTTCACGGATTTGCGCAGGGCGGGCGTGTCAGCGCGCATGAAAGGGTTGGCGGCTTTTTCCGCGCCTATGGTGGTCGGCACGGTTGGCAGGCCTTTTTCTCGCAAAGCTTTGGCGCGGGCGACATAGTCAATCAGTGCCGGATTGGCTCCGTCTACGCTCAAAGCAAAGGCCGCGTTTGAAAGGGTGTATTCATGGGCGCAGTAGACCTGAGTGGCGTCTGGCAGGGCGGCGAATTTTTGCATGGCGGCCCACATCATTGCCGGCGTGCCTTCAAATAATCGCCCGCAGCCTAGGGCAAATAATGTGTCGCCAACAAATATCACCGCGTCATCAGCAAAATGATAGGCGATATGGCCAAGCGTATGGGCGGGGGTGTCAAAGACGGCGGCCTTATGATGGCCAAGGGCCGCCGTGTCGCCCTCGCCAACGGCAATATCAATATGGGGGATTTTACTGGCTTCCGCGCGCGGGCCGATAATGGTCACGCCCAGCGCATCCTTAATCGCCTTATTGCCGCCCACATGGTCAAAATGATGGTGGGTATTAAAAATATGGGTGAGGGTCCAGCCCGCCGCTTGCGCCTCTTGCATAATCACGTCCGGGTCGGGCGTGTCTATGCTTGCCGTTTGCCCGCTCACAGGGTCATGAACAAGGAAGCCGTAATTATCGGAGCGACACGGAAACATCTTAATTTTTAGCCCATTATTTTTTAGTTCTGGCATAGCGCCCTCCTAGGCGGCTATAATGACGGTTCACAAACGGTAAGGCAATTGCGCCATGCGGCAAAACGTAATCCATCTGCAAAAGTTTTACAGCTCCCCTATGGGCGAACTGGCTAAAACCATGGTCATGCGCCGTTTGGCTCCGCTATGGCCCTCCCAAGATGAAGACATGTCGCGGCTTGACGTTTTAGGCTTTGGCTATTGCGCCCCGTATTTGATGGGATTTACGCCGGATGTGCGCAAGCTGATACTGGCCATGCCGCGCGACCAAGGCGCGATGGTGTCACGCTCGCGCAGGGGCAATATTTCGTGCCTTGTTGACGATGATGCCCTGCCATTTCCGCCGGCCAGTTTTGACCGCGTGCTCATAGCCCACGGGCTAGAGGATGCGCGCCATCCGCAGGCTTTGCTATCGGAGCTGTGGCGGGTGCTAAAGCCCGAAGGCCAAATTGTAATTATAGTGCCTAACCGCGCTGGCCTGTGGGCCCGCTCTGACGCCTCTCCCTTTGGCGCAGGCCGCCCCTATTCGCGCAGTCAATTAGCGTCGGATTTAACGGCGGCAAAGTTTACCCCCGCTGCATGGTCGGGCGCGCTTTACGGCCCGCCATCGGAGGCGTTTTTAGGGCTTGCGGGCGGGTTTGAGCGTTTCGGCGAAACTGTCTGGCCGCGTTTTTCAGGACTAATCCTTGTGCAAGCGATTAAGCGCCTTTATGCCAATACTAATATTGGAGGCGGAGCGTCCGCCGCGCGCATCCCAAAATTTGTTGGGGTGGCGCCAGTAAATGCGGGCTTACGCAAAAATGTAAATGCGGGCTTACGCAAAAATGTAAATGCGGGTTTACGCAAAGGCGAAGGTGGGAGCTAATCCATGGGCACGAAAAATCTGCCAAATATAGAGTATATTCGCCGTGAAATTGACCGGGTTGATACGGCTTTGCTTGGGCTTATCGCGGAGCGCTTAGAACTGGCGGCAGATGTGCGGCGCAGTAAATCCGGCGTTGGCGTTTGGCGACCCGCT
>JAZGFA010000132.1:0-8835 GCA_036478975.1 Robiginitomaculum sp. | reverse complement strand
TTGCTAGCATATTGAGCATATTGTCCGCCGGCTACTGAGCCAACGGCCGCGCCGTAGCTTGTGCCTGCGCCAAGGGTTACCGGGCCATTGCCATACATGCCATTACCTGAACCATATGCGCTTGTTGTGCCGAATCCGGCTCCGTTACCTGCGCCATACATAGCGCCGGGGCCGTAGCCTGTTGTTGTTCCATAACCGCCAGCGCCATTAGCACCTGGGCCATATGCGCCTGCACCAGCCGGACCGAAGCCGCCGCCTACTGCGCCATTAGCGCCGGGGCCAAAACCGCCCGCGCCATATCCGCCAGCACCTGGACCGAAGCCACCTGCACCATAACCTTGACCGCCAGCTCCGCCGAAGCCATTAGCTCCACCAGCGCCTGCGCCGTAACCGTTCATACCAGCGCCATAACCAGAACCGTAAGCTCCGCCTGCGCCGTTCATACCAGCGCCATAACCAGAACCGTAAGCTCCGCCTGCGCCGTTCATACCAGCGCCGTAACCTTGGCCGCCATAACCTTGACCACCAGCGCCTGCGCCGTAACCATTAAGGCCGCCAGCATATCCGCCGCCGCCTAGAGCGCCGCCATTGCCCGCGCATCCGCCGCCAAATGCCTGACCGCCCTGATAACCTTGAGAGCCTTGGTTCCATGTGCCGCCATATTGGCCGCCCGCGCAAGCTTGATTGCCATATGCGCCATTTGAGCTATTACCGCCCATGCCGAGCCAAGAACAACCTGACAATAATACTGCTGATAGTGTGCAAAGTGCGATGCGCATATCGGCCTCCCTTTTGGTTTAGTACTGTTTCAATTAAGAACATGGTTAATTGGATATGCTTAACAAAGAGTATCCAAAATTACGTTTATTTTCAAAGGCTTGAAACTTAACCAAAGGTTAAGTAAACCTTATAAAATGGTTAAAATCCAATGCTGCCCCGTAGGGTCAATGGAATGGCGAGATTACCGTCGGTTTCCCCGCCAGTAGTGACTTTGCGGCCGCCCTCATAGCGAAGGCCGGTTTCAAAGGCGAGCGCTGCCTTTGGCGTCACTTGCCATTCCGCGCCCACGGTTACGGCGCCCGTAGGCACCCAACCTTTTTCCAAAACCTCAACGGCGGTAAGCGTGCCATTGGATTCATAGGTAGGATTGGCCTGATTGCCCGCAAAGAAGGACGACAGTAAAAGTTTTTCTGATGTTTGCGATACTTCCAGCGCATTGTAATGGGCGCCGCCCGCTGCCGCGCTAATATACGGCGTTACTGGGCGCTCAAAATATTGCTGGAAAGCATCCTTAAAGTAATAACGCCCGCCAAGCTCCAGCCCGGAGCGTTTCATATCATTGGCTTGCATTGCGGTGCGCGCAAAAATCACGTCCGGAATATATGTGCTGTTTCGCGTCGGGCCACCAACCGCGACGCCTGCCGCATCATAATCCTGCACTGAAACATGGTCATATACGCGACCAGAATAGGTCACGCCGCCGGCGCCACCCCCTTGGGAGGCGGTGTGACTAGCATTAGTGAAGATTGATACATTATCCGCAACAGCATATTCTGCACCAACGGACAAGGTCATAGGAATCGGATGTATATCTGAATTGCTTACGCCAGGCATGCTGGCCGTAATGCCGCTTAAATCAGGCGTAGCAACGCCGCCCGGATAATTAATATCAAAGGGCGTAAAAGCATGCGTTGTAGTTTGGCCCGCGGCCGGCGTGCCTTGGGTAGAGCCATTAATATGGGTAAGCGGGTTGTAAAGCGCTGTCAGATCTTCCGGCTGAAACGCTTCGCCGTTAATGCTATGCTCCATGCCGAACGAACCGTTTACGCGAAACCGCGGACGGGTCCAGTTTTGATGGCCGGCAAGCTGCGCCGCGCGCAAGGCATTTTGAGTGTTTTGTGTGTGCGTGCCATATTGGCCCGTTGTCTGGGTCGGCGCCGTATTATAGCCGCCGCCATAACCCATATTGTTAGAGCCGCCGCCGGGAAGCGCTATCGTCACTTGCTCTGGGCTACAGCCTTGAGGGGCAGGTTGGGCTACGGATCTAATTTCGCAAGGCCCGCCGCGTTGTTGGCGGATAGCGCCGCGCGCTTGTTGCCCGTAAGGGTTTTGCGCCATGCGCTGCTGATGTTGACCCGCGCCCGCATGATAGCGGCCAGAGGACTGTTGCGCGCCTTTATTATACTGCGCCCAACTATCAGCAGAATTACTGCCTATTCCAAGCCAAGAACACCCTGATAAAAGGACCGTTGAAAACGCTAAAACAGCAATACGCATATATATCTCCCACGCCAAAGGCGGTTATAGTTAACGCCGCTTGTGCCCTGTTATGTTTAACAAGAGGTGAAAAGCGCTAAAAAAAATAATGTCTGCGCCATAGATGGACTGGCTTGCGCGTGACCTGCGCCCGCGCTATGCCAAGCCATGACATTATTAACCCAGTTGCAAAGCCGTAGCGGCGGGATATGCGAGCTTTGCGCCGCGCCTTCTGCTGACGCCCCCATTATCGTAACCCCTAGCGAGAGCGAAGGGATTGAGAGCCATGTCTTGTCCTGCGCCGTCTGCGCCGCGCAAATAGAGAGCGGCGCGCTCGACCCCGATCACATGCGCGCCCTCAGCGATACGATGTGGAGCCAAGAGCCGGCCGTGCAAGCGATGATATACCGCCTGCTCACCGCCCTATCGGGGCAGGCTTGGGCCAGCGAAGCCCTCGAAATGCTCTATTTGGAAGACAGCGTAAAAGACTGGGCCCTAGCGCAAACTATTGGCGCAAGTGATAGCGGCGACGGCGGCGACTACGTGCCATGCCGCGACAGTAATGGCGCGGAGCTTTACAATGGCGACACGGTCACCCTGATTAAAGACCTCGTGGTTAAGGGCGCAGGCTTCACCGCCAAACGCGGAACCGCCGTGCGCAATATCTCCCTCACCGATAATCCAGAGCACATAGAAGGCCGCGTAAACGGAACTCGCATCGTGCTGGTCAGCGCCTTTTTGAAAAAGAGCTAATTAATATCTTTTTACACGTTTGAAAATGCGGTCAGGGCGATATTGGGCCAATTGAGGGTTTTGATTAGCTGTAGTAACTTCCTGCGCAACGACCTGCCCCACAATCGGCGCGAGAGAAACGCCGCTATGCATAACCGCAAGATAAACATCTGGGCGGCTTGGAGAAAAACCAAGAACAGGATGCCCGTCAACAGGAAGCGGGCGCCACCCAATGTGAGCGCTTTCAAGCGTAGCCGTTCCTATTTTCGGAACAAACTTTTTCGCTATCGTAAGAATACGCGAAAAGTGTTGCTCCGCTAGCTCTGGCATTGGGAAGGTAATCGGGCGGCGCTTTAGCCGCATCATATGCGCGTCATTATCTGGCGCGCCGCTTTGCTCCCCCAAGACAATACGGCCATCAAGGCGTTGATGCATATGGACCCCAGGCGCGCTCACAATCCGGTTTAAAAGTGGCGGCAGTGGTTTCGTGATAACGATGACGCCCGGCGTCGAGCGTTGGGGCAAAGGGGTTTGCGCAAACCGCTCTGCCATATCAGGCGCAGCCCCCGTGGCCAAAATAACTTTATCGGCTGCAATTGTGCCTAAATTTGTTTCAACGGATTGTAATTGGCCAGATACAAATGACATATCCAGCAATTCACAAGGGTATTTAATGACCGCGCCATGTGCTTGCGCGCCTTTCAGTAAAGCCAATGTTGCTAGCACCGGATCAACCGCGCCATCATTACCAGAATATGCAGCGGATGAAACATTCGTAAAATCAATGTGGGGTTCTAATTCACCCAAGGTTTTCCCCGTAACCATGCGGGCATCTTCTCCCCACTCAATTTGTTCATCAATTTGCGTCTTTAAGCGTTTCTGTCTCTCGGTGCCGTCAAACCATTCCAATGAACCGCCCCATTTAATGGGAAGATTTAGGTCTCGTTGCAAACCTAACCAGCCGGAAACCCCCTCTTGGTTTAAGCCATGATAGGATCGCGGCTGTTTTGCCCATGTCGCGTTAATCCAAGCAAAGGTCCCCTTACTTGTCTGCGTTGCAGGGCCATACTTATCAATAATTGTAACGGCCACGCCTAGCTTGGACAGATGATAAGCGATGGAGGCTCCCACAATACCCGCGCCAACAACCACAATTTTCATACGGGAAGCGGCTTGATTATCGCCATTGCTACAAGCAGAAAGCCAAGCCGCGCCCATTAACTGCATTAAAATTCGCCTATCAATCATATCCACCCTCATATTTTTCGCAGTCCCAATTTAAGTGTAAACTTTGCCGCCGGGGTTTAACAGCTCAAACCCGTCAGTTTCCTCACAAAAACGTGTTTTGATAAGCTTCCTCCCTCCTGATAGCGCAGGGGCAATATACATTTGCGCCCATCAAGGATTGAAAATGAAAACCATTATATTTGCTGCTAGCGCCTTATTACTCGCCGCCTGCTCTCCCGTTGGTCAAAGCGATAGCGCCTCTCCCGCCGATAACCCCGCGCGAACCGCGAACCAAATGCCCGCAATGGAAAGCGCGCCGTTCACCTTGACTATTAAGGGCGACAGCATTGATTTTTCTAAGGAGCTTACCCTCGGCGAACTTGGCTATGGCAAGACCCATATCACGGTCAGTGAGGGGAATTACGAATTTGATCTCAATTACAAAGCCCTGCCGAGCAATCGTAGCTACCCGGCTAATCTGGATATAAATTTAAAAATGGACGGGAAGAAGCGCGGCTATTTGTTTTTCGCTATCAATGATTTACGCGCCCTAAAGCGCATGGGCGTATTGGGATTTGAAACCGAAATAGACGGCGCGCTTGTCGATGTTCGGCTCGATTTCCATAGCGAGCTGCCAAAGGTTTTGCGCATAGATACCCTTGGGGATGAGCGGTTAATATCCGACACGCTTATCGGTAGCAAAGGCTTTCAAATGATACGGCCCATGCTTTTGCCCCTGCGTAGCGAAGGCATACGTTATCAAAGCTACGCCCTTGATAGCCACCCCTTTGTCATGGGTTACGCCCTGCGCGATTTGGGCGGCGGCGGAGTTGCGTTTGAATATGATTTAACCCGCCCGCAAGAGAGCGGCGAGCCAAGGCTTGCGGCGCGATTTTACTACCATGCGCCAAATCTGTCCGCGCTACGCGAAGGCATGTTTGCGGGTAAATATTTCGACGCGGATTACGGCGCCATAAAATTGGTTTACTACCCCGCCCTAGGGCAAACCGGCCCGCCGCAATAGAGGCTGAACGCGTTTTTTTAAAATGTAATATTTGATACATCCTATCAAATATTACATTTGCATTGCCCATTTTTCTACGTCCATGGCGGCTTGGCGCACGGCTTCTGATTTCGTTGGATGGGCGTGGCATGTGCGGGCAATATCCTCGCTTGCGGCTCTAAATTCCATGGCGAGGGCGACCTCTCCTATCATTTCCCCGACCCCTGCGCCAATCATATGCGCCCCCAGAATTTCGTCCGTTTCCGCGTGGGCGAGGATTTTGACAAAGCCTAATGTTTCATGGTTGGCCCGCGCGCGGCTATTGGCGGCAAAGGGGAATTTGCCTTTTTTATAGGCAATGCCAGCCGCCTTTAATTGCTCTTCGGTCTGGCCGACACTGGCGATTTCGGGGTTAGTGTAAACCACGCCCGGAATAACGTCATAATTGACATGGCCCGCCTTGCCGGCAATCAGCTCGGCTACCGCCGTGCCTTCGTCCTCGGCCTTATGGGCGAGCATCGGGCCGGGCGTGCAATCGCCCACCGCCCAAATGCCAGACACATTGGTTTTGAAATGGTCGGTAGTGATAAAGCCGCGCTTGTCGGTGGTTACGCCGGCAGCTTCCAGACCCAATCCGGCAGTAAACGGACGCCGGCCAATACAGACAAGCACCACGTCCACATCGATGGTTTTTTCCTTGCCGCCCGCGCTGGCCTCGGTGACGACGGAGACGCCGGATTTAGTTTTCTTAGCGCCTGTGACCTTGCGCCCTAGCTCAAATTTGACTTTTTGTTTTTTGAAAATACGGGTCGCTTGCTTTTGCACTTCCCCGTCCATGCCCGGCAAGATGTGGTCTAAATATTCCACCACGGTAATCTGCGAGCCAAGGCGGCGCCAGACAGAGCCAAGCTCTAGCCCGATAACCCCCGCGCCAATGACGAGGAGCTTTTTTGGAATTTTGGAGAGGGACAAAGCCCCCGTTGACGACACGATGGTTTTTTCGTCAATCTCTACGCCCGGCAAAGTCGCGACTTCGGAGCCGGTGGCGATAACAATATTTTTAGTTTTTAGGGCTTTGCCCGCAACTTCAACCGTGCCCGCGTCAATGATTTTGCCAAAGCCGTTAATGTGATCGACTTTGTTTTTCTTAAACAAAAACGCAATGCCGGCCGTGAGACCGTCTACGGTTTTATCCTTGCTCGCCATCAGCTTTTTAAGGTCCATGGAGACGTCGGCGATAATGCCCATATCTTCGAAATCATTTTGCGCGCTCTCATACATTTCAGAAGCGTGCAGCAAAGCCTTGGACGGGATACAGCCGACATTCAGGCACGTACCGCCAAGGGTGTCGCGGCTTTCTACGCAGGCGACTTTAAGGCCAAGCTGACCGCAGCGAATGGCGCAATTATAACCGCCCGGCCCGCCGCCAATAATAACAACATCGTAAATCTCTGACATGGAAGGCTCCGCAATATTAGGTGACCTCCGATGTACGCCCCATAGTCATTAGGGTCAACATTGATTACGGCCTAACGCAATATGCCGCGCGCGGTCATTTTGCGTGAAAACCATGTTAAGAAGAACGCAATCGCCCAGATTAAAGCAGTAAATGCATGCACCCAATTTGGCACATCAGGCTTATTTGGGGTGCTGAATTGATAACCAAAGGAAACAAACATAGCGAGCAAGGCAATAATATATATTGGAACTGCTATTTTTTTGCGAAGCAACATTAGAACTGATGCCAAAAACGCACTGCCTATCGCTAGGCCCCAAACACCCTTAGCCCAGACAGGCATGGCTTGCATGAACTCAACCATCCCGTCGATTTGCGATAAATATTTCACGTTGATCGTAATGGAATTATAATAGTCATTAAGCCCCATCAAGGTCCACAAAACCGCGAACACTGAAACCGCCCAAAACCACCACGGGGTTTTATTTACACTTGAATTTTCCACCATCTTCTCCCTTATATTTCATAGGGACAGTGTGCGACATTCTGGCACGTCTGTCTAGCTGTCGGGCAAACGGTCTAATAGCTGGCCGAAAATTTGATCAATACGGCGGCGGCGCGCGGCGGATACGGGCATGAGCTGAAAGCCGATGAGGGCGGCGTAATTCATCACCGCTAAATCCATAGCCTCTTGTTTGCTCAGCGCCTTAATTTGCCTAAGCAAGCTTGCCACATAGGCGGTGCGGCGTTTGTCCACCGCCTCTACGGCGCGCGCGACCACCGCGTCACTCGCCGCCCAGCGCCGCACGGCCACGTCAAGGTCATGGGCCATGTCAGTAGTGATTATCGTCAGCGCGCGCAGCTTGGCTTGCGCCGTTGCCTCGCGTTCGGCGTTGTCAATAATCGCCTGGGTTAACCGCGCCTCCCAGCGCCCCATAAGCGCGGCGATAAACACGTCTCGCCCGTCAAAATGGTGATAAAAAGAGCCCTTAGTGCGCCCTGCCCGCGCGCATAAGCCATCAATGCGAATAGCCTCCGGCCCTGCGCCTGTCAGCGCCTTAAGCCCTAAATCGAGCCAATCGTTTTTGGAAAACCGCTTAGCCATATACAAGGCCTATTATCCCAATAATGGCCACGGGCGCAAAAAGTATCCATTGCGGGAAAAGCTTCCACCGCCCCTTATTTATAGCGACGATGCCCAGGCTCCAAAGGGTAAAGGCGAGGGCAAAAACGCTAGCAGTAAAAGCCAATTCCACCCCGCTTTGATATTTCGCTGCCCATAAAAACATCAGACCCATCACGCCGAGCACAATAGAGACCATATGCCAGCAATAATAATGGGTGTATTTCACCATGCGACTTATGTTTTCCGTAGCGAGTAATGGCCGCGCAATGTCCTTGCCGCCAAAAACCACATGTACCCAGCATATAAAGAGCGAGCCAAACCCGGCCGCTAAAAACCACATATTCATCATCATGTCCTTAAATCTTTGCCCAAACTTGCCACAGTCCGACAAGGTGGAATGCGCCGTAAATCAAGCAAATCACACTGCTCCAAACCGTAAAGGGCACGAGGATTTCAGGCTTGAAAATTGCCGCGATAAACGGCAAAGCGCCGCGCGCTAAATAGACGGCGGTTATCGCCACTAATATCCATTTTAGAAATGGCAAGTTTAAGGCCACGCTATCACTATCCATCGCCGCCGCGCCGACAATTGCGTACATACCCCATACCATCAGCGCCGTGGCGATGATGAGTGTCACCACCCCCGGATACCATGAGCCGCGCTCTGCCATGCCAGCTATGCGCTCCCCCGCCCCAAAAAACCGTAGCCATTCCGGCCCGCCGACTAGGCAGGCAAGGTGCAAGCCCGCAGCAATAAAACTCAACACGCCTCCAATGAGGAGATAAATATTAAGGCTCGGCCATGGCAATATTGCGGTCATTTCTCTGCTCCATAATTCAGTAGCCGTCACATACCATACTATATGGTATGGTCAAAGAAAAAATAGCCAGTGAAGTTTTGAAAAAATGTAACCCTGTAGAACAATGACCAGCCTCGTTAAGCAGGCAGGCAATGGAGGATGCAAATCCCTAAGCCCCGCCCCTAGGCCCAGCCCGCCGCTTTCACCAATTTCGCGCCGGCGCGGCTAATGGGTA
>JAZGFA010000131.1:0-8035 GCA_036478975.1 Robiginitomaculum sp. | reverse complement strand
TCGCTATCGGAAAAATCTAGCTCGGCTTTGTATTCCACGCCGCTAATCTCACCCTCAACGCCCAGACGCGCCGTGCGAAACTCACTCCCGTCGAGCGAAACACTACCTTCCTCTAGGGAGGCATAGTCCCACAATATACGGCCCCGCACTTTAAGCGTATTGCCATTGTCAAACTCTATGGTCGGCGCGCCCTGAAACAGGCTCCAAATATCACCTGAAGCGTTTTGGGCATTGGCAGCGCTGTTAAAACTAAGGCCAAAAATGGCGGCGGTAAAAAGGGGTTTGAATAGGGTTTTCATGTTTTGCTCTTAGGAATGGCGATGATGAGACAATATTGCTATTGCGCCCTCCATTACATTTTTATGATGGTTTTGCGATTACTTTTTACAGATTTAATCATGTTTAACCATGGCAAATTTGCCTTGCGCGGAGGATTGCGCGCGATAAACTCCCCCTATGTTTGACCTAGAATTATTCGCCTCCGCCTTTGCGGTATTGTTTGTGATTATCGACCCGCCCGGTTGCGCGCCGATTTTCGCCACCCTGACCCAAGGCACGAGCCGTAAGCATCAAAACGAAATGGCATTTAAGTCCGTTGGCGTCGCCTCTGCGATATTGCTGCTATTTGCCCTGTGCGGGGAATGGATATTTGCCAAATTAGGCATTAGCCTTGACGCCCTGCGGGTCGCCGGCGGGATTATGCTGTTTATCATTGGCCTGAACATGGTGTTTGAAAAACGCACGGAAACGCGCGAAGAGCGCGCCGACGAAGCGCTTGAGGATGCCAAAGACCCAGAAGACATTTCCGTGTTTCCCATGGGCATTCCGATGATTGCCGGCCCCGGAACCATGGCCTCGCTACTCCTGCTTATGTCCGATGCGGGCGGGGTAGAGCAAAAGGGCGCTATCTTGGCCGCTCTGGGGGCCGTGCTGCTTATCACCCTTTTGACATTCCTCGTCTCTGGTCCGCTAATGAAGCTGATGGGCAAAAGCATGAGCCATGTCATCACCCGCGTGCTCGGCGTTTTGCTTGCCACCCTCGCGGCGCAATTCGTCCTAGACGGAATTAGTGGAACCTTTGGATTTTAGCATTGCTATTGGCGCGCCGCGCGCCTAGTTAAGCGCAAACGGAGACAGATATGACCCTCGCCCTTCTTGGACTATTTAACAATCTTATTGGCCTGTATATTTTTATCATGGTCGCGATGATTATTTTTAGCTGGCTACAAGCCTTTAACGTCATCAATACGCGCAATCCGATTGTCGGCCAGATCGGGACGGTTTTATACCGGCTTACCGAGCCTGTGCTTGCGCCCATACGCAAAATCATCCCCTCCATTGGCGGACTGGACCTGTCCCCTATTGTTGTGTTTTTCGGTCTGCAATTCATCCAAACCTTGGTTAATAAAACCGTGGCTACAGGTAACCCGTTTTAAATCTAAAAACGATAGGTATTGCCAAGGCGCACGGACAGACCGCTAAATTCTGAACGCAGAATATCCCTATCGGCCTGCGCGCCGTGGGAATAGGTCACAAGCAATTCTGTCTGCGGACGAACCGCCCAGCGGAACCGGCTAAAATAGCCTAAACCTTCTGAAATATTGTCATATTGAATTTGATTGGAGATTTGCATATCCGGCGTGATGTTGAGGATAACATCGCCGGAGAAAACCTTAATCTGCACGTCGCCGCCCGATACGGAAATATCATGCTGGCGATAGGCGGTCTTTAAATTTACATGTTTTGACGGGCGATATTCGGCGCTGCCATTATAATAAATCCGCTCCCCGTCATACCAATCGCCGACTTCATATTCCGCATTAATACGCCAATCACGAGAGCCGCCCGTATCATAAACCACGCTATGGCGGTTCCAGTTATATTCGCCAATGGGCACACTTGCCCCGCCCGGAAGACGAAAAACCGCGTCTAATTTATCGCTGTCGCGCCAATGGAATGTCATAAAGTAAGAGCCGTTTTGCCAAACGCGCTGACCGTATAACCCGGCCTGGCTGCTCTGCCCGTCTCCGCCAATATCGGTGGTGGCATTGCCAAAAAAGCCCGCAGTGTCAAAGCGCACATTACGGCCCTTATAGCGTTTACGCAGGCGGTATTGGCCATCATAACTTCGAATACCGCTACGATTGGTGAAGCCCATGGCGGGGTTATAACCCTCGTCGATATGTTTGGCGCGCAAATACCAATTCACCTTGTCATTAGGATAGGCAATTTCAAAGCCGTAGCTTTCCCCGCTCGGGTCGTCATCGCCCGATTGGGACGTCAGGTAATAGGCGTCGGCGGCAAAGTTTTTACCCGGCACAAGGGTCTTAGATTTAAACTGGCCGTCTAGGCCAAAAACCGTGTTATTGCGCCGCCCGCTCGGGTCTCCGTCCGTGACAATCATGCCCATGCGAGAGCCGCTGCCAACATCGGTGGACAGGCGCATGACAGAAAGGGTCTGCCCCTCTAGCCCGTTCTCATCGGCGGTGCGGGTGGACAACGCACCAATATTCACAGGTCCGAGGGAGCCAGACAGCTTTAGCCCCCCGTCAATGCCGACCGATTGCCCGCCCACTATGCCAATGCGGCGCGAGAAAAATGGCAAACCGTTAGGCGAGCGCATAGGCCGCCCACCAAAGGCAAATAGGTTTTGATCTTGCAAAAAGAACTCGCGGGTTTCCGGGAAAAATAGCGAAAAGCGGTTAGTGTTCACTTGCCGCGCATCAAGCGGCGTATCGGAAAAATCCGTATTGAGCGTCATTGTGCCCGTGAGGGCTGGCGTGATTTTATAAGATAAATTGACGCTCGGATCAAAGGCGGTTTCGCTCCGCGCGCTGTCCCAATCATAGGTCGCTTGCCCCGTAGCGTAGAGCGAGACATCAAGGCCGCGCCCCACATCCGTGCCCTTGACGCCGCTAAGGCGGCCAATTTCTGACACGTCATGGGGGGCCAGGCTTTGGCTGGGCTGTGACCATGTAATGTCTTCGTTTTTACGGGCAATGCGGCGCTTGATTTCAAAACCCCAGCTCTGCGCATTTTCATCATAGGAAAAACTGCGAAACGGAATAGCGATTTCGGCAAACCAGCCCTCATCGGTAATTTTGGTTTTTGCCCCCCAAATCGTATCCCATTCCGGCGCAAATTTACGGTTGTTTTCCGTCAAGCCGTCCCGGCGCGCGCCGGTTGGGCTGACCATAAAGAAATGGCTGTCGCGGCGTGTATTATAGCTGTCGATGAAAAACTGAATGTAGTCATCTTTGTCCACATCCGTATCGCGAGTCATCACCTTGGCGGTAATATCCTCAGGCGCGCCATCATACATTGACGCGGCGATATAAAGATGGGTTTTGCTGTAGACCATCCGCACCTCGGTCCGCTCGCTCGGCGCGCCGCCCTCGACAGGGTTTATTTGGAAAAAACTGTCTATAACCGGCGCCGTGCGCCATATGGCGTCGGACACATCCCCGTCAATGCGTGGCGCTTGGTCTTCGCTAATTTTGATAATGTCATGGCGCGGCGCAGCGTGCTGAGCATGGGCAATACCGCCCATTAGCCCTGTTAAAACGCATAGCCCTGCCGTATTAAGCGCGGTTTTCTTGATTGTGGCGTTCAAGTTATATTCCCTACTACTTTTAGGCCATTAGGCCTTTATAAGTGCGTAGCCCCCACTCCGCTTATATGTTTTGTACAGGTTTATTATAGGATTGCGAGTATTAACTCGCTCATAACGCGTATATTTTAAATATTTCCCTCTATCCTTAAGACTTCCTTGGCGAGTTTTAGATATAAGCCTGTCTACTTGCCCAATTATAAGAGGCGGGATTGATAGTGTGGATGGTATGACAATAATATACCCAGTGATAATGAGCGGAGGCTCGGGCACACGTATGTGGCCGCTCTCACGCAAGGCCCGGCCTAAGCAATACCATGCTTTAGTGACCGAGCGCTCCCTGCTGCAAGAGACGCTTTTGCGCCTGGACGCCCCGCAGATGGATTTTAAAATCGGCGCTCCAAGCTTTGTCTGCGCCGCCCATCACGAAGCCCTAATTACCGAGCAATGCGCGCAAGCTGGCGGCGCGCCCCATAAAATTATCCTCGAGCCCTTTGGCCGCAACACCGCCCCGGTCGCAGCCATTGCCGCGCAAGTCATTGGCGAGAGCGATGAGGACGCGCTGATATTACTGCTCGCCGCCGACCATCACATTGATGACAAAGACGGATTCTGGCGTTGCGTTAGCGCGGGCGTTGACGCGGCCAAGGACGGGCAGCTTACCGTACTCGGCATACAGCCAAGCCGTCCAGAAACCGGTTTTGGCTACATTAAACGCGGCGCGGCCATGGGCGAAGACGTTTACGGGGTGCAGGCCTTTGTTGAAAAGCCTGATAGCGCGCGGGCGCAGGCCTATCTTGATAGCGGCGAGTATTTCTGGAATGCGGGCATATTCCTGTTCTCGGCAAAAGCCATGAACGCCGCCTTTGAAACGCACGCCCCTGATATTTTAGCCGCATCCAAGGCTACGCTTGCCGCCTCAGATGACACGCAAAATGTCATCACCCTTGACCCAACAGCCTTTAGGGATTGCCGTAGCGAATCCCTTGATTACGCCATTATGGAAGCGGCCAGCAATGTCGCCATGGTCGCGCCGGTTGATGTCGGCTGGAACGATATTGGCTCTTGGAGCGCACTGGCGCAAATGAGCCATAAGCGTGATGATATGGAGCCGGAAATCGGCGACGTTGTGTCTATTGATTGCAAAAATAACTATATCCGCGCGAGCGAAGGCGTAACCGTCGCCGCTATCGGGCTGGATAATATTGTCATTGTCGCCACCGGAGATGCGGTGCTGGTTATGGCCGCCGATAAAGCCCAAGACGTGAAGAAAGTCATTGCCCAGCTTAAAGCCAAAGACGCCACGGAGCTTTTATAGCCGTGGAAAACTTTCTCAAACAAAGCGCTAAATTTACGCACTGGTGTCAGCAGGACGCCTTGCCCTATTGGGCGAAATTCGCCCACGATCCCGAAGGCGGCTATTACGAACAGCTTGCCCTATGCGGAGCGCCCGACATTGACCATAGCCGCCGCGTGCGCGTGCAAGCGCGCCAAGCTTACGTCTACGCACACGCCGCCCATATGGGGTGGTTTGACGGGGCGCGCGCCGCCTCCGATCATGCGTGGAACTACCTTATGGGGCCGGGGTGTCAGGGCGGAGAGACTGTTTCCGGCACAGGTTATAAGGGTTGCGCGCACCTACTAAACGCGGATGGCAGCTTGCTTGACGGGCAGCGCGATAGCTACGCCCAAGCGTTTGTTATCCTCGCCGGAGCCTGGCGCTATATGGCGTTTAAAGACGAAGCGTCGCTTAAAACCGCCTATGACACATTAGCATTTTTGGACAGCCACGCCGCCGCAAGTAATGGCGGCTGGCTAGAGGGCGTTCCGCCCAGCTTGCCGCGCCGTCAAAACCCGCATATGCATTTATTTGAAGCGCTAATGGCGCTTTATGACGCCACGGGTGATGCGGCTATTTTAGAGCGCGTCGGCAGAATCTATACCCTGTTCACCGATATATTCTTTGAGCCAATGACCCGCACAATCATCGAGTTTTTCTATGCGGACTGGCGCTATCATATCGGCAATGGCGGCCCGGTAGAGCCAGGCCATATGCTGGAATGGTGTTGGCTACTGCGTGAATATTCGCGCCGCAGCGGCGTTGACGTCGACCATTACGCCGATGGCCTTTACGATAGCGCAGTGAAACTGGGCCGTCACCCCAAGCTCGGCTTGATTAGCGATACGGTCAACATGCAATTGGGCAAGAGCAGCGGCACATACCGCACATGGCCGCAAACCGAATATTTGAAAGCGAGTATCGTGCAAGCCCAAGCGGGACGTGAGGGCATGGACAATGCGGCGGGCGAGATTATCGAAACAATTTTCAAGCGCTATTTGTCCGTTGAAATTAAGGGTGGTTGGGTTGATAAATTAGGCCGGCGCGGCGAAATCATTGAGCCTATTATGCCGACCAGCACGTTTTATCACATCCTCGGCGCGGCGGCTATTGCTAGCGATCATGCGGCAAACCTGCGCGACAGCGACAGCGCTTACCCGCGCCCAATACTGGCATAGGTAAAGCCGAGCTCTGCCATGTGATCCGGGCGGTAAATATTACGCAAGTCCACCAAAACTGGGGCCGTCATTGACGCCTTCACCGCGCTAAGGTCAAGGGCGCGAAACTGGTCCCATTCGGTAATAATCACGAGGCAATCGGCCCCGCGCGCGCAGTCATAGGCATTATCAGTATAGGTAACATCCGTCAGTAAATGCTTCGCTTCTCCCATGGCTTCGGGATCATAGGCGCGCACATTTGCCCCTGCCGCTTGCAGGGCGGGGATAATATCAAGGCTCGGCGCATCGCGCATATCATCGGTGTTGGGCTTAAACGCTAGGCCTAAAACCGCGATGGTTTTACCCTTCACCGCGCCGCCGCATGTGTCAATAATTTTGCCGGCCATAGCTTTTTTGCGTTCCTTATTGACCCGCTCCACCGTCTCAACAATACGCAAAGGCGCGCCGGCGTCTTGGGCGGTTTTCACCACGGCCAATGTATCTTTAGGAAAGCATGACCCACCATAGCCGGGGCCGGCGTTTAAAAACTTTTTGCCAATGCGCCCGTCAAGGCCAATGCCGCGCGACACTTCTTGCACGTTCGCGCCGACCTTTTCGCACAAATCCGCCATCTCATTGATGAAGGTGATTTTGGTGGCAAGAAACGCATTGCCCGCATATTTAATCAGCTCGGATGTGCGCCGATTGGTAAATAGCATGGGCGTATCGTTTAAATATATCGGGCGATAAAGCTTCTTCATAAGCTCCACGGCGCGCGCATCGTCGGTTCCGACAACAACCCGGTCAGGATGTTTAAAGTCGCGAATAGCCGCGCCCTCACGCAAAAACTCCGGATTAGACACAACGGCAACGTCGCTATCCGGCCGCGTCCTTTTGATAATCGCGGCGACCTCATCGCCCGTGCCGACTGGAACGGTGGATTTTGTCACCACCATAGTAAAGCCGTCAATCACGCCGGCGATTTCCTCCGCAGCCGCGTAAACATAGGACAAATCCGCATGGCCATCGCCGCGCCGCGCCGGAGTGCCAACGGCGATAAACACCGCGTCCGCCCCCGCAACCGCGTCCGTAATATCGGTGGTAAAAGAGAGTCGCCCTTGGGCAACATTTTTCGCGACCAGATCTTCTAGGCCCGGCTCAAATATCGGCACGCCGCCATCATTGAGAGTTTTAATTTTGGCCGGATCCTTATCAACGCAGGTGACGATATGGCCAAAATCTGCAAAGCACACGCCGGACACAAGTCCAACATAACCAGTCCCAATCATTGCAACGCGCATAAGACACCCTTTAATTACATAATTCACCCCATTCATACATTGCCCTATCGCCGCGCGCCATAGTATAATGAGAATAGACATCGCTATGAGTGTAAAGCTCCCCCCAGGGACAGGAAAATTTTTATGACACAAAAATTGCGCGCAGGCATTATCGGATCAGGCGTTTTTGGCGGCTATCATGCGGGCAAGTATACGGCTAGTGACCTCGTCACTCTCACCGCCATTTATGACGTTAACGGCGCGGCGGCGGACGCCCTCGCCGCTAAACACGGGGCAACAGGCTTTGACGCCCTCGGCCCGTTCTTAGACGCCGTAGACATTGTCACCATAGCCAGCCCCGCCGCGTCCCACTTTAGCAATGCGAGCCGCGCGCTCGCGGCAGGGAAATCCGTGCTGATAGAAAAGCCGATTTCCCAGACCCCCGGAGAGGCGCAAATCCTCATCAAACTTGCGCGCGAAAACGGGTTGACCCTCGCCATTGGCCACCAAGAACGGCTCGTCTTTCAGGCCATGGGATTATATGATTTACCGGAGCGGCCAACCCGCATAGAGGCGTCTCGCATGGGCGCATGGAATATTCGTGGCAGTGACGTTTCCGTAACCATGGACTTGCTTATTCATGACGCCG
>JAZGFA010000130.1:0-11309 GCA_036478975.1 Robiginitomaculum sp. | reverse complement strand
GCGCGGCGCACCCAATCCGACTGGATGAAGATTGAGCAAGAGCGCGGCATTTCCGTGTCCTCATCGGTGATGACCTTTGAGCATGAAGGGCTAACCTTTAACCTGCTGGATACGCCGGGCCATGAGGATTTTTCCGAAGACACGTACCGCACGCTCACCGCCGCCGATAGCGCGATTATGGTGCTTGACGCCGCTAAGGGCATTGAGCCGCAAACCCTAAAACTGTTTGAAGTTTGCCGCCTGCGCAATATTCCTATCGTCACCTTTATCAATAAATTTGACCGCGAGGCGCGCGACCCGTTCGAGACCTTGGCCGAGATTGAAGACAAACTCGCCCTTGATGTTGTGCCTATGCAATGGCCGTGCGCTTCGGGGCGGCGCTTTCGCGGGGTAGCGGATTTGCGTAATGATAAATTTTATCCGTTTGAAGCCAACGCCGCCGATCAGCCCGAGGCTATTTCCATGACCGATGGCTCGGCGCAAAAATTTATCGACGATGATGATTTATGGGATGAGTTTTCCGAGGAAGCGGAACTGGCCAAGGAATATGGCGAGTTTAAGGTGCAATCCTTTGAGGAAGGCCATATGACGCCGGTTTATTTCGGTTCTGCCCTGCGTAAATTCGGCGTCCGGCAATTGATTGACGCTTTGGCCGAATTTATCCCCGGCCCGCAGCCTGAAACAGCGGTCAAGGCCGGTCAAACGATAGAGGTATTGCCGTCGGGCAAGGAAGTGACCGGTTTTGTCTTTAAAGTGCAAGCCAATATGGACCCCAATCACCGTGACCGCGTGGCCTTTGTCCGCCTGTCATCGGGGGTATTTAAGCGCGGCATGAAGCTAAAGACGGCGGAAAACCGTACCATCTCGGTACATAATCCGATTTTATTTTTCGCCCAAGACCGGGAACTGGCCGATAAGGCCTATGCGGGGGACGTTATTGGCGTGCCTAATCACGGGGCTTTGCGGGTTGGTGATAGCCTGTCTGAGAGCGGTAAGGTGCGCTTTGCCGGCATTCCTAATTTTGCGCCGGAAATTTTGCGTCGCGCCCGCCCCAAAGATCCGCTTAAGGCCAAGCATTTACGCAAAGCGCTGGAAAGCCTCGCCGAAGAGGGGGTTACCCAGCTCTTTAGGCCGGCCATGGGCAGTGATATGATTGTCGGGGCGGTCGGCTCTCTGCAAATCGACGTGATGGCAGAGCGCATTAAGACCGAATATAAAATCGAAGTGACCTTTGAGACGGGGATGTTTCAAACCGCGCGCTGGATTGCCGCCGATGATGAAAAACTGCTCGAAGCGTTCGCTGCGAGCAATCAAGGCGCCATTGCTACCGACCTCGACGGGGCCTTGGTTCTGCTTGGAAAATCGGCGTGGGATATTGGCTACGCCCAAGATAAAAACCCCGATATTCGCTTTTTGAAAACAAAAGAGCGCAGTTAAGGCTCACCGCCGCGCGTCTCTGCGTCTTCTTGGCGCGTTTCTTGAATAGTAATAGCTAACCTAAATCTAAGGAAAGCCATTACATGTTATATAGCGTATTAGTCCCTGCCGTTATCATGCTCACTATCACGACCGTTGTTACGGCGGCGCTTTTCTGGCCGGCCCTACGCTTTCCGCAAAAAAATAGCCTAGTGAATTTCTACTGGCGCGGAATTTGGATCTATTTAGGCGTGATTAGTGCGGTTGCGGGCGGGCAAGCAACGGCGGTCCTGCTCGGCCATGACAGCGCACCTTTTAGCGAAGCGCTATTATATGCGCTGACGGTAACATTTGTGGTTTTTGTGATGTTTGCCTGGGCGCGATTGGCGCTTAAGGGATTAGGTCACGTAGCAAAAAAAGCTAAATCCTAAGCTACTGGCTTGGCGCCGGCCCCCTGTTATTGGCTTGGCGCCGGCCTTGTTATTGGCTTGGCGCCGGCCTTGTTATTGGCTTGGCGCCGGCCCTGCGAGGCCTAGCGGGCTGCGGGTTACTGGAACCGTTGGCACGGCGCGGCTTGTTGTAATCGCTGCGTCGCTGTCCTGCGCAGGCCTGTCGCCGTAAAGCGGGGCTTTCATCACAGCTTTTATTACTGGTTTCGCCAGAGGTGGGCTGGGCCGTGTATTGGGCCGCGCGGCCGTATCATAAAGTGAACCATATAGGCTTGGCTTTGGCGTTTGCGGCGGGGCCATGGTGGCTCTTTGCGCATGTTGAGGCTTTGCGGCTGACCGAGGGGCAGTTTCAGGCATTTGTGGGCGCTGGGTCTGCATTGGGGCAGGGCGCGTTTGAGCGGGCATTTGCCGGCGAGAGTGTTGGCGCATTGCCCTAGGCGCGGCGCGCGGGGCAAAGCGCGGATCCGCGGCGGGGCGGATAGCAGAAGGGGCTTGCTGTCGGGCTTGAGGGCGCATTTGCTGTCGTGTTTGGGGCTGAATCTGCGCGCGCGGCTGTATCGGGGCTTGGCGCCTTATGTGCGTTGGACGCGCAATGGGAGCAATGGGCATTTTCGCATGGGTTGGAATTTGCCGCGCCGCAGGGCGAGGCGTTGGCGCTATGGGGGCGAATAGGCGTTTGCGCACAATAGTTTTGGGTTTACCGGGGCGGGTTGGCCGCGCTTTTGGCGGCGTGCCAATACGAATAGTATGGGCGCCGCCGGGTACGACTTGCCCGCCGAAATTAGCCTGGCCATTATCGCCGCTTATGGCGTAGGGATGAGAAATTGGGCTAGCATTTACGGAGTTTAGCTCACACATGCCGCCAGTACTGGTATTAGGCGCGTGTCTAGGCAGGAAATTCCAGCCATGGCACTGGGCGTCGCCGGTGCAAATTTGCGCGCAAGCTTGGCTAGATAACATAGGGATTGCCGTATAGGCCTGACCTTGACGATAGCTTTGTATATCCGCGGCCATTGCGGGGGCGGCGATTACGGCGGCGCTAAGCGCCGTTAACGTAAGACGTAGGGCGCGTGCGCGCAGGGCCGTGAATTTTGACATAACATTTCTCCAAATCAATCTTACTTCTGATTGACAGCTAGGCGTTATGTTTTAGTTAACCATGATGAGGATTAGGCGTTTTAATCGCGTTTTTTAAAAAGGCGCAGCTAGCACCATGGTCCAATAGGTGAGATATTTGGTTGATGGCTCATAGGTGAGCGCAATGCCAAGCTGGGTGACATCAGGCATGAGCAGGTTTTTATTGTGGCCGGGGCTATCCTTCCACGCTTGAAACGCTTCCTCCCAGCTTTCTTGACCCGTGGCGACATTTTCCGCCGTAATGGAAAAGGCATAGCCTGCGCGTTTTAATCGTGTGTCGTGAAATTTACCGTCACTGCCCGCATGGCCTGCGGCACCCGTCTGTGAAATATCATCGCTATGGGCTTGAGATGCGGCCATGAGCTTGTCGTCAAGACTAAGCGGGGAGAGGCCATATTGCGCGCGATAGACGTTAAGCTCTGATAGGGCTTGCGTCGATGTCCAAGGCGGCGGCGGGGGCGGAGTTTCCATGCGGCACGAGGCTACGGGCTTGCGCGAGTCCGGCTGATGATAGGACCAGCTACGACAGCTTGGCACGGCGGCGGAGCAGGCGGCGGCGCATTCCTGCTGGCTTGAAACGGTTACGGTGTTGACAATATTGGGTCGCTCATCGGCGAGGGCAGGGCTCGCAATAGCGGCCCCTATGAGCAGTAAACATGCAGCGCGAATCATTTAAATCTCCAAAGTCTCCCCAGACTTAAAGCAATTTTAGCCCCGACGGGGTTAAAAAACCGTCAGCCTACGTGGTTAAAACATTAGGGCGGTGAACCGATTCCGGGCGCGCCATTGGCGAGGTCACGTTCCGTCACTAACGCTTCGGTAAGGCCTTCGTAAAACACCATTAATTTGAGGGTTTCTGGGTCGGTAACCGTTGGATCCGGTGCGCGTAACGGACGGTATTTAACGCCCTTATGGGCAGCTCTCATGTATTTCACCCAAGCGTCAACCGGCAATAATCCGCCCGTCACCTTGCGCATAGGGCTGTTATCATCATTGCCCATCCAGACGCCGGTAACATATTGCCTAGAAAAGCCAATAAACCACGCATCGCGAAAATCTTGCGACGTGCCGGTTTTTCCCGCCACTTGGCGATTGCCCATGCGTGCGCCATGGCCCGTCCCCGTATCGACAACGTCGCGAAGCATGGAGGTCATTTGCCGCGCATAGGGGGCGGAGTAGACTCGCTCCGGCGGGCGTCCCTTATGGCTATAAAGCGGCGTGCCTGACGTATCCGTGACTGATTCTATTAAGTAAGGACTGCGCTTAAGGCCTTCATTGGCGAAAACCATATAGGCTTGGGTCATGTCCATCAGCGTAACTTCGGAGGCGCCAAGCGAGATTGAATAATGGGCGCCAAGCTGGGAGGCTATGCCAAAACGGTTGGCAAGCTCCACCACTTTTGAAGGGCCTATTTCCGCCCCGACCTGCGCCGCGACCGTATTAATAGACAGTTTAAGCGCTTCGCGAATATTGATGGGGCCTTTATAGGTTTTTGAGTAATTTTCCGGCTTCCAGCCCGCAATGTTAATCGGTTGGTCAATGCGCACCGTGCCGGGGGTAAAGCCATTTTCAAGCGCCGCCGCATAGACAAAGGCTTTAAATGAGGAGCCGGGTTGGCGCTTGGCTTGGGTCGCGCGGTTAAATTTACTGACCGTGTAATCGCGTCCGCCAACCACGGCGCGCACGGCCCCATTGCTCGCGTCAATGCTGATAAGTGCGCCTTCACTGACCTTGCGCGTTTTTTCATATTTAGTGATGACCGCTTTGACCGAATCTATGGCCGCTTTTTGCAAATCTGGGTCAATGGTAGAGCGTATGACAAGGTCTTGGACGTCCCCGCCGATAAGCCCCCTAGCGCGATCGGCTATCATATCAAAAGCATAGCCCATATCGGCTTCGGCAATATGGCCAGATTCTATTTGTGCTATCACCGCTGGGTTAACTTCGGCGTCCGACATGTCCGTGGCGCTAATCATGCCTTGCTCAAACATGGCCTGCAAAACCAAATTGGTGCGACTAGAGGCGACGCCGGGATTGGAAATGGGGTCATAGCGTGAGGGCGCCTTGGGCAGGGCCGCGAGCAGAGCCGCCTCCGCAAGGCTTACATCAATTGCTGACTTGCCAAAATAACGCTGAGACGCCGCTTCAATGCCGTAAGCGCTATGGCCCAAATAAATTCGGTTGAGATAAAGTTCTAAAATTTCCGTCTTGGACAGGGTCTGCTCAATTTCATAGGACAGATAGGCTTCTTGGAATTTACGGCGATAGTTTTTTTCCGGCGTTAAAACCATGTTCTTAACGAGCTGTTGGGTTAGGGTGGAGCCGCCTTGCACCTTATCGCCGGCTTTGGTGTTTTCAAACACGGCGCGCAGGATTGCCTTACGGTCTACGCCGGCATGCTCATAAAACCGTTGATCTTCAATGGCGAGAAATGCGGCGGGCAGATGGGCCGGCAATTCGGTTAGCTTATGCACCTTACCGTAATACGGCCCCCTATGGCCGATTTGATTGCCGTCCTTATCGAGCAAGGTCACGCTGGGCTTAACATTGAGGTTCCACATGGCCTCTTTGGTAGGCAGGCGCGGCAGGCCTTCAAACAAATAGCGTTTGCCCTCAAAATAGACAATAGCGGCGATAAAAGCGAAGATGCCCAAGAGGCTCAGCGCCCATTTTAGGCGCCGTTTCCTGCGGTTATCATTTGCCGCTTCAATATCTGCCCTAAATGTGGCCATAATCAATAAATCCTCACGCCATCCCTTGCGCTTCAAAGCCTTACGCGTCAACCTAGAATAACGGCTCCAATTGAGATGAAATTATGACAAAAAACCAGTTTTGGAAAACAAAAAATATGCACGAAATGAGCAGCTCCGAATGGGAGTCGCTTTGCGATGGCTGTGGTAAGTGCTGTTGCATCCGCATGGAGGACGAGGATACGGGGGCTATTTATGTCACCAATGTCACCTGCAAACTGTTCGACACCGCCACCTGCCAATGCACGAATTACCCTAACCGCACGGCGCTAGTTCCAGATTGCGTGCAGGTTACGCCCGATAATGCGGGCGCGCTAAAATGGATGCCGCGCACGTGTAGCTACCGCCTTATTGCCGAAGGCAAAGACTTGCCGGATTATCACCACCTTATCACCGGCAGCCGCCAGACCATTAATGAGCAGGGCATGAGCGTTCAACACGCCACCGTGTCAGAGGAGGGCGTGCCCGAAGATGAGCAACATAGATTCATCGTCCAATGGCCCGGAGAACCTGAAATAGGCTAGCGGCTTGCAACAATATCCCCGCCTTTAAAACCGCCCCCATACTGGGCGCATGAACATTATATCACCAGACCCGATATATTGCGTAATCAACCGTCTTATGGATGAGCTTTGCGCCATGGCTGATGCTGCGGAGGGTGAAATTGCGCCCGATATTTTCGAGAAAAAGGCGCGCGCTATTTCCGTGCTGCTTAAAACCAATGGCGATATTGCAGGTCATAATGAAGCGGTGATTCAATTAGAGGATAAAGAAAAATATCTTAGCTATGAAGACCTTCCTCCCCCTCCCCCCGAAGAGCGAGACCGTATTATTACGCGACTTGTTGAGCAGTTCCGAAACATCAATGACACGGAAAAAATACCGGAAAATTCTTGAAGGCTGCCCGCCAGAATTATTGGCCCATATCGACCACATATGGGGTTTATATGCGCGCGATAACCAAACGCCGCCGGATGATGATTGGCTAATTTGGCTTTTACTTGGCGGGCGCGGCTCTGGCAAAACCCGGACCGGAGCGGAGTGGATAAGAGAGCAAGTTTTCTGCGGCGGCGCGCGGCGCATAGCCCTTATCGCGCCGACCTATAATGATGCGCGCGAAGTTATGCTGGAGGGGGAGAGCGGGCTGCTGCGCTTGGGCTATCCGTCCGAGCGTCCCACCTATCGCTCCTCTCGCCGCCGCCTTGAATGGCCTAACGGGGCGATTGGGCAAGTGTTTAGCGCCGAGGAGCCGGACGGTCTGCGCGGGCCGCAATTTGACTGCGCGTGGGCGGATGAGTTTTGCGCGTGGAGCTACCCAGAAGACACGCTGTCAAATTTGCGGCTGGCCCTGCGCCTTGGGCAGCGCCCGCGCCTTGTGATGACGACGACGCCAAAACCACTGCCGGCGTTAAAGGCGCTTTTGAAAAACCCAATTGTGCGCATTAGCCATATGACCACTAGCGATAATCAAAACCACCTTGCGGCCAGTTTCATAGAGACGATGGAGGCGGAATATGGCGGCACGCGTTTGGGCCGCCAAGAACTGGGCGGGGAAATGCTGACCGATGCGCCGGGGGCTTTATGGAATTACGTCATGATGGACGCCGCCTATATTGATACGCCGCCGACCCTCGATAAAATCATCGTCGCGATTGATCCGCCGGTGACGAGCGGGGCGCGGGCCGATAGTTGCGGGCTTATCGTGGCCGGACTTAGCGGCCACGGCGCGGCGGCTCGCGCTATCATATTGCACGATGGAACCACCCAAGGGCAAAGCCCGCAGGGCTGGGCGCAAAGGGCGGTGGATTTGTATCAGGAATGGGGGGCGAATTATTTACTCGCCGAAGTCAACCAAGGCGGGGAGATGGTCTCGACCATATTGCGCTCCGTTGATGATCGCGTTCCCGTGCGTAATGTGCGCGCTAGCGTCGGCAAAACCGCGAGGGCAGAGCCGGTTGCCGCGCTTTATGAACAGGGAAAAGTGCGCCATGCGGGGCGCTTTAAAGCCCTAGAGGATGAGCTGTGCCTGATGGGGAGCGCGCTTATGGGCCGTAAAAGCCCGGACCGCGCCGACGCCCTTGTCTGGGCGGTAACCGAATTAATGCTTAAGGGACGGGGCGGGGCGCGCATAAGGTGGATTTAACTGTGATTAAAAATATTCACTGTTTGTTCTCTTTGCTTTATGGTGCTAGTCTTTCGCCATGTTTGAACTTGGCATCATAATTTTTATTGGCCTTTGCGTGCTATGGCTGGCGCTGGGGGCGCGCTCCCCCTATGCGCCGCCGCAAACCCGCGCCATGCCCGGCGGGGATGCGCGCCATTACGCGCTCGCAAAAAGCATATTTGTTAACCGCTCGGAGCGCGCATTTTTTGAAGCCCTGCGCGCGGCATTGGGGCGCTCAAATTGCCTATTGCTGACCAAGGTGCGCATGGAAGACATTGTCGGTGTTAGCCCGCAGGTTAAGGACGGTCCGGAGCGCTGGCGACTTCGCGGGCGGGTGAAATCACGCCATGTGGATTTTTTGATTTGCGCCGCGAATGGCGCGCCCTTAATGGCGATAGAGCTTGACGGCAGCATCCATGATAAGGGGAAAAACAACGCTATGCCCGTGCATTACGCGGATGATTTGAAAGATAGAATTTTTATCGCTTGCGGCTTGCCGCTTGAGCGCGTGAAAACTAATGCGAATTTCACGGCGGCGGCGCGGGCCATAGCGTTTCAGATAAACCTCAGATAGGCGGATAAACTTAGCCTCAATTTGGCCTTTATTAACAGCATATTAACTCTAATTCGTCACACGCTAATCCTAATTTGGTGGAGGATAAAACCATGGTTAAAGGCATTAAAATATCACTGCGTCGCGATTTGCGAGAATCCGCAGCTGACCTTGCTGCGCTCAATAGTGAGCTGGCCTTGGGTATGATGGAGCTTGCGGCGCAAACCGGCGATGTGGCTCCGCTTATTGAAGCCGTACGCTCCCTTGCTAAAGCCAATAATTTTTACACCCAAGAGGAAACGCCAATATCCCACGGCGAAATTCAAAAGGCGCTCGGCGATAGCCTGCTTAAACTTGGCCGCAATGAAGGCCACACCCAAGCATTAGAACATGCCGCCATTGCCTATAAGGGCGCAATTACCGTGGCGTCCATGTTAGGCGATGCCGCCCTGCGCCGCGCCGCTAAGAAAAATTATACCACGGTAATGAGCCTATTAGGCCGCAGGGAAAAGCCTATATCCGTGATTAGCGCGGCATAAACTCTCTATTTTTTCAATTGGTTAACAAAAGTTTAAACAGATATATCCCCGCCGCCCGCAACTGGCCTATATTTCATCCATGGTTTGAGAAGCGCGTCGAAATAGCGCCGCGCCCTTAAACGTAAACCTTACGCATCAGACTGCTCGGCTATTACCGCGGCGGTCTTTTTTGCGCCATGTTATCAAGGATGAATTATGATGAATTGGCTTTCGGCGCGCCTCGCGCCGTCACTGAAACCGCATGTGAAAAACACGGCCCCTGAGCAGGTTAAATCCGGCTCGTCTAGCTATATGGCATTGCACATGGGCGGCAAGGCGGCGTGGACCCCGCGTAATTACCAAACCCTGGCCAAAGAAGGCTATCAGCGCAATGCCATTGTGTATCGCTGTATCCGGATGATTGCGGAGGCGGCAGCCTCGGCTCCGCTGTGCGTCATGCGCGGCGGGGAGTGCATTGCCGGCGACCCCGCGGCAAAGCTTTTGCAAAACCCGCATCCGCACATGTCCGCCCCTGAATTATTTGAAGCGTTTTACGGCTATCTGCAAATGAGCGGAAACGCTTATTTTGAAGCGGCGCTGATTGATGAAGTGCCAAGTGCGCTCTACGCCTTGCGCCCTGACCGTATGCGGGTTGTGCCGGGCCGTGACGGTTGGCCCGCCGCTTGGGAATATGAGGCGGGTGGCCATAAGCGCCGCTACGTTCGTGACGCCGCCAGTGGCCGCGCCGCTATCCATCATATGCGCCTGTTCCACCCGACCAATGACAGCTACGGTTTCTCCCCCCTAGAGGCAGCGGCGCAAGCGATTGACGTGCATAATGAAGGCGGGGTTTGGGCCAAGGCTTTGCTCGATAATTCGGCGCGGCCTAGCGGGGCTTTGATTTATAAAAACACCGACCCTAGCGCGCGCCTATCCGATGACCAATATAGCCGGCTTAAGGCCGAACTTGAGGGCAGTCATAGCGGAGCGCGCTCGGCGGGCCGGCCTTTGCTTTTAGAGGGCGGGCTTGACTGGAAACCGATGAGTTTGTCGCCGCAAGATATGGATTTCACCACGGCGCGGCGCGAGGCGGCCCGCGAAATTGCGCTGGCTTTCGGGGTTCCGCCCATGCTGCTCGGCATTCCGGGTGACAATACCTATTCCAATTACAAAGAAGCCAATCAGGCATTTTGGCGGCAAACGATTATCCCGCTTACGCGCAAAACCGCGCGCTCCCTAGAGGGCTGGCTACGGCCTTGGTTTGGCGAGGATTTGGGTATTCGCGTTGACCTTGATGACATTCCCGCGCTGGCCGAAAGTCAGGCAAAACTTTGGGCCAAATTAGGGCAGGCGAGCTTTCTCACCGATGACGAGAAACGCGCCCTTGCCGGCGTGAGCGCGTTATGAGCGAGGGTGACGTGAAAAGCCTGCGCTTTGACCGCACTATCACCCTGTCGATTATCTTTGCAATCTCCATTCAAACAGCGGGCGCTTTGATGTGGGCGGGCGCGGCGGAGGCGCGGCTGACGGATTTGGAATCGCGGGCGCAGCAAGCCCTGCCCGTATCCGAGCGCCTTGCTCGGCTTGAAGAGCAAATGAGCATGGCCCGCCAAAGCCTAGGCCGCATTGAGCAACGCCTCGATAACAAGGCCGATAATTAGCCTTAACCCCAAAACTTACGAAGAGTTTTTATGAAAACCTACACAGTTGAAACCCTGCCAAATACGGCGGGGCAGGGCGCGCAATTGCGCCTATCCGGCTATGCCAGCATCTTTAACAATCCCGACCTTAGCGGCGATATTGTCCGGCGCGGAGCCTTTGCGCCGAGCCTGATTAAGCTTGCGGGCGGCGGGCTGCCCATGCTGCTTGGCCATGAAACCGGCGCGCCAATTGGCGTGTGGGACCGCATAATTGAGGACGGGAGCGGCCTATTTGTTTCGGGCCGTATCATTGGCGGAGAGCCGCGCAGCGAGCGCACCATGGCGCTTGTGCGCGCCGGCGCTTTGTCGGGCCTGTCCATTGGCTATCGCCCGGTGCGCGCGCGCAAAACCGCGAGCGGCCGAGAGCTGTTAGAGCTTGATCTTTGGGAGGTTTCTATCGTCGCCTTCCCGATGCTGCGCGCTGCGCGCATCACCCAAATTGGCGATATTTCTACCCCCACCCCCTCTCACTCTCAACAAGGAGAAATTTTGTGAGCACACCTAAAAAAGAAACTAAAATGAGCGTTGATACGCGCATGGCGCAGGCGGATTTTGCCGCTACATTCGCCGCGTTTAAATCAGCGAATGATGCCCGCTTTGACGACATTGAGCAAAAGGCTAG
>JAZGFA010000129.1:0-6928 GCA_036478975.1 Robiginitomaculum sp. | reverse complement strand
ATCGCTGGGCGCGAATTGGCTAACGGCGGTGCTGCCCGAATTTCTTAAGGCCTATCCGCTGATAAATGTGGAGCTTTTCCTAGAGGATGAGGAGCACGACCTCACCGCCTTTGATGTCGATTGCGCCCTGCGGCCCTTTCCGTCAACCCAAGGGGACGTGATTGAACGCAAGCTGGGCAGTATCTCCCAGAGCCTTTACGCCGCGCAAAAATATTTGGCCGAGCATGGCGCACCGCAATCGGTTGAAGATCTAGACGACCATGAAATCGTTGCCTTTGGCAAACTCATACCCGGACGCTTAAATGCAACCAATTGGGCGTTAGAAGTCGGGCGAGAGGGCAAAGGGCGCCGCGAACCGATCCTCGCCGTCAATAATCTGCACGGCATTATGCGCGCCGGTGAGGCGGGAATTGGTATTGTCGGCATTCCCGATTACATGGTCGCCATGTCGCGCAGATTAGTGCGCGTATTGCCGCAAATTAGCGGACCAACCTTTGATGTTTACTTTGTGTATCCGACTGAGCTGCGCGGCTCCGTCCGCGCTAAAGTCTTTCGGGATTTTCTACTGCGGGTCAGTAAGGATTGGCGCGAGTCCCCCTAATGCGGCGCGCAAAGCTATGCATTTGTGCATAGAACCTGTGACCTTATGGCCCTACACGTAAACAATTTATTATCCTATATACTGGGTATAGCTGACGGCTTCGGCCTCGCTTTAGACTACCGCATACTCATATTCCTCCCCGAATTGTATTGCGAAGACTTTGCCCGGCCTCTGAACTTCAGAGCGCCGGGCTTTTTTTATGGATTTCTCCATATGTTTAGGCGGCATTAACCCTGTTTGTTCATAACTACAATGTGGTGTGGGAACATGGGGATAAATAAGGGCTGTCAATGACCGAAGAAACTATGCCAATTAGCGTTGAAGACGCGATCAAAGAATTAGAGCGCCTAAGCGCCTCCATCGAAGCGCGCGCCGCCAGTGAAACGAGCGTTTCCAAAGACATGGCGCATTTTTTTGAGATACTCGACGAAAACCTTGATATTGGCACGGCTATTTTTGATGAAAATCAAATTTACAAATTTATCGGTAAAACCGTCTACACCCAACTCGGTCTAACCCCGCAAGACGTTGCCCCCGGCGACAGCCTTGCCGATATGCATGCGGCCATGACCAAATATGGTCTGCTTAACAAAGAGATTATTGAAGCGGAAAACCTCACGGTCATCACCGCCTCATCTGAGCAAAGTGATTTAGTGCGTAGCGGGATTAACATTGTTGCGCTTGCCAATGGCACATTTCAACGGCTCACGCGGAAACGACTCAGCAATGGCTGGGTTATCTCCCAATCCCACAATGTTACCGACCTGATAAAAAAAGATATAATCTTGCAAGAATCCTTACAGCTTGGTCAATCTGGTTACTGGGTATTCGATTTTGCGACAAAACTCTATGAGCTTAGCACCTCCATGGTAGACGCCTATAGCCCGCAGCGCATCGCCGATGTTCAGACCAAGGGCATTATCTCTTTGCTGGTTGAGGAAGATCAAGCCGCATTTCGCGAAGGTATGCGCAAATTATCGCAAACCGATGATCGCGTCACAATTACGGGCCGCACAATCTTTATCGATGGCAAAACCAGTCATATCCGCACCCATGCGCGACTCATACGCGACAATGAAGGCAAGCCCAGCTCCATTCAGGCTTTCAACCAAAACATCACGCGGGAAGTAAAACAAAAGAAAGCCCTTGAAAAAGCCAAGGATGAAGCGGTTTTAGCCTCTAAAGCCAAATCAGAGTTTCTCGCCAATATGAGCCATGAAATCCGCACCCCAATGAACGGGGTGCTGGGCATGGCAGAGTTGTTAGAGCAGACGGACATTAACGAACGCCAACGAGATTACATCAAAGTCATCACCCGATCCAGTCAGGCGTTACTTACGATTATCAACGATATTCTAGACTTTTCGAAAATCGAAGCCGAAGCCTTTGAGCTGGATCCCGCTCCGTTTAATCTGCGCGAGGCTATTGATGATGTCATGTCACTTCTCTCAACTAGCGCCCATGAAAAAGGCCTTGAACTCATCGTAGATTATCCACCGACATTGCCGCGCGGTTTTATCGCCGATGTCGGGCGCATCCGCCAGGTGATTACCAATCTTGTCAGCAATGCCGTGAAATTTAGCGATTCGGGTCACGTCCTACTCTCCGTTGGCATTACTGATGGCACAGATGGCAATAGCGCCATCAACATCGCCATTAAAGATACGGGCATTGGCATTGACGCCGAAAAACTCGAGAGCGTGTTTAAAAAATTCACCCAAGCCGATGGCAGCACAACCCGCGTTTACGGCGGCACAGGCCTTGGCCTGACAATTTCGCGCCACATAGTTGAGCTTATGGGCGGCGCCTTATCCGTAGAATCAACCCCGGGAGAAGGCTCCACCTTTACGATAAATTTAGAATTTCCCGTCGATGAAACAGTACAAATAGAACCCATTCTCCCCGCCCTTGACCTGAGCGGCCTCAAGGTTCTTATCGTTGATGACATTGAAGTTAACCGCAATATTCTAAGCGACCGCTTTGGCTCGTGGAACATGCAGACAGAGGCGGTTGGCGACGCCGTTGATGCCATAGTCAGCCTAAAGTCGGCCAATGAAGCGGGCGCGCCCTATGATTTATTAGTGCTGGATTATTTAATGCCGGGGATGAATGGCCAAGAGCTCGCCGCCTTGATTACCAGTACAAAAAGCCTAAGCGGAATCCCTATTGTGATGCTGTCCTCATGCGACAAACCCACCACAAATGCGCAAATGCAAGCCATTGGCATTAACAATTATTTGGTTAAGCCCGTGCGTGAAGACCGCCTGTTAAAAGCCGTGCAAAAGGCGCTGTCCTCTAAAACCATTTCTGGTCAAACTATTTCTGGCCAAATTTCTGGAACCGCCAGTAAAGGCGTTTTTAAAAATGAAGGCGTTTCTGAAAGCGCGGCTCCTATTGCGCCATTAAATCCCGCGCCAGCAATCGCGCCCGCGCCGGATATATCCAAAACCACCCTATCCGAAACCACGCCTCCTTCTGCCCCTTCTGCCCCTGTTTCCATTGAGACAGATAAGCCCGCCATGCGCGACCCGCTTATCGCTAGCACTCAAGATGTGCTTAGGGATATTGAAAGCGCCCTAACCTTTGTCACCTACGCAGATACAGGGCTGGAAGCGGAAATTGAGGCCCTATCAAAGTCCATATCAGAGCCTGAAACTCTGCTCCGTTCAGAGCCGGAAATCACAGCTTCAGCGAGCCCTACCGCGCAAACCGCCGCGCAGCGCACGCCCATCTTAGTGGCCGAAGACTTCCCGCTTAATCAAGACGTGGTGCGCCTGATGTTAGAGGATTCTGATTATAAGCCGGTCTTTGCTAATAATGGGCAAGAGGCCGTCGCGATTTTTAAGGCCAATCCCGGCATTTTCAAAGCGATTTTGATGGATATCTCCATGCCTGTCATGGACGGATACGAGGCGGCGGAGGTGATTAAAAACCACGTCCAAACTGATGATGCTAGTGATATTCCTATTATCGCGCTGACCGGTCACGCTCTCAAAAATGACCGCAATAAATGTCTCGATGCCCATATGGATGACTATCTCACCAAGCCGGTTAAACAGCCTGACCTGATAGCTACCCTTGATCGCTGGACACGGCCGCAAGTTGACGCCGAAAAAATAAGCGCCTAACAGCGCTCATTTCCTTATTTCGCGGCAATAGACCGCAGCATCCACGCGGTTTTCTCATGCAGGGTAATGCGCGGGGTTAGCACGTCAGCGCTTGCGTCATCGCCAATTTCCTCGGCAATACGCAGGGCGGCGCGGGCGGTTTTCACTACGCCGTGATGACCAGCGGCGAGGTTTTCCACCATAGCTTTCCAATCGGGACGCCCGTTTTCCTCTGCGATAGAGGAGAGCTTTCCCATCTCGCTATAGGAGGATGGCGCGTAATGGCCTAGCGCCCGAATACGCTCGGCCAACTCGTCCACCGCGGTCCACATTTCCGTGTACTGATCCATAAATTGTAAATGCAGGGACTGGAAATGCGGCCCCTCAACATTCCAATGATAGCCGTGGGTTTTCAAATAGAGCGTATAAGTATCAGCAAGCACCTTGCTAATCGCCTCGGCGGATTTCGCCCTGTCACTGCTAGAAATTCCAATATCAATATTCATCAAACTCTCCTTTTTAGAATAGCTCTAATATGGCGAGCTTGGCAATCATAACAAGGGCACTATTTCAAACTTTTGCAAAAATCAGCAATACGCTCGCCGGCCTTTTCCAAGGTCGCCATATCCGTAGCGTAGGAAAGCCGAAAATGCGGGGAGCTATGAAATGCCGCCCCCGGCACTACGGCCACATGGGCTTCGTCTAAAAGGGCTGAGCAGAAATCGCTGTCATTACTAATGCGCGCGCCCTTGGGGCTAGTTTTACCCATATGCGCGCCGCAATCCGGATAGGCGTAAAATGCGCCGTCTGGGGTAAGGCATGACAGGCCCGGCGCATCGCCTAACGCGCCGACAATAAAATCACGGCGCGCGGCAAAGGCGCGATTGCGCTCCGCCATGAATTCGCGGCAGCCATTTAGCGCCGCGGTAGCCGCCCATTGGCTAATGGAACACGGATTGGATGTGGACTGGGCCATCACCTTGGCCATGGCCTTAATCAAAGGCTTTGGCCCCGCCCCGTAGCCAATGCGCCAACCGGTCATGGCGTACGCTTTGGACACGCCATTCATCGTCAGTGTCCGCTCAAAAAGGTCAGGCGCGACTTCTGCCATAGTGGCAAATGTAAAACCGTCATATACCAGATGCTCGTAAATATCATCGCTGAGTATCATCACGCGCGGATGGCGGCGCAGCACCTCTGCGAGCGCTAGCAGCTCATCGGCGCTATAGGCCGCGCCGGTCGGATTACTCGGTGAGTTTAAAATAAGCCAGCGCGTAGCCGGGGTAATCGCGGCTTCTAGCGCGGCGGGGCTAAGCTTAAACCCGTCCTGCGGGCCGGCGGGCGCCATGACGGGCACGCCGCCCGCAAGCCGCGCCATTTCCGGATAGGACACCCAGCACGGGGTCGGCACAATCACTTCATCACCGGGGCTAAGGGTGGCGACAAAAGCATTGTAAATAACCGGCTTACCGCCTGGCGATACATTGATTTGATTCGGGCTATATATCAGGCCGTTATCGCGTTTAAATTTATCGCATATGGCGCGCTTAAGCTCGGGCATGCCGTCAACATTGGTGTAATTCGTCTCGCCGCGCTCTATCGCCTCTATGGCCGCGCGTTTAATGTGATCGGGCGTGTCAAAATCCGGCTCCCCCGCGCCAAGTGCTAACACGTCAATCCCCGCCGCGCGCATTTCGCGCGCCTGCTGGGTCACCGCCATGGTCGCCGACTCGGCCACGCGCGCCAGAGCGCCGGATATTGGAACCGTAAATGCCATAAAACAGCCTTTGCTTTTTTTATGATTGTGAAGCGATAATTAAATTGGTCAAGCGCTGTTATGCGGTTAAAGACATTCCCATGTCGATGAAATATTTCCTTATTATGCTGATGATTTGCACCCTTTGGGGCCTGCATTTCGTGGTGGTAAAAACCACGATTGATAATGTTGCGCCGCCGCTATTTTACGCGGCTCTGCGCATGAGCGGCGTCGCGCTTGTTTTGCTGCCAAAGCTAAAATGGCATAAGGGGCAAATGCGAAAAATTCTGATTGCGGGCCTCGGTTTTGGCGGGCTGAATTACGCATTTCTTTTCCCCGGAGCGGGGCTAACCACCGCCGGCGGGGCCTCCATCGCCATAGAGCTTTACGTGCCGTTTTCCATTATCCTCGCCGTAATATTTCTGGGCGAGCGGATAGGCTTGCCGCGCATTGCCGGCATTGCCCTCGCCTTTGCCGGCGTCGCCCTTATCAGCCTGTCCAAACAGCCCGAAGCGGTAGGGCCTCATTTTGTTCTCGGCATGATGCTTGTCGCCCTGGCCGGGCTTTGCGAAGCGGTCGCCGCCATGTTTGTCAAAACCGTGAAAGATGTCAGCCCTTGGCAATTGCTCGCATGGTTTGCCTGTGTTGGCTCCATGGTGCTATGGCCCCTGACCTTTATTTTAGAAGACGGGCAAATGCGCAGTTTCGCCCCCGAAAGCCGCCAAGCCTTTGTCCTAGCCCTGCTCTATTCCATAGTCTGTGGTTCACTTATCGCCCATAGCGCTTATTACTATATGCTCTCCCGCCTGCCTATGTATAAGGTCGCCGGAGTGGGGCTGCTCAGTCCCCTTATCGCGGTGATTGGCGGCATAATCATCCTCGGCGAGCCGATAAGCACATCGCTCATTATCGGCGGGGCCATGACCCTTATCGGAGTTTTACTGATATTATTGCGCGGCAAAACCCCCATTCCGCCTGTGGAGGTTTAACCGCGCGCTAACACCAAGTGTAAATGCCCCAATATTGCCCTTTTTTGGCCCTTCGCCCGCCTTGGCGCCCCGCCATAACAGACTCCTACACAGGAGATGATTATGACGCGCATTGCTACCAAGACCCAAAATAACGCTGCGAGCCAAGCGCGGGCGGTGAAATTGCTCTTTGCCTTTACATCGGCGATTTGCCTAACCCTGTTAATGCTGCCAACCCAGACAGCGCAAAACGGCGAGCCGCGCTCGCGCCCCGCCAGCGCCCATATGCAGGCAAGTTTCGCCCCAAGCCCCATTGCCCATGACGCGGCCCGTCCTTAGGATTTAAACTGCCCTGCACATCAACTGTAGTCTTACGCAAGTTTAAGATGCGCGCAGGGATTTTCCCGTTAATAACATCCATTAGCGTCTCGACGTTAGGGTCTAAATGATTAGACTTTAACTTTGGGCTTGGGCTATTAGCGAGGGAAATGATTTG
>JAZGFA010000128.1:0-13731 GCA_036478975.1 Robiginitomaculum sp. | reverse complement strand
TAAACACACATTAGGGGGCAGGGCGCTATTACTTCAGCACGGTGTTGAGCATGGCTTTCACCTCGGCCAGACTGCGCGGCGGCTGTCCGCCCGCTTGCGGAACAGGCACGGCTTGTCGCAGCTTGTTACCTTGCAGGGCGGGGGTGATTTGCGGCGCGCCTCCGCGCCGAGTGGTTTGCGGTTTTAAACTGCGTGAGCGCCAATTTTGGTAGACGCCCTTCATGAATTCACCGGAGACTTCGCCGGATGACCAGAGGTCGGTAAAGGCGGCGGATGAGCTATGCGGGCGACGGTCTTCGCGCAAAGTGTTGAGGATAATGCGCATCGGCAAATTGACCGATTCGCCAAAGACCATGGTCTCGGCTGTGCCTAGTGACGGCAGGAATTTGAGCAGGTCTCCAGCCCCGTCGGGAATGGCGGCGCGGACAAAGTTTTGGTCGCGCTCATTGGACAGGCGCATGGAGAAAATTGTGCTACATTGCGAGAGGGTAGACGGCTCTAGCTCTGACGGGCGCTGGGAAATAATCGCCAGCGAAACCCCGTATTTGCGGCCTTCTTTGGCGATGCGCGATATGGCGCGGCGGGTGGATGCGAAACCTTTATTCGGGTCGCTAGGGATATAGCGATGGGCCTCTTCGCACACTAAAAGGATAGGAATAGAGCGGCTGCTCCACATCGCCACTTCAAAGGCAAGGCGGCTGACCACGGAAACAACAACATCAAGCGCTTCGGAGGGAATGGAGGAGAAGTCCAAAATACAAATGGGCTTGCCGGCCACCGGAATACGGAAGACTCGGCCAATAATGTCTTCAATCCCTTTGGGGGAGGCTTGGTTGCGGAAAACAAAGGAATAACGCGGATCATTGAGCAGCATTTCAATGCGCCGCTTTAGCCGCTTATAGGGGCGTAAATTGTCGGAGTTTTCAAGCCGGCCCATATTGTAATTTATTAGTTTCAGCATATCGCGCATGCGGTAGGGAACCGGGCTGTCGAGGGAAATATGCGGCGCGATGCGGTGCAAATCTTTTTCAATATCGCCGATTTTAGCTTCAGACGTCACTTCGCCCTTCATCTGCAAAGAGCGCTCATAAAGCTGTTTGGCTTTGACCAAGACCTCCGAGAGGATTTCAGTTTCCTCTAACCGATTTTTATGGATTTCACTGGTGAGTAGCTCCACCGTTTCGTCAAAGTCAAACATCCAAATCGGTAGATCGAGCGTATCTTGGCGAACGACTTCGGCCAAATTGCCAAAGCTTTTGGAATATTCATTATGCGGATCAAATAACACCACATGGGCGTCGGGGTTTTGATCTAGGATAGCTTGCAATACCAAGGCCACGGTGCAGGACTTGCCTGAACCGGTGGAGCCAATGATGGCGAAATGCTTGGACAGTAAATCATCCGTACGCACTTGGGCGATGATGCTATTATCTTGCTGCAAGCGCCCGATTTCAATGGTTTGCTCATTCGCATTTGAGAAAATCAAACGCAAATCTTCGGCGGACATATTATAAACCGCCTCGCCAATAACCGGAAATGAGCGTACGCCGCGATAAAAACGGGTTTGCTTTGTCGTCGGGTTGGTGGTGATTTCGCCAAGGATATCAAGCTGGGCTAGGCAGCCATCATTCATGCCCTCCGCATCCTTACCCTCAACCTCGAGGGAGGAGACCATGGCCACGACGATAGAGCTGCTGGCTACGATTTTTAGGATTGTGCCAAGCTGGGCTAGGCGCAATTGGTTTTTGCTGATGAGACGTTTACTGATGGTCACGACGGCGCGTGATGAACCGACGGATAATATGTGTCCAATCTCTACCTGCCTAAACGGTTTAGCGCTCGGCGCTATGGTAAGGATTGGCTCAATAGCCGGCATTGCTGGTGGTGTCATAATAGTGTCCCATTCCGATGGTTGAAATAAAACACATTATGATTAGGAAAGCCTTAAGGGCGGAGGCGTGGAGGGGGCGCCAAAAAGCCAATGGCCCTTTGATTTCTCAAAGGGCCATTTGGGGTTGGCTTTCATTAGATGAAAATGGTCGGGGAGACAGGATTCGAACCTGCGACCCTCTGTTCCCAAAACAGATGCGCTACCAGGCTGCGCTACTCCCCGAACATTTGCGGTTTGTAACGGTTTTGCCGCTTAGGGCAAGCCCTTCTTGGTAAAAAAGTCAGTGTTTTTGCAATTAAATCCAAAGCACGGGGGAAAACCGCGTCAAAGCTTAATTTGCCTTGAAGAATTCATGCTCAATAACATCACCAGGGCGAATGCCCAGCTCTTGCGCGCGCCCGCCGCGAAGTTCTACCACCGCAGCGACGGGGGCTTCGGATGAGGATAGGCGCAAGGAGTAGGGTTTGGCATTATGCTCAATCTTCAAAATCTTGCCATTGGGGCGCACAAAGAGAATATCGAGGAAAATTCCAGTGTTTTTCATCCAAATCGTTGCGACCTTCGACTTGTTAAACTCAAATATCATCCCGTCATCGGCGCCAACCGCGTCGCGATACATAAGTCCGCGCGCCTGGAGCTTGTCCGTATCGGCGACTTCGACGTCAAATGTATGAGTCTTGTCTTTGCTTTTAATCACAAGGGGTTCTGTTTTACCAAAATCCAGCGGAGCCGGCTTGGCTTGGGCAAAAGCAGCAGGCCCAAAGAGGGCGGGAATGGAGGTCAAGGACGCGGCAATGAAGGCCGTAAGCATAAGATGTTTCATAAAGCTACCTTTAGGCAATGCCGCCCTACAGAGCAAGCCATTATGCAGCTTGTCTGAGAGTGGCCAATTGAAGCCATTACGCCAAAACCGCTAGGGCTTGCGCGATGTCGGCTTGCAAGTCGTCTGCGTGTTCAAGACCGCAGGCAAAACGCACGAGCGGGCCGCCGAGTTTGTCGGCGTGGTCACGGCGCAATTGCGGGTCGCAATGGATGCACAGGCTTTCAAACCCGCCGTAAGAATAGCCTATGCCGAACAGCTTTAGCGCATTGACGAAGGCGAGAACCTTGGCCTCTGATACGGGCTTTAACACGACGGAGAAAATACAGGCTCCGCCGGTGAAATCGCGCTTCCACAGGGCGTGGTCAGGATGGGACGGCAGGGCGGGGTGCAAGACGCTAGCGACCTCATCGCGGCCCTCTAGCCATGCGGCAAGCTTATACGCGCTAGCTTCACTATGGCCAAAGCGGTGCATGACCGTGCGAAAGCCGCGTAGAATTTGATACGTGTCATCAGGGGATACGGAAAAGCCGATGCTTTTTATATGGGCATCAACTTTGCGGCCTAGCGCTTTGGTCGCGCTAATCACCGCGCCATACATAATATCGCTATGGCCGCCGAAATATTTGGTTGCCGCATGGACGCTAATGTCTACGCCGTGCGAGAAGGGAGCCAGCGTCAACCCGCCCGACCATGTATTGTCGATAATCGTGGTGACGCCCGCCGCCTTAGCCGCCTTGGCGATGGCAGGGATATCTTGCACTTCAAAGGTCAAAGAGCCGGGGGATTCGAGCAGTATCACCGCCGTATTATCCTGTATCAAATCAGCTATGTCGCCGCCTATATGCGGGTCATAAACAGTCGTGCTAATGCCAAATTTAGGAAGGTGATCAAGGCAAAATCCGCGCGTTGGACCGTAGGCGCTATCGGTCAATAATATGTGGTCACCGGCCTTTACGCAGGCGAGAATGGCCGTGGTTGTGGCGCTATGACCTGAAGGGAGCAGGGCGCAATCCTCCCCGCCCTCAAGGGCGATAAAGGCGGATTTAAGCTGCTCATGTACATTTGTGCCATGGCGGCCATAGCCGGTCTCTCCGCTGCCGTAAATATCTTCGGCCCGTTTGAAAAGCATGGTGGAAGCACGGGTGATCGGCGGATTAACCGGCGTGGCGTAATCGGGTTTTGGGCGCCCTATATGGGTAAATTTTGTTTCTTTTTTCATAGTCTAAGCTTTACTTCTAATCTAACCATGGCGGCGTAGGCAGGCCTTTGCCGCGTAAAAATTCGGGATTGTAGACCTTGGATTGATAGCGTGAACCATAATCACATAATAGGGTGACAATAGTGTGCCCCGGCCCCATATCGCGTCCCATGGCGATGGCGCCAGCCACATTAATGCCCGACGAGCCGCCAAGGCACAGGCCTTCATTTTGGGTGAGGTCAAACAGAACCTTAAGCGCGTCCGCATCATCAATGCGGTAAGCGCGGTCTACGGCGACGCCCTCAAGATTGGCGGTAATGCGCCCTTGGCCAATGCCCTCGGTGATGGAGCCTCCTTCGGAGGCTAGCTCTCCGGTCTTGTAATAGCTATACATTTTAGAGCCGCCCGGATCAGCTACGGCGATTTGGATGTCGGGGTTTGTAGCCTTAAGCGCCATGGAAATCCCGCCAAGACTGCCGCCGCTCCCAACCGCGCAAACAAAGCCGTCAACTTTGCCGTCTGTTTGGTCGTAAATCTCTGGCCCGGTGCCAAGCCTATGGGCGTCGCGATTGGCCGTATTATCAAATTGATTGGCCCAAATCGCGCCATTAGGCTCGCTATCATTAAGAGTTTTGGCGAGCCGCCCGCTATAATGGACGTAATTATCGGGATTAGCATAGGGCACGGCGTCAACTTCGATAAGCTCGGCCCCCAAAAGGCGGATGGCGTCTTTCTTTTCCTGACTTTGACTGCGCGGAATGACGATTTTGCATTTATACCCCAGAGCCGAGCAGACGAGGGCAAGGCCAATGCCGGTATTACCCGCCGTGCCTTCCACTATGGTTGCGCCGGGGCGCAGCTCTCCGCTTGCCTCCGCGGCGCGGATAATCGACAGGGCCGCGCGGTCTTTGATGGACTGGCCGGGGTTTAAAAACTCCGCCTTGCCGTAAATGTCACAGCCGGTGATTTCACTCGCGCCGTTAAGGCGAATGAGGGGGGTATTGCCGATAAGGTCTAAAACGCTGTCTACGATCATGTTTAATCTCCACTGATAGATAGGCTAGCCATGCCATGTGTGCGCGGCAAGTAAGTTTTATCGGTTTGGGGTTTTTATATTGGCCTGTATCTGCCATATGAGAGCCTAGGGCTTCCTAAAATAGCGAATAAAACAATGAGTGAAACAATGAGCGAAAATAAAACAACGGCTAATGCAGTTATTACCCTCAAGACCCCCGGCGGCAAGGTGTATGAAATTGGCAATGATAAGCCCTGCACATTTTTGGCCGGCCCTTGCGCTATGGAATCGCGTGAACACGCCCTTGAAACCGCCGCCCAGCTTAAGGAAATTGCCGAGCGCGTTGGCGTTAACCTGATTTACAAGTCCTCCTATGATAAAGCCAATCGCACGAGCATCCATTCCCCGCGCGGCATTGGCCTTGAAAAAGCTATGGCCGTATTTGACGAAATTCGCAGCACATTAGGCCTGCCTTGCGTCACTGACGTGCATACGGCGGAGCAATGCGCCATTGTCGGGGAGCATGTGGACGTGCTGCAAATTCCAGCCTTTTTATGTCGCCAAACGGATTTACTCGTCGCCGCGGCTAAGACCGGTAAAGTCATCAATGTCAAAAAGGGCCAGTTTCTCTCGCCCAATGATATGGGTAATGTGCTCAATAAAGTTGTCGAAGCGGGCAATGGCAATGTGATGGCGTGCGAGCGCGGAGCGAGTTTTGGTTATAACACCCTCGTCACTGATTTTCGCGGCCTGCCAATTATGAAGGGCTTTGGCTCTCCGGTTGTGTTTGATGCCACCCATAGCGTGCAGCAGCCCGGCGGGCAGGGCGGAACCTCCGGTGGTCAGCGCGAATTTGTGCCCCATCTTGCGCGCGCCGCCGCCTCAATAGGGGTGGCCGCTATCTTTATGGAAACGCATCCTGATCCGATGAGCGCCCCATCCGACGGCCCGAACATGATTCCAACGGATGAATTCGAAGCCTTGCTCGAAGACATTATGAAATTTGACCGCCTGTCAAAATCAATGCTTTAAGCCTATTTCCCCTTTGGGCCCCCTATTTCCCTTTAGGTAGCGTAACCGGACTTTCGACGATTGTAACATCGATCAAATCATCCATGAGCGGGGCGCGCTTAGGCAGGACGCCCGTATCAATGAGCGCGGTAATGCGTGTGTCGATGTTTTGGCGTAAATCCTCATAAAACAGATTAGACGGCAGTGTGCGATAACGTCCGCCAATACGGGCTGGCCTTCGCAGGCTGCGCTGTTTGGGCTTGTCTATCACAAGCACGCCGTCTTCACACTGCGCTCCGGCTTGGCGCGGGCTTGGGGCGGGGTTTGCGTCCGGCGCAAGGCCTTCGGCAGCGACCCCTCCCTTATGCAAGCGAGCAGGGGCGTAATCATTAGAACGCGTCCATAGGAGCGGGTTCATGCACAGGAGCGCTCTGCCTTCTACGGGGGTGAGGCGCGCCCCTTCAAACACAAGGCTATTACTGACGAAACGGCGCGCGGGCAGTGTGTCCTTGGGCGTAAAGGCGCCAAAGCCGATGACGCAGCCCGTGTCGCTCTCGCCCTCGCAGGGCGGGGTGGCCTTAAGCGGGCCGGTAAACAGGTCAAGCGGGGTTGGGTGGCCGAGTATATAGGCGGCGGCCAGCATAGGAGTCTGGCTCTCATTAACGAAAAACTCAGCCAATAAGCGCTGCACATGCAGGCCGCCTTGGCCATGGCCGATGAGAATTATCGGGCGCTCCGGCGGGTGGTTGTCCAGAAAGCGCATAAAGCTGACGCGCACATCTTGATAGGCAAATTGCTGGGCCAGTTTGGCGTCATCACGATTGGTTAAAAAGCTATAGAGGGAGGCTTGGCGATAGAGCGGGGCGAAAACGCGCCCATTAACCGCGTAGGGGGTGACGTAATTGGGCGCGGCTATGCGGGTGAAGGCTGCTTGCACTTTAGGGCTTGCGGTGGGGGCATTCCAGTGTTTGCCGCCCAGATATATAGTCGGCGTGACGACGAAAATATCGCCCTTGCCGGCGTTCATCTCGCTATCGACGCTTAAATCTGGACGCGATATCCAGGCGGCCGCGCCGCGATAATCAAGGGCGGGGGGCGGCGTGTAGGTTTGGAACGGCTCGCCCGGATCCATAAAAGACTGGAATAAATCGTCACGGTAAAAATAGGCGGCAAGCAGTAAGAATCCGGCTAGGAAAACACTAGCCGGAACGAGCGCACCGCGAAATTTCTCTATTGGCTCAGGTAATGTCATAATGTGTCCATAATTTTCATCTCTTCACATTATATGAGAATAAACTGATAAGTCATTTGCTTAAAAGCGCTAATCAGGCATATGTGATGAACAATTGGATAGCTATTGCCCGTTACGGGCTATGAAAGCACAATATGAGTGAACCTGAAAAACGCATTGCAGAGAAAACCGTGTTTGAGAGCAAGGCTGAAAAACCGACTTTCTTTCGCGAAATTCGCAATAATTTCCTCTCGGGCGTATTTGTTGCCCTGCCTATTGCGCTGACCATTTGGCTCATCGGTAAATTTGTTATTGGCGTGGATAATCTCATCAAGCCGCTTATTCCGGCTAAAATTAATCCAGAGAGCTATTTGCCGCTAGAATTGCCCTTTGGCCTATCCATTAACACATTGCCGGGCTTTGGCCTTATCGTTGGGTTCTTCCTATTATTTGTGCTCGGCACGCTTGCCAAAAACTTTTTTGGCCGCACCATATTATCCCTTGGCGAGCGCATTTTAAACCGCGTGCCGATTGTCGGGGCCGTCTATAATTTCATCAAACAAATCGTCGGCGTTGTCGCCGAGCGCCAAGACGCGAATTTTAGCGAAGTCTGCATGGTGGAATATCCGCGCAAAAATGTCTGGGTTGTCGCCTTCATCACCTCCGATGTCGCGGGCGCGCCGGCCAAGGTATTGCCCGAAGGTTTTTCCAATGTGTTCGTGCCGACCACGCCTAACCCTACATCCGGATTTTTGCTGATGGTGCACCGCTCGGAAATAAAAATTCTCGACATGACGCCGGAAGAAGGCGCGAAACTGATTATCTCCGCTGGCATGGTGACAGAAGAACCAGTTAAGCCCGCTCCGCGCGTGTCGAATAGAAAGTCGCGTAAATCAAAGGGGTAGATGAATATCCTATCCAGATTTCATCAAGGTAATGCCGTAATCTTGCTCAAATAAATATAGGCATATTTTCGCCGCTTCCCCGCGCGGGCTTTTAAGCTCTGGGTCGAGGGTTACGAGGGCGCGCGCGTCTTGGGAAGCGATTTCGAGCAGGGCTTTATGCTTGTCCAAATCCGCCATTTTGAACTTGGGCATGCCGCTTTGACGGGAGCCTAATAGGTCGCCTGAGCCGCGCAGCTCCCAGTCCCGCTCGGCGATGATAAAGCCGTCTTCGGTCTCGCGCATAATCTCAAGGCGCTGTTTGCCATTAACCGAGAGCGGGCCTTGATAGAGCAAAAAGCACGAAGACTTTTTATCCGAGCGGCCAACCCGCCCCCGCAATTGATGCAATTGCGCGAGCCCAAATCGCTCGGCATGTTCTATCACCATTATCGTGGCATCAGGGGCGTCGACGCCGACTTCAATCACCGTGGTGGCGACCAATATATCATAGGCCCCGTCCTTAAACGCCTGGGCAATTTGCTCTTTTTCCGCCGGTTTCATACGGCCATGGAGCAGGCCAATACGACTGCCAAATATTGCCGTAAGCTGGCGGTGGCGATCTTCGGCTGAAGATAAGTCAATCAGCTCGCTATCTTCGACCAACGGGCAAACCCAATAGGCGCGCCCGCCGGCTTTAATCGCGCGGCCAATGGCGTCTATCATATCATCAAGACGGGCGAGGGGAATGATGCGCGTATCAATCGGGTGACGGCCAGCTGGCTTTTCGTCAAGGCGCGACACGTCGAGGTCGCCGTAAGCGGTGAGGGCCAATGTGCGCGGAATCGGCGTTGCGGTCATCACAAGCAGGTCAGGGCGCGCGCCTTTTTGCGTCAGGCGCATGCGGTCATGGACGCCGAATCTGTGTTGCTCGTCAATTACTACAAGGCCAAGGTTTTTGAACTCCACCTTATCTTGGAACAGGGCATGGGTTCCGATGACCACGTCAATATGGCCCTCGGACAACCCCGTCGCCAAAGCCTCGCGCGGTTTGCCTTTATCGCGGCCCGTTAGCGCCTCGACGATAAGGCCAGCGGGCGCGAGCAATGCGCGCAATGTCACCGCATGTTGGCGGGCCAAAATTTCCGTCGGGGCCATGATGGCGACCTGCGCCCCGGCTTCGCAAGCATGGGCGGCGGCGAGGGCGGCGACAAAGGTTTTACCCGCGCCAACATCTCCTTGCAGTAACCGCGTCATGCGAAATTCGCCGCTCATATCCTCGGCTATTTCGGCGTAGGCGCGCGCCTGCGCTCCGGTCGGTTTGAACGGCGCTCCGGCGAGCACTTCTTTGACATATTCATTGCCGCTAGCGAAACTGCGCCCAGAGAGGCGGCGGTTTTGCTCGCGCACAATGGCGAGGGCGAGCTGTTTGGCGAATAGCTCATCATAGGCAAGGCGAGAGCGGGCTAGGGCGTTTGCCGAAATATCGGATTTGGCCTCCGGCTGGTGCAGCATCAACATGGCCTTGGCCCAGCGTGGCCAATCTTTTTGCTCTAGCAGCGCCGCGTCCTGCCACTCATCAAGCTCCGGCAGGCGCTTTAGCGATTCTATCATCACCTTGCGCGCGACTTTTTGACTTAGCCCCGCCGAGAGCGGATAGAGCGGCTCGACCCCCGGCATGTCTGCGGCCTCTGATAGGGGCAGGACATAATCCGGATGAGGCATTTGCGCCTGCGCATTATAAATCTCAATTTTGCCAGAGATAAGCCGCGTTTCCCCCACGGGCAGAATTTTTTCCAAATAGGGCGCGCGGGCGTGAAAATAGGTCAGGGTCATCTCGCCGCTATCATCGCTAACAATCACGCGGTAGGGGCGGGAGCGGCTGCTCGGCGCGATGTGGCGATTAACACGGATTTCAAATGTCGCCACTTGCCCGTCGCTCGCCCCTGCTATGGTCGGCCTAGCCGTGCGGTCAATACAGCCATTAGGCGGGGTCAGCAGCACGTCCTTAATCCGCGTGCCCATAGCGCGGCCTAAGGCTTCCTCCACACGCGGGCCAACCCCTTTAAGGGCGGAAGTGGGCGCAAAAAGCGGAAAGAGAATATCAGGACGCATGGGCGCAATTTACCGATGGCGCGGCGCGGCGCAAGCATTGCCCGCGATAAATCTAAGATAACCCCGCTTGCCCGTTGGCGCATAAATGTTATATCGGCGGCTAGCAATGGAGTCTCCTATGATGAGCGATATAGAAACACGGCGTAAGCGGGCGATTTACCGGGCCAATTATCGCGGCTTTAAGGAGGCGGATATTATGCTAGGCGGCTTTGCTAAGGCGCATGGGCCGGAGTTTACCCCCGAAGAAATCGCGCAATTTGAGGCGCTTATTGCCGAGTCTGACCACAGCATTTATGACTGGATTAACGGCACCGTGCCTGTGCCAGCGGAGTTCGACACGCCGCTATTTGCGCGGCTTCAAGCGTTTAAGCCCGCCTTCTAGTGACGCCGCTTTTGCAATATCAAAAGGCGTCTGGCCGCCTGCTTGTCGGGGAGCTTCCTGAAGGGGCGGACGCGCTTGTGTTTAGCGGGGCGGCGCGAAAACGCGGCGGGCGCAGCGTGTTTATTGCCCGCGACGATACGCGCGCGGCCAATTTCAAAGCCGCCATGCGGTTTTTTGCTTCTGATATAGAGCTGCTAGACTTGCCCGCATGGGACTGCCTTCCCTTTGATAGGGTGTCGCCGAGCCGGGCTTTGGCCGCCACGCGCGCCGCGACCCTGCACGCTCTGGCGCAAGCGGCGGGCAAACGCGCGCAAATCATCGTCACCACGATTAATGCGGTCACCCAGCGCGTACCGCCGCGCGCCCGCCTGATTGACGCCGGCTTTAGCGCGCGCATTGGCGATGAAATTAGCCGCGAGGATTTGCAAACCTATTTGGGCGCGAATGGCTATGCCCGCGCCTCCATGGTGACCGAGCCGGGGGACTTTGCTATTCGCGGCGGCATTATTGATATTTTTCCGCCGGGACGGGAATCCCCCTTGCGACTTGATTTTTTTGGCGACACGCTAGAAAGCCTGCGCGCCTTTGACCCGGATAGCCAGCGCACGACGGAAAACATTGACGCGATATTGCTCGCCCCCGTATCCGAAGCGCTGATTACCGAGGAGACGAAAAGCGCATTTCGGCGCGGCTATATTGCGGCCTTTGGCGGCGGGGTTAGCAGCGATCCGATTTATGCGAGCGTCACCGAAGGCGTGCGGCCAAGCGGGGTAGAGCACTGGCTGCCGCTATTTTACGGCCAGCTTGAAACCGTATTTGATTATTTTGGCGACGGGGCATTTATCGCCTTTGACTCTATGGCTGAGGAGGCGCGGGCGGAGCGCAATACGCTGATTGCTGATTATTATGACGCGCGCATGGCCTATGTGAAGGGCCAGCAAAAGGATAAGGGTAAACGCGATATGGGGGCCGTCCACCGCGCGCTCACCCCATCTCGCCTCTATCTGGACGGGGATGATTGGACTAGCGTTACGAAAAATCTCTTGCGCCGTGACCATAGTATCTTTGCCGTGCCTGACGGGGATTATAACATTAATCTTGGCGGGCAGGCGGGGCGCAGTTTTAATGCGGAGCGCCAAACCGAAGGCGTCAATGTGTTTGAAGTCGCCTCCGCCCATATCCGAAATCTGGGAAGCACGGGCCAAAAGGTCTGGGTGGCAAGCTGGACCCAAGGCTCCTCAGAGCGCCTTGGCAGTGTGTTTAACGACCATGGCCTTTTAATGGGCGAGGTCAGTAATGGCACGGCGGCGCGCGAAATGCGCCCCGGAGAAATAAAGCGCATCACCTTGCCCCTAGAGGCGGGCTTTACATTAGGCAATCTGTCCGTGGTGGCAGAGCCGGATATTTTAGGCGATCGCCTTGTCAATCGCGGGCGGCGTAAGCGGGCTAAAAACTTCATCGCTGAGGCCACGGCCTTGCAAGAAGGCGATTTGGTTATTCACATTGACCACGGGCTTGGCCGCTATCTGGGCCTGCGTACTGTCGACGTTCAGGGCGCGCCCCATGACTGCCTAGAGCTGGAATATGCCAAGGGGGCCAAGCTGTTCCTGCCCGTGGAAAACATTGAGCTTTTATCGCGCTATGGCTCCTCGCCGGATACGGCTTTACTCGATACATTGGGAGCCGGGTCATGGAGTGCGCGCAAGATTAAGGCCAAGGCCCGCTTGCGCGATATGGCCGAGCAGCTTATCAAAATTGCCGCCAAACGCGCCCTGCGCACATGCCCGCCGACGGAAATTCCCGACGGGCTGTATGACGAATTTTGCGCCCGCTTTCCCTATAGCGAGACCGAGGACCAATTGGGCGCGATTGAGGATGTCATCGCCGATTTGGCCAGCGGTAAGCCTATGGACAGGCTGATTTGTGGTGATGTCGGTTTTGGCAAAACCGAAGTGGCTTTGCGCGGCGCTTTCATTATGGCCATGTCCGGCAAGCAGGTGGCGATTGTCGCCCCGACTACCGTATTGGCCCGTCAGCATTTTAAAACCTTCACCGATAGATTTCGCGGCTGGCCGGTTAAAATCCGCCAGCTCTCGCGCCTTGTTAGCGTTAAGGACGCCAATGCGACCAAAGAAGAAATGCGTAATGGCCGCTGTGATATTGTTATCGGCACCCATGCTCTGCTGGCTAAAACCGTAGGCTTTGCCGATTTGGGCTTGCTTATTGTTGACGAAGAGCAACGTTTTGGCGTGCAGCATAAAGAGCAGCTAAAAGCCCTGCGCGCCGATGTGCATGTGCTGACCTTAACCGCGACGCCGATACCGCGCACGCTGCAAATGGCGCTGTCGGGTATTCGCGACCTCTCCTTGATTGCCACGCCGCCCGTAGACCGGCTCGCCGTGCGCACCTATGTTAGCCCGTTTGATCCTGTGTCCCTGCGCGAAGCTATTTTGCGCGAGCGGTACCGGGGCGGGCAGAGCTTTTTCGTCGTGCCGCGTATTAGCGATATAAAGCGCACGGAGGAGTTTTTGCAAATGCAGGTTCCTGAAGTGAAATATATCATTGCCCACGGTCAAATGCCCGGCAGCGCGCTTGAGGACGTGATGACCGCGTTTTATGACGGGCAATATGATGTGCTGCTGTCGACCTCTATTATTGAGAGCGGCATTGATATTCCGTCAGCTAATACGATGATTATTTACCGCGCCGACCGCTTTGGTCTCGCCCAGCTTTATCAAATGCGCGGGCGGGTTGGGCGCTCTAAGGTGCGCGCTTACGCCTATATGACCCTGCCGGAAAACCACCTTGTGACCAAGGGGGCCGAGCAGCGCTTAAAAATCTTGCAAAGCCTTGATACGCTCGGCGCGGGCTTTTCACTTGCCAGCCATGACCTTGATATGCGCGGCGGCGGTAACCCGCTAGGCGAGGAGCAATCGGGCCATATTAAAGACCTTGGCACGGAGTTATATCAACATATGTTAGAGGAAGCGGTGGCGAGCCTGCGCGATGATTTGACTGCCCATGATAGCTCATGGTCACCGCAGGTGAATGTCGGAGTTTCCGTATTAATTCCAGAAACTTACGTCAAAGACCTCAATGTTCGCCTCAGCCTATATCGCCGCGCATCCGAGCTAGAGGACGACGCGATGGGTGAGGCATTCGCCGCAGAGCTGATTGACCGTTT
>JAZGFA010000127.1:0-2774 GCA_036478975.1 Robiginitomaculum sp. | reverse complement strand
AACCGAGAGCCTGCGCGGGGCGGGGCTAGCCCATGTGCTGGCCATATCGGGTCTGCATATGGGGCTTATGGCGGGCGGGGCATTCTGGCTTGTCGCCTTTGTTCTGGCGGCGATAGAGCCGATTGGCCGCAGCATTGACGTGCGCAAGCCCGCCGCCCTCATTGGGATTATCGCCGCGACATTCTATCTGGCCCTATCGGGGGCGAGCGTTTCAACCCAGCGCGCCTTTATCATGGCCGTGGTGATGTTTAGCGCAGTTTTTCTCTCACGCCCCGCCATTTCCATGCGCAGCATCGCCGTGGCCGCGGCGTTGACCCTGCTGCTCCACCCAGAATCGCTCATCTCGGCAGGCTTTCAAATGTCCTTTGCCGCCGCCGGCGCGCTTGTGGCGGTCTATGGCAGTTTGCGGCAAAACTTCCCCGCCCAATATACGCCGGGCCTGTTTCGACGCGGTTTAAATGGGTTTGCCGCCCTCAGCATAACGAGCGCAGTTGCTGGCACGGCGACAGGGGGATTTGCCGCCATTCACTTTCATAGGGTCGCGCGCTATGGCTTCGCCGCCAATATTATTGCCATGCCGATATTTACTTTTGTCGTCATGCCTATGGGGCTCGCGGCCTTTATCGCCATGCCGTTTGGGCTCGAATCAATTCCCCTTGCCATTATGAGCAAAGGCTTGGTTTTCATGCTCGCCATTACCGATAAATTTTCCCAAATGGAGCAGTCTCAATGGCTGTTTAGCGCCGGACCAAAATACGCCGCCGCGCTCTACGGGGCAGGGTTTGTTCTGCTGTGCTTAGGCCCGCTTAAAAAGCGCCTTATCGGACTTGGGGCTATCGCCGTTCTTACCGTGATGTGGATGGGCGTCTCCCAGCCGGACATGCGCATATCCGAGGGCGCAGACCTCGCCTTTTGGGAGGTCACAGAGGGCGGCCGTATTCTCTATGTTGAGCGCAAACGGGCTGATAATTACGGCCGCGAGCAATTTATTGAGCGGGCCGGCACGCCGGATGCTGATTTGATGACCTATAAGCAAGAGCGCGCCGATTGCGACGCCCGCGCCTGCCGTATTGCGTTTAAAGGCCGCACTATAGCTATTGCCACAAGCCCGCAAATTGCGGCGCAGGAATGCGCTAACGCCGATATAGTCCTGCTTACTGAGCGTCAGGCCGGTCCGGTTACGCGGCGCAATTGCCAAGCCTTGCTGCTCGACGCGAAATCCTTAGAGCGCGACGGCGCGCAAAACCTCTATTTCACGGATGAAGGCATAAAATCAGTGCCCGCCAATCCGCCCGCCAGACGCAATCGTCCTTGGGGGCAAAAGAGAAGGCGCTAATCTATATTTTGCCCTAATTATAATTGCGCACCAAGCCGACTAATATGCCTTGCACGTCTACGCGGTCGGGGCCGAATGTGCGTGTGGGGAAGTCTTTGTTTTCGGCAATAAGCTCAATGCCTTGAGCTGTTTTATTAAGCCGTTTAAGGGTGGCTTCATCGCCGTCAACAAGCGCGACAATGATTTGACCATTGCGGGCGGTATTGGCCTTACGAATTACCACAATATCCCCGTCTAAAATGCCCGCTTCAATCATAGACTCGCCTTCGACCTCAAGGGCAAAATGCTCGCCGCGGCCAATCATGCCATTGGGCACAGAGAAAGTGTTGTAGCTATCTTCAATCGCCATAATCGGATTACCCGCCGCGATTTTGCCGACAAAGGGCACTTCGATACTGTCATTGGCAGGCTCTGGGTAGGCGTTATTGGCGGCAATGGGCGCAGGGCTAGCTTGGCTTGAGGCGCCTCCGGGGACTTTAATCACTTCAAGGGCGCGGGCCTTATGGGCGAGGCGGCGGATAAAGCCGCGTTCCTCTAGGGCGGTAATTAAGCGGTGAATGCCGGATTTACTGGCAAGGCCGAGCGCATCCTTCATCTCATCATAGGAGGGGGAAATGCCGTTGACCTTGAGACGTTTGTCAATAAATATCAAAAGATCATGTTGTTTTTGAGTAAGCATAGACCGGCTCCAAGAGAAGGCACTCCCGCATATGGAAACACCAATTGACGAATCGCACTGAAACAAATCAGCAACATTTCTCTTTGTTCTATGTGTGTTCTGCTTTTGTGTCAAGTAATGTCGGCTATTTAAGCGGTTTTTCCCAAAAGCGCCCGCGTGGCCCGCTCCACATCATCTTGGCGCATCAGGCTTTCGCCGACCAGATAGGCCTGCGCGCCAAAGCCCGCGAGCCGCAGAATATCATCGCTGGTGAATATGCCGCTCTCGGCCACGAGTAGTGCGCTGCTGGGGATATTTGCGGCAAGGGCGTTAAAGCTTTCCAAATCGGTCTTAAACGTGCGCAAATTACGATTATTGATACCGATAAGCTGACCTCCGAGTTTAAGCGCGCGCTCGACCTCTTGCGGGGTGTGGGTTTCTATCAATGCGTCCATGCCTAGGGCGCTAGCTTGGGTAAACAAATCACGGGCGAGGGCATCATCAACCATCGCCATAATAATCAGGATACAGTCCGCCCCCATGGCGCGGCTCTCTATGATTTGCGCAGTGTCGACCATAAAATCTTTGCGTAATACGGGCAGGGTGACCGCCCCGCGCGCCGCGTGAAAAGCCGCCTCGCTACCCTGAAAGCTTGGCCCGTCAGTCAGCACGGATAGGCACGCCGCCCCGCCGGACTGATAAGCGCGCGCACTGGCGGCCGGGTTGAAGTCTTCGCGGATAAGCCCTGTGGACGGGCTGGCTTTTTTCACCTCGGCAATC
>JAZGFA010000126.1:0-5182 GCA_036478975.1 Robiginitomaculum sp. | reverse complement strand
AATCCGGCTTCATGCAGCGCGTCTATCAAAGCATAATTTAACTGCAAAAACGGCTCTCCGCCCGTACACACAATCCACGGCGTTCCAAGCACTTCGCCCTCTACGTCCTGCGGCCAATAGCCGCGCACGGCCTTAGCCAAATCCTGCGCGCTATCGAACTGCCCCCCGCCCGTGCCGTCCGTGCCGATGAAATCCGTATCGCAAAATTTACATACGGCCTGCGCGCGGTCGCGCTCTAGCCCGTTCCACAAATTACAGCCGGCAAAGCGTAAAAACACGGCGGGCATTCCCGCCTGCGCGCCCTCGCCCTGCACGGTTAAAAACATTTCTTTGACGCTATAAACCACGAGCATAACCCTCCCAGCCCTTAGCGCGTAAATCACAGGCCGGGCAGACCCCGCAGCCATAGCCCCAATCGCGCAGCTCCCCGCGCTCGCCCATATAACACGTATGGGTGACAGTACGGATAAGCTCGACTAAATCCGCCCCGCCGAGCCGCTCCGCCATCTCCCACGCCCCCGCCTTGCTCACATGCATAAGCGGGGTCTCTAGGGTAAAATCCATATCCATGCCAAGGCTGATAGAGCGCATTGTCGCGTCTAATGTGTCCTTGCGGCAATCGGGATAGCCGGAAAAATCCGCCTCACACATGCCCGCCACCAATGTGGTAAGCCCGCGCCGATAGCCGATGGCGGCGGCGAAATTGAGAAATATCAAATTACGGCCCGGCACGAATGTGGACGGCAAGCCACCCTCAGATAAAGTGATTTCAATATCGCGGGTGAGCGCCGTATCGCTAATGGCGCCGAGCGCCGAGAGGTCAACAATATGGTCACGGCCAATGCGCTCCCCCCATTTCGAGAACTGCTTTTTAAACGCGGACAGGACATCTTGGCGGCATTGCATTTCCACGCTATGGCGCTGACCATAGTCAAAACCCACCGTCTCCACATAATCGTAACGCTCTAGCGCCCACGCCAAACAGGTCGCGCTGTCTTGCCCGCCGGAAAACAGAATGAGAGCTTTAGAGTTAGGGTTCATGGATGACCTTTGGTTTTATAAATGGCGATAGGCGGGTTAATAAGCCCGCATATGCCTTGCGTCAATGCGGGCCGCCGCGGGAAAACACAGCCTATCCCCCCTTACCCCTTGGCCTAACCGGCCATTACGGGTAAGGATTAACGCTATAGGTGACAAGCAAGGATACGGAAATGAAATTACGCGCTTTAATGATGACAGCTTTGCTTGCAAGCAGCTTTAATTTTTCTGCTAAAACCGTAGAGGCGTTCCCCCATGAGCCTACCCGTTCCGGGGCCGCCCTAGACGCGCTTATCGCCGATATTCACACATCCAATATGAGTTTTGATCCCATTTCCGCTAGCCTTGAGGGCGACGCGGAAGCGGCGCGGCACCTGCCTATAGTGAGCATTCAAGCCACCCATAAACAAGCCCAAGCCAATAGTCGTTTCATGGCGCGTTATAAGGCCCTGCCAGTAGAAGGCATGAATGAATTTGAGCAGCTTAATTACCAATTACTCGGCTTTGTGCTTGGCCAAAGCGCGCTGAGTGCAAAAATGGATGGCGGGCGTATTCCCTTTACCAATGATAGCGGGTTTTACTCCAACCTCACTTATATGACGCAGCAAATTCGTTTCGATAGCGCGCAGGATTACGCCTCCTATACGGACCGCCTCAAGGAGTTACCGCGCTTTTTTGAGCAACACCAAAATAATATGCGGCGCGGGATAAAGGCAGGCTTTACTGCTCCTGCTGAGATTATGCCCAGCGTGATAACCGGGGTTGAAAACCTCACCGCTATCGCCCCCGAAGATCACCCCCTTGCCGCCCCGTTCATGGATGTCAATACGCGCCTACCAGAGCCACTACGCGCAGAGATAAAACGCCAAGGCCTAGAGACAATGGACACGATTGTCATGCCGGCCTATCGCCGCTTGCTCAATTTTATGGAGACGGACTACCTGCCCAAAGCGCGGCCTAATATCGGCCTGTCAAGCCTGCCCGGCGGCAAGGCGCAATATGAAGCTCTGGTCAAATATTACACCACGATCGACATTACCCCCGACGCGGTTCACGCACTGGGCCTTACCGAAGTTGCGCGCATTCGCGGGCAGATGGACGCGATTATTAAAGAGACGGAATTTGAGGGCAGCTTCGCCGACTTTATAAATTTCCTGCGCACGGATGAGCAGTTTTACCCTAAAAGCCGCGAAGAGCTTTTGATGCACGCGGCGTGGATTGCCAAACGCGTTGACGGAAAAATGCCCGAATATTTCAAAACTCTACCGCGCCTTTCCTATGGCGTCATGGCCGTGCCAAAGAATTTGGAGCAAAACTATACGACAGGCCGTTATTTTAGCGGCAATGCCAAACAAGGCAAGGCCGGTAATTATGTGGTCAACACCTATAATCTAAAGCAGCGCCCGCTTTATAACCTTCCCGCCCTAACCTTGCATGAAGGCGTGCCGGGCCATCACCACCAAATTTCTCTGGCAGCGGAGCAAGAAGGCGTGCCGCAATTTCGCCAGGAACTCTACCCCCATGCTTATGGCGAAGGCTGGGGGCTTTATGCGGAAAAACTTGGCGAAGAAATGGGGATTTACCGCACGCCCTATGAGCGCTTTGGCCGTCTTACCTATGAGATGTGGCGCGCGTGCCGCCTCGTCATGGATACGGGCATACACTATAAGGGCTGGAGCCGTGAACGCGCGCAGGCCTGCCTACTGGAAAACTCCGCCCTCGCGCCCCATAATATAAAAACCGAGACCGAGCGTTATATTTCATGGCCGGGACAGGCTCTGGCCTATAAAATGGGTGAACTTAAAATCGTAGAGTTGCGCGCCCGCGCGGAAGCGGCCCTTGGGAACAAATTTGACATCCGTGAATTCCATGACGCCGTGCTTGTTGACGGCGCTATGCCGTTGGGAATTTTAGAAGCGCGCATTGATAGCTGGATTAGAACGCAGCAAGAGAGCACTCCGGCACAAATCCCCGCCCCCTAACTCTATATATAAATTCTAGTCATAAAAAAACCTCGACGGTGACCGCCGAGGTTTAGCCCTATCACTTGCGCAAAGCCCCCCAAGGCAAGTGAACGGGAAAGTGTTAGGCAGGCGCGCCCCGCCTACCTAAATTTTTAGAAACGGTAACGGCCGCGCAGAGTTACTGGAACAGACCAGCGCTCGCCGCCATTATTAGTTCCGCCAAATTGCGGAGAATTTGTAAGAAGGTTATCGGCGCTATCAAGGCCTTGGCTAAAACGGATACCCGTTTCAAGGCCGATGGTTGCGCGTTTGGCGACGATTGTTTCAACGCCGACAAGACCCGCTACGGATGGAACCCAGCCACCATCATAAAATTCAGTCGTGGTCGCGCCAACAACATTGGCTTGGCTATGGGTAAGGTCAATGTCCTTCACCTTTGCTACGCCCATTTTACCTTCAACGTAAGGACGGAAGCCAAAATTGCTACCAACAACACGCGGGGTGAAATACTGACGCAAGCCCGCTTCAACGCCGAGGCTCTCATAGTCGCCAAATGTGCCGCTAAGTGCGTTAAGCCCTTGCTGACCCAAAGTAACCGTATTGCCTTCGGCTTTGTTATAAACGACTTGGCCTGTGATTTTACGGTTAGGATTCAGCGCGTAAGACGTGCCGATAGCCGCGCGGATACCCGCATCATAAGCATCATTCATGTTGACAGAATTTAAGGTTTGGCCAAGAATATTAGCGTGACCTTGGTCACCCGTGAACATGTCGCCGCCTACGGTAAAGTCTTTGCCAATGCCGCCTTCAAGGTTCCATGTGCTCAGAGCTTTCTGCCCTACGCAGCAATCATCATTGCCCGCATTATAAGTGCCGCCATATGTGTTTGAAGCTTGGTGATGGTTATGGCCATGACCGCCAGTAATGCCATTGATAAATGAACAGCCTGAAAGCGCGATGGTTGATACGCCCAATGCTAATAAAGTAAAGATACGCATATTATGTCTCCGTTGTTTTATTTCGGCACAAAAAACTTTGCCAAAGGAATCTACAACTGTGTTTTGCAATTTATAGGCCACACCCCAGCGGCTGCCTTACCGCAATAAAACATATCGAGCTTAAAGCTGCGCAAAGAGATAGGGTTAACAAAGCGTCACTAAAGAGGCTTAAGAACACTTATCGCCGAATTTAGGCATAAAAAAAGCCCGGCCCCTGAAACAGGGGCCGGGCTTTAATTATAAGTTTTTAGTGGCGGGCTTAAAAAGCGAGGCGACCGCGAACTTGAACTGGAATTGACCATGTGTTGTCAGATTCAGTATTGGTACTCTTATCAGATGTCCAGCGAAGGCCAGTTTCAACACCGATGGCGGCATTGTTACCCATTGCCATTTCAGCGCCGATCATGCCGGCGGCCGTTGGCTGCCATCCCTCAGCGATAAACACTTGCTTTTCTGGAGAGGTCACAACCGTTCCGCCATGAGACGTAGTTGTCATCGTCACTTCATCATTATGCATGAAACCGCCAGCGGCTGAAACATAAGGACGGAAGCCCATATTATTGCCGACATATTGACGTACGCCCGCTTCTACGCCCATAGTTTTCATGTCGCCAAACTGATAATTGCCGTCTTCAGTTACCGCATTCAAATTATCGGTGATTGTGCCGTTTTGAACGTTCTGACCTTCATATTCAGCCATGTTTGCACCGGCAAAGACGGTCGTGCCGCGTGACACATCATATTCTAAGGCGCCGCCGAACACATTGCCGGCATTAAAGGCATCTTTATACTCAATGCCATCCAAGGCAGATATGCTACGGGCTACATTAGGCGTGCCGTCTGCATTTTTTGAAAACCCTGCAGCTTTAGCCGTGAACACTTCACCGCTAGCAAACTGTGAAAGCCCTGCAAATCCTGCAAGACCGAGAGGCATTGCAGAGCCGCCGACGCGAAGACGCGGGGCATTAAACGCTACTGGATAAGGACGTCGCACATAGATTGGCGCGCCTTGAATAGTTTGCACTCCGCCATTGACGCCGTATCCGCCCATGCCATTGCTAGCATATTGAGCATATTGTCCGCCGGCTACTGAGCCAACGGCCGCGCCGTAGCTTGTGCCTGCGCCAAGGGTTACCGGGCCATTGCCATACATGCCATTACCTGAACCATATGCGCTTGTTG
>JAZGFA010000125.1:0-7155 GCA_036478975.1 Robiginitomaculum sp. | reverse complement strand
TCGCCCATGATAATTAGCGACTTCGCTTTGATACGGCGAATGAAAGGCAGGCTGCTCCAGCCGGCCATAGCGCTAAGCTGAAACAGATAGCCCTTAACCGAAGGCGGAACCATATTAATAGAAAACTCGCCCATGCTCTCGGCCGCGTCGCCGTAGAGGGTTTCAAAATTCTTTTTCAAAAAGTCGCGGTCAATATAGCGCTTTGGAGACAGCATTTTGGACAAGGCTTTGGGGCTGCCCGGAACCATCGTCACGCCCGTCGTTGTTGCGCACAGGATAAGACGCTTTGTCATATCCTTACATTGCCACGCAAATTGCTGCGCCGGCCCGCCGCCCCAAGATACGCCGAGCACGTCAACTTTGTCGTAGCCGTTCTCTAATAGAATCTGCCTTGCCGCGCGAGCTACCCACCACGGACGATAGGGAATAGTCGCGTCGGGAGAACCGCCAATACCGGGCATGTCAAAAGTGATGATATCGCGGCCCGTAAACGTATCAGCGAAGGTTTGCGCTATCTCAAGATTTGCGCCTATGCCATTGAAAAACAACAAAGGTGTGCGTTTACCAAAACCTTTATCCGCGCCGGACCAAATGGCGGTGCGTAGTTTTTGATTGCCGATTTTCGAGAAAAATATTCTCGGCAAATTTTGATGATACTCGCCCATGGCTGAGCCTTTCTATTATACTCTTATGCACTATTAGATGGGCATATTCGCCCAAATTGTAAAGAGTTAACCCTCGGTTTTTACAGAGCATTCACAGTGAAACCTAGAATCAAAAGTCCCTAGGTAAACACATACTCCCCCGGGGCTTTGCTAATCGGCGGGTGAGCTTTATTGCCAAGCGATTTTGGCGCATTTTTCATTTCGCCGCTACGCTCTGATAAGAAAATTTCCCAGCGGAGCCACCACGATTCCGAATGACTCTCCGCGCCCTCAACCCATGTGTCAGCATCCTTCGGATGGTTTGGATTGGTGAAATATTGCGCTTTCGGATTGCCTGGAGGGTTAAGCAGGGATTGCAAATGCCCGCTATTGGAGAGGATGAAATCAATCTCTCCGCCAAACAAATCAATATTGCGATAGCACGCTTTCCACGGCGTAATATGGTCGGTGACGCCGGCGACCATAAAGCAGTCTTGGGTGACGTTTTTAAGGTCGATAATATTGCCCATAAATTCGACCGAACTGCTCGTGCGAAAACGCTTATCCGAGAAAATATCGAGGTAATCGGAATGAAGCTGCGCCGGCAAATTAGTGGTGTCATTATTCCAAAACAGCACATCATAGGGCGGCGGGTCTTCACCGAGCAGGTAATTATTGACCACATAATTCCAAATCAAATCATTAGGCCGCATCCACGCAAAGCTGCGCCCCAGCTCCTCACCGGTCAAAATACCCTTACGGCGGCTCTTCTTACGCGCCGCTTCAATCGCCCCGTCAGTGACAAATAAGCCGACTTCGCTATCGGTGCGTTTACCGTCAAGCACGCACACCATCATGGAAAACGCGTTAATGCTATCATCGCCGCGCGAGGCTAGTTCGGATAAAAACAGCGCCATAGTAATGCCGCCGGAGCAAGCGCCGGTCACATTAATGCGCGAAGATCGTGTGATTTTTTTAATCGCCGCCGTAGCGCTAATCAGCTCTTCAACATAGGCCTCAAGCCCCCAATGGGAATGCTGACGTCCCGGATTGCGCCAGGATACGGCGAACACCTGATAACCGCGCGAGGTCAAAAAGCGTATGATAGATTTATTAGGCGCAAGGTCATTGGCGTAGAATTTATTGATTTGCGGCGGGATGATCATAATCGGGATTTTATAAACCTGATCGGTTGTCGGCTGATATTGTAGCAGCTCAATCATCTCATCTTTATAAACTACCGCGCCCTTTGATGTGGCGAGGTTTTCGCCGACCTTAAATGGCCGTTCATCCACTTGGCTGGGCATACCACCATTAAAGCGAATATCATTATAAGCGTTTTTCAGCCCATTAATGATGGACATGCCGCCGGTCTCGTAAAGCTTCTTCATCGCCGCCGGATTACCGAGCAGCGTATTGGTCGGCGCGAGAGTATCGGTGACAAGCCCCATAACGAAATGGGCGCGGGATTTATCGGCGTCACTAATGCCGCTATCATCAATCCAGCCCTTAAGCTCTCGGCGCATGGCCAGCCAGCTTTGCAATCCGCGTTTATAAATCGGGTTACGGCTCCAGGTTTCGTCCTTAAAGCGGCGGTCCTTACGCTCTGGAGCCAGCTCGCTATTGCCGGCTACAATGTCGATGAGCTCTTTGCCGTAATTACCAATATGCTTGGCAAGGGGGCGAGGCTGTCGCGCCGCATGGCCGACTAAAACCCCTAAGGATTTAACGATTTCGGAACGCCGAAACCCGACCAATGTATTAACAGCCGTGGTTGTTTCCGCTGCCCGTTTACCGACAATTTCTGAAGCTTTGCTCATGCCCTCACCCTTTTTCTTTTTCTCTTACAATACAAACATTTAGAGTTTCTTCAAGCAGGCATAAAAAAGGCGCCACTCGCCTTCTGGGGGAAGAGGGAGAGCAGCGCCTAGTTTAACGTTATGCAAACTGAATTAAGCGGCTTTAACGGTTTTGATAGTCTTAGTTTTTACCGCTGTTTTCTTAGCGGTAGTTTTTTTCTTAGACGCGATTTTGCTGCTTGGCTTGGCTGATTTTGCAGCGACAAGACGGTCATTAGCGGCAGGTAACGGCAAAGCTTCGCGCACTTTAGTCGCCATTTCGCCGGCCTTAACGCCTGCAATAGCGACAACGCCGCGGGTTTGCGTTTCAATCGCTTCGCCCTTAACAACCATGTCCGCGAAAACGCCTTCGGTCTTAGCAAAAAGCGGCTTCACAGCGTCATAGGCGCTAACATATAGGCCAAGATAAGCGAGCGTGCCTTTGCGGGCCATGCCAGCGGCTTTAGAAAAACGTGTAGTTTCAACGATAGTTTTTGTAGTTTTAGCCATGAGAGGCTCCTTTGGTTTATTGCGGCTGATTGCTCTAGCCTTTGTTTGATGAGACCTAAATAGGGAGGAAGATTAGAAAGCGCGCCCTAATTTCTAAAACATGCTGACAGACCCCTATAGATGGGCCACAAGGCCCTATGAGTTTTTGGTCACGCATTATGGGCGCTAGCGCCCGCCTTTTTGGCCCAGCGCCTCGTCATGACACGGACGGACAGCCCGGACGCATTAATGATGCCAGCTTTGCCGCCGCCCTGATTGGGCTAGCCGCAAAGTTGGCCAAGGCGGATGGCGTAGTAACGCGCGGTGAAATCGACGCCTTTAAGCGTATCTTTCAAGCCCCGCCAGAAGCAGAAGCTGGCATGGCCCGTCTTTTTGACCTCGCGCGGCAAACCACGCTTGGCTATGACGCCTATGCCAAAATTATCGCGCGCAAATTTCGCGCCAAGCCCGCCGCATTAGAGGACGTGCTTGATGGCCTGTTCCATATCGCGCTCGCCGACGGCATAGTTTCCGATGAGGAACTTAAATTCCTAACCCATGTGTCAGAGATTTTTGGCTTTAGTGAGCGCGATTTCCGCCGCATTAAAACCGCCCATTTAGGCCGCGCAGCCGATGACCCTTATCTTATACTCGGCGTTGATGAGGACATATCGGACGCAGATTTAAAGCGCGCCTATCGCCGCATGGCCGCCGCTAATCACCCGGATAAATTAATGGCGCGCGGCCTGCCGGAACAAATGGAAAAGCTCGCCAATCACAAAATGGCCATGGTCAATGCCGCTTACGCCGAGGTTAAGCGCCTGAGGCAAGCCGATGAGGCTAGCGCCGCGTCCTAAGCCATATCAGTGACAGCCCCGCCATAATCGATACGGGGATAAGCACAATCGCCACCCCGCTCCAGCCATAGGCGCTGAGCGTTACCCCCGACGCCAAAGACGCGGCGGCGACGCAGGAAAATAAAATAAAGTCGTGCAGGCCCTGAATGCGGCTTTTCTCCGCCGCACTATAGGCCTCGCCCAATAGGGCTGTGGAGCCGATAAAGCCAAAGTTCCAGCCAATGCCAAGCAGGATAAGCGACGTCCAAAAATTCCACAGCTCTAGGCCGGCCAGCGCCACCCCCGCGCAAATGAGCAGCAAAGCTAGCCCCGCCCCAATAATTGGCAATTTGCCAAAGCGCACGATTAAGGCTCCGGTGAAAAAGCTCGGTGCGTACATGGCCAAAACATGCCAACGAATGCCAAGAACCGCTTGGGCCTCGCTATGGCCGTGATGTTTCATCGCTAGGGGCGCGCCGGTCATCATAAAGGTCATAAGCGCGTAGGAGGCCGTAGCGCACAGCAAAGCCACAATAAAGACAGGCTGGCGAATAATTTCTCCGCTTGGCCGCGCCTCGCCCGCGCCTTGGCTTTCAACTTCAACGCCCCGCGCCCCGACCGGTTTTAATAGGGTCAACACGCCTATGCCGACAATCAGCAATCCCGCCATGCCGACAAAGCCGCCAGCAAAGGGTAAGGGGTCGAGTAAATCCTTAGTGCGCAGCACCACTTCGGTTCCGATAAAGGCCGCCAGCACCCCGCCAGTAAGCACCCAGCTAATCGCGCGCGACTTAAATTTATCATCGCCGCTATCGGCGGCGGCAAATCTATATTGCTGCACAAAGGCGCTTGCTCCGCCGATTAATAAATACCCCGCGCAAAATAACCAAAAACCGCGCATGTTAATGGCATAGGCGGAAAAGGCCGCGCCGATAATCCCGATACAGGCCCCAATAATAAAGCTATTTCGCCGCCCAAATTTGCGCCCCAAAGCCGCTACGGGCAAAGCAAATAGCGCCGCGCCGATTGAATATCCGGCCACGGGCAAGGTTGCGAGCGCGAGCTTTCCGGGCATAAGCCACGCCCCCGCTAGCGCGCCGAGCGAAATCGCTATCGCGCCAATGGAGCCATTAAACGCCTGCGCCATCGACAAAACCAGCGCATTGCTCGTGGCGACGTTATTACTGCCCATATTATTACCCATGGCTTAGAAAAGTCCTGCGGCAGCGCGGAAAGCCATAATCATCAGTAATAGAGTGCCGAGAATAAACAGCCCAAAGCGCAGTTTAACGATATTGCGCGTGACCTGCACTAATGAATGCATGACGCGCACCGCCACATAGCCCCACCCCAAATAAAAATTGACCATGTCCCCCTGCCCGGTCAGGGCCAGATAAAACATTAGCGCGTAGAATAGCACGGGCTGCTCGTGCAGATGATTATAATTATCCGCCGCCCAGCGCGCTTGCTCCGGAATTTTCAAGCCAATACGCGGATTACGAATAAATTCCTGCATATCCGGGTCTATCTTTTTCATCGCAGGCAAACGTCGCTTATACAGCAAAACCCACATCACAAAGGTCCACATAATAAGCGCCAGAACCGGCGTTAAAAACTGCTGCGCACCCTGCATAAGAATCTCCCCGTGTAAAACGCCATTGGGCGAGAAATGCGCGGAGCTGTCAAGCGCGGTTTAGTCCTACTAAAACCCCTTTAGTCCTCTAAAATCTCTGCGCGCATCTCTTCGAAATTATCAAAGATAATTGCGCCGGACGTATCGTCATTACTGATAGCCGTCGTTGGCAGTTGATATTTCAAAACTTCCGGCTCGCTCATCCAATGTATTGCGTCAGCGGGGGCTTCATAAATGGTGAACCAGTAGAAATCCTCCGGCACGCCCATGGCGATAATATAGTCCCTATTAAGCGCATGCTCTTTACTATCGCGCGGATAATCCGCCGCCTCCTTAGAGCCGTCGCTCCAGCTATGCACGCCAATCATCGCGCCGCGCTCCATCGTGCGGTGGCTTCCTGACAGGTAAAGGTCAACCGCGCCAGAGGCGATAACGCTGCGCGCCGTCAAATGGGTGTTAAGCCCCTGCTCGCGAATCCAGCGCCCCATGGCAAAAGTCGTTTCATCATCAATCGAGCCTTCCATCGCCGTAAAAACCAGAGTTTTCACCTGCGGATTATCGCCGATTACCGCCCGCATCTGGTCAAAAGTTTGGGAATTTAAAAGATTGGCCACATAAAGCGTGTCGCCCTTGACCTCCAGCTGGGTCATCTCCGCCATATTCAGCGCGCCAATCATTACCGTCTCGCACGCGCTAAGGCCGAGGGTAGAGGCGATTAGCCCCGCCAGTAGGGAGCGCCGAAACTGCCGGTGGCGCCGCTCCAAAACAATGAAAGCTGTGAGGGCTATAAATGTCAGCGTAAAAACTATCAGCATGTGGAAACTCCTATTCTTGCTTATGGTCACAAGAGTGGGCCCTATTGTCAAACGCTCCACTGCACTATTACACAATTGTTAGGCGTAAGGGGTTGACGTGGCCTGCCCTAATATCGACATATAGGGGGCATAGTGCTATTGTGTGTCCATTCGGGTATAACATTTTCAAGTAAAGGGTGATTTCATGGCTTATATTCGCCTCCTCAACACAGCAAATACGTCGCAAGGCGGCCCGGGCGGGTTTTTCCAAAACATTGCTCGTTACTCCATGCTGCTTGTCAGCGCGGTAATTGGCCTTGTGATTTTAGCGCTCACCGCCTCCGCCGCTATTGTTGTGGTTCTGAGCCTGCTATTTATCGCCCTCGTTGTCTTCGCCTTTTTCTGGGTGCGGGCCAAAGTGTTTGGCAAGCCCATTGGCGGCAAAGCCTTCGCCGACATGCAGGCGCAAATGCGCGCCCAGCAGGACGCGGCGGCGCGTCCAAGCCGGTCTACCCCTGATGATTTTGACGGCGAGACCATTGACGCCCATAAAACCCCGGATGGCTGGAGCGTAGACGAATAGTCCTGCGCCCGCCTAGTCACTTGCGTTTTACCGCAGCTAGGCTATCCCCGTTTTATGAAGCTTCGTGATTTTATTATATTAATGGTGTGCTGCCTCTGTTGGGGCAGTAATTTCGTTGTCAGCTCTTGGGTCATTGGCGGCCATAATATCCCGCCCATGTTTTTAGCCTTTGTGCGCGCCGCCATTGTCCTTTTAGTGATGGCGCCATTTCTGTTTAAAAAACTACCCGAGCATTTCTGGCGGCTCATCCTCGTCTGCCTGTTTATAGGGCCGCTGCATTTGGCGTTTCTTTATACGGGGCTTATCACCGCTCCGGCGTCCTCTAGCTCCATTGTCGC
>JAZGFA010000124.1:0-3473 GCA_036478975.1 Robiginitomaculum sp. | reverse complement strand
CAAGCGACTGGGTGAACTGGCTACTATCTTTGTCATAGGCGCTCATATCGGCGCGCATGACGCTGGCCATGTCCTTGGCAATATCCAGATGGGTATTATAGGTGTTTTGCATACGCAATTGCACCATGTCGTCGATTTTCACGCCGCTACGGGTCGCGCCATCAGGGTAGCGCGCCAGTAGCTCGCTATGCAATTCTGAGTAAGTTTTGCGGGTCATAAGTGTCTCCAATTAGGGGGTGTTAGCCGTGTAGCTTTTGCAGCTCGCGGTAAGCGGGAAGGGTAAGGAAGTCGACGAAATCAACCGATGTCGCCGTCTTGGTGAAAATCTCGGCGGCCTTTTGGTAATGACCAGAACGGTAGGCGTCATCGCCGACCCGCGCTTTAATCGCGGCCAGTTCCTCATCGTAAACCGCCTCAAAAAAGTTTGAGGTCATCTTGGTCAGGCTGCCATCGGCTTTGGTGATTTGCACGCCGTGACGCAGCCATTGCCAGATTTGGCTACGGGAGATTTCCGCCGTCGCCGCATCTTCCATAAGGTTATGGATAGGCACGGCGCCGCGGCCCGAAAGCCATGCGGCGATATATTCAATGCCGACGGAAATATTAGTGCGCAATCCGCCCTCGGTCGCTATGCCCTCATGGGGGGTGAGCAGCGAGCCTTCGGTAATGCGCGGCATAACTTGCTGGCGCAGAATTTGGTGTTTGCCGGGCATAACATCATCAAACACGTCCATGGCAACGCTGACTAGGCCGGGATGGGCGACCCATGTCCCGTCATGGCCGGCCTTGGCTTCGCGCAATTTATCGGCGCGGACTTTATCAAAGGCCGCAATGTTGGCCGCCTCGTCGCCCTTGACCGGGATTTGCGCGGCCATGCCGCCCATGGCGTGGGCGCGGCGTCTGTGACAGGTTTCAATCAGCTTAAGGCTATAGGCACGCAAAAACGCGCGGTCCATGCCCACTTGCGCCCGGTCGGGCAGGGCGTATTGGCTGTGATTACGCAGGGTTTTGATATAGCTAAAGATATAATCCCAGCGGCCACAATTCAGGCCGGTAATGTGATTTCTCAGCTCAAACAAAATCTCGTCCATTTCAAAAGCCGCGGGCAATGTCTCAATCAAAACCGTGGTTTTAATCGTGCCATTAGGAATATCGACAATGGTCTGCGCGAAGTTAAACACGTCGTTCCATAGGCGCGCCTCGGTATGGCTCTCTAGCTTAGGCAGGTAATAGAACGGCCCCTTGCCAGACGCCGCGAGCATTTTGCCATTGTGAAAAATGTGCAGGCCAAAATCGAACAGGCTCGCGCTCATCGGGCGGCCATCAACGGTGATATTATCCTCGGTTAAGTGCCAGCCGCGCGGACGCACAAGCATGGTCGCCGTGTCCGCATTCAGCGCATAGTCCTTACCGCGCGCCTTGTCGGTAAAGGCGAGCGTATTACGCGCATAATCGCGCATGTTAATCTGGCCTTCAATCATATTGGCAAAGGTAGGGGAGCTAGCATCCTCAAAATCGGCCATGAAAACTTTGGCGCCGCTATTGAGCGCATTTATCATCATTTTGCGATCGACGGGGCCGGTGATTTCTACGCGGCGATCTTGCAAAGCTTTGGGGACCGGCGCAACTTCCCACATGGAATTACGCACATGGGCGGTTTCCGGTAAAAAGCCCGGCAGCTCGCCATGGTCAAAGCGGTCTTGGCGATCGACGCGGTCCTCGAGCAGATTGCGGCGCGTACGGCCAAAGCGGCGCTCTAGGTCAGCGAGGAATAAAAGCGCGTCAGGGGTAAGCACATCTTCGTAGCCTGCGGCCATTTTACCTTTAATTTTAGCAAGAACGCGGTGACGGGGTATTGTTTCTGACATGATAGACTCCTTTGTAATATTTGTATTTTTACAATATTTACAGAAGAGGCGAGAGTCTACAGCCGCGCTCCTATGAAGGGGTGCGTTTGTTATATTTGTAAATAATTATTTTGTAATGTTGTAAACTTTGTCATATAGGGGGCTATGATTGACCAAACCCAACAAAAACTACCGAGGCAAAAACTGCTTGTTGGCCCGCGCCTGCGCCGCCTTCGGCTTGGCCTTGGCATGACCCAAGCGCGCATGGCGCAGGATTTGGGCATTTCGACCTCCTATCTCAACTTGATGGAGCGCAATCAACGCCCGATGAGCGCCAAGGTCTTGGTGCGTATGGCGGAGATATATGACTTTGATATGGCGGGCCTGTCCGGCTCCGGCGATGCCAAGCTTTGCTCTGATTTAAGCGACGCGCTTAAGGATCCGGCGATTGGCGGGGGCGGGGTGTCACGTCAAGACGTTGAAGATATTGTCAATATTAGCCCGGGGTTGGCCCAGTCTTTCCTGCGCCTGTATGAGCAAAGCCGCAATAGCGCGCTTGTCTCTAGCAATGACGGGGATGCGGGCGGGGCGCAAATGCTCGACGAGAGCAGCCGCGCGATAGAATCCGTGCGCGAATTTCTCCACGCCCATAAAAATTACTTCCCGCAAATTGACGCGGCGGCAGAAGACCTAGCTGGCGAGTTGGCTGTCTCCAAACGCACCCTGTCTACCATGCTGAGTAAGCGCTTGCGGCTGTCGCATAATTTGACCGTGCGCATTGTTCCCGTTGACGTTATGCCAGAAATGCTGCGCTATTTTGATCGCCATTCAAAGCGCATCAATATCTCAGAGCTTATGCCTGTCTCGGGGCGCATTTTCCAAATGGCCTATCATATTGGCATGTTAGAGCACCGCGATTTGTTCGATAGCGTGATAGAGAAGGCTGGCTTTGAAACCCGCGAGGAGCAGGGGCTTTGCCGCACGTCTCTGGCTAATTATTTCGCCGCCGCCGTGCTGATGCCCTACGCCAAATTCCTTAAAGAGGCGGAGCGCAGCCAATATGATATAGAGCTGCTCTCCCACCGTTTCGGCGTTAGCTTTGAGCAGGTCTGCCACCGCTTGACCACTTTGCAAAAGCCGGACGCGCGGGGCATTCCGTTTTTCTTTGTTCGCGTCGATAGGGCGGGCAATGTGTCCAAACGCTTTAGCGCGGGCCGGTTTCACTTTTCCAAATTTGGCGGGGCGTGCCCGCTGTGGAATATCCATGACGTGTTCCAAACGCCAGGGCGCGTGCGCACGCAAATTATCGAAATGCCGGATGAAACTACCTATTTTTCCATAGCCCGAACCGTGACGCGGGCCGGGGGCGGCCATGGGCGCGAGGCGCAAAAACTGGCGATTGGGATTGGCTGCGATATTGCCTATGCTCCGCGCCTTACCTATGCCCGCAAAATCAATCTTGATAATCTTGACCCCACGCCCATTGGCGTAAATTGTCATTTATGCGAGCGTGAAAATTGCCGCCAGCGCGCCCACGCACCGATCAACCGCAAGCTTAGCTTTGACGAGCGCGCCCGCGGCATGAGCATATTCAGGTTTGAGGTTTAAGGCGGCTGTATCTAAATT
>JAZGFA010000123.1:0-6869 GCA_036478975.1 Robiginitomaculum sp. | reverse complement strand
GGAATGATAATGGCGAGCGTATTATTGGCATTTGCGCCGGCGACAGCCCGCGCGCCCTTGGGGCTACCGACATCAATGGCGAGGTCTTTGTAAGTCCATGTCTGCCCGTAAGGAATAGTCATCAGGGCGCGCCATGTGCGCTTTTGAAAATCGGTGCCAATCATGCGTAGCGGGGTTTTAAAGTCATGGAGCGCGCCCGAAAAATAGGCTTTAAGTTCGGCTCCAATTTGCGCGGTTATCGGCGTGCGCCCCGGCAAAATAACCCGCCCGGTTTTTATCGACAGCCGTGCCATTTTCGTATCGAGCAATTTGCGCGCGGTAAATTCAACCATGTAAAGCGCGCGCTCGTCACACACGACGAGGATAGGGCCAAGCGGGCTATCGAGCCAATCAATTAGCAGGGGCGTCAGGGAATTTCCCGCCGGCGGCGCGCCGAACGCTTTGCCAAAGGCGGCGCGAAACCCGCTCGCCGATTGGTAACCCGCCATAAGTTGCGCCTCAATCACATTTGCGCCGCCTGATAAATTTTGCGCCGCAAGTCCAAGGCGTCTTTGGCGGGCATAGGCGCTAAAGGACAGGCCAAAGCGCGCTCGAAATTGCCGCCTTGCCGTGGACGGGTCAATGGCAAGGGCACGCAAATCCGCTTCGCCCCAGCGGCGTTCTGGCTGGTCTTCGACAAGGGCAATAAGCCGTTTGACGAGGGCGCGCGGCGCGCCGGGCAGGGCGGCGGGGTGACAGCGTTTACAGGCGCGAAACCCCGCCGCAAGCGCCTCCTGCGCGCCGGAAAAAAACTGGCAATTTTTTTGTAGCGGCAAGCGCGCCGGACAGGCGGGGCGGCAAAATATCCCCGTGCTAACCACGCCAACAAATAATTTCCCGTCATAGGAAATGTCTTTGGTTTTAATCACGGCATAGGCCGCGTCATGGGATAAGGTTTGCAAGGTCATAGGCGCTTCTACCATGTTAAAAACTTCATGACGCCGAAAAACAGGCATTATACTCGGAAAATAATTTGAAGCGTCATAGGCGCTAGGCGTAATAAAACATTGTAATTTCACGCCCGCGCCGTTAGCACAGGGCAATCCTTAAACCTGCCGCGAAAGCTAGAGCCTATGACCATTCACCTTCATAAAAACGATTTACCCGACGGGCTTGATTTTGGCGCGAGCGTTGCCGTGGACACGGAAACCCAAGGCCTCTCGCTTGTGCGCGATAAATTATGCCTTGTGCAGCTTTCCGCCGGGGACGGGGACGCGCATATTGTGCAGATGGATAGAGATTCCTACGACGCGCCCAATCTGAAAGCCTTGATGGCCAATCCGGATGTGGAGAAAATCTTTCACTTTGCCCGCTTTGACGTGGCGATGATGAAGCGTGACCTTGGCATTATGACTGCGCCGATTTTTTGCACCAAAATCGCATCCGGCCTTGTGCGCACCTATACGGATAGTCACGGGCTAAAGAATTTGTGTAAGGAATTACTCTCGATTGATTTGTCCAAGCATCAGCAAAGCTCCGACTGGGCCGCCGACACTTTGTCCGAAGCCCAGCTTACCTATGCCGCGTCTGACGTTTTGTATTTGCATCAGCTTCAACGGGTTTTGACCGCGCGGCTTATGCGTGAAGGGCGGCTCGATATGGCCCAAGCCTGTTTTGACTTTATGCCAACCCGCGCCAATCTTGATATTGCCGGCTGGGACGGGGTGGATATTTTCTCCCACACCATGCGCCGTCCGTCATAGGAATAACCATCCTCAGAATGATGTTACATGACCGATTATTTATTGGGCAGATTTGTAAAACCCGTTATTGTGGTCCTATGGCCATTTTAATCAACATGCAGCCGCGTCCATGAACGCCGCGCTTACGAGCACGGCTAGCGGCAATGCGGGGCTGTGGGAACCGCGCCGCTCCCTAACCCTTAATGCCGCGCGCCGTCATTCGCGCTTTGTCAAACTGTTTCGCTTTGTTTTGGTTTTAGGCTCTGGCCTGCTTTTGGCCCTGCTCGCCTATTATATCGTCGAAGGCCCAGAAAAACTCGTGGTCAATACGGAGGAGACCGAAAGCGTGCGCATGACCAATCCGCGTTATAACGGCATGGATAGCGACGGCGTTCCTTATACGCTTACGGCGGATTATGCGGTGCGCTCTCGCGCAAGCCTCGACGCGGTGCGCTTGATAAATCCGGTGCTGAAATTTAGCCGAAGCGGAGAGGCAGACGCCTCTAATATCACCGCTAAAGAAGGTATTTATGACAGCAAAGCCCAGACCATGGAGCTGCGCAGTGACGTGAGCGTCCGCATAGATGACGGCTATATTTGCCAGACCAGCCATGCGCGCATCCACGCGGTAGAGAAAACCGTAGAGGGGGATGAAAAAATCTCCTGCACGGGCCGTTTTGGTAGCGTTCAGGGGGACAGTTATAAGATAGTCAATAATTATACGCGCTTTGTTTTTTACGGGAATGTAACTGGCATTATTTTGCCCGAGCCGAAAAATGATGCTAGCGTAAGCCCAACTGATTTGGAGACGACGCCATGAATGTTTTTATTAAACCCGCACTTTGCCTCGCCGCGCTTATGGTTTTACCTCTGGCCGCGCCGCAAGTTTCCCATGCGCAATTTGCTTTTGGCGGTGACGCGCCGATAAAAATTGACGCGGATAAAATTGAATATGAAGGCGCTGTGACGATTTTAACGGGGCAAGTGGAGGTTATCCAGGAGGGCACGCGTATCCTTTCTGACCGTATGGAACTGCGCCGGGAGCAGCTCGCTAATGGACGGCTTGGGGACGTTACCCGTATTGACGCTACGGGCAGCTTTTATTACATCGCGCCGGATCAAAAAATTCGCGGGCAAAAAGGCGTTTATATCAAGGCTTCTGATACGATTATCGTCACCGGCAATGTGATTATTGGCGATGATACGGGAAATGTCGGCACGACTGAGCGGTTTGTTTATAATTTGATTAGCCGCGAAGCGGTATTAGAAGGCACGTGTAAGGGCCGCGCCTGCACGAGCGGACGCCCGTCGATTATTATCAATCAAAATTCTAATGATAGTAATCCCGGCTAATTATGCTCGATAAACCCATGCCACAAAACTCCATTGCAAATGCCGCCGCCGCGCCGTTGACGGGCCTTGCGGCGTCGTCGATTGGTAAAACCTACGGCAACCGTGATGTGGTGAAGGGGGTCAGTCTGTCGGTTAAGCGCGGAGAAATCGTCGCGCTTATGGGGCCAAATGGGGCGGGCAAGACCACATGTTTTTACATGATTATGGGACTGGTTGAGGCCGATAGGGGCAATATATCCCTCGACGGCCAAGACATCACTCAATTGCCTATGTATCAACGCGCCCGCCTTGGGGTCGGGTATTTGCCGCAAGAAGCGTCAATTTTTCGCGGCATGAGCGTCTATCAAAATATCAAATCCGTGGTTGAGCTGACCGAGCCTGACCGCAAAAAATGGGATGATAATGTCGATGCTTTGTTAGAAGAGCTGCACATTACCCATATTAAAAATAGTCCGGCCTTGGCCCTGTCCGGTGGTGAGCGTCGCCGCGTAGAGATTGCCCGCGCTCTGGCCTCGCGCCCTAGCTTTATCCTATTAGATGAGCCGTTTACCGGCATTGATCCTATCGCCATTGCCGAGATTTCAGAGCTTATTCGATATCTAAAAGAGCGCGGGCTTGGGGTTTTAATCACTGATCATCGCGTGCGCGAAACCCTCGATATTGTTGACCGCGCCTCCATCATGTTTGAGGGCAATGTCTTGTTTGAAGGTACGCCGGAACAAATTCGCGCTAACCCCGAAGTGCGCAGGCTTTATCTGGGCGAAAAATTCACCTAGCCTGCATAAAATTAGCTTTATGTTTCACGCCCTAGCAAGAATCGTGCCTAAAATGCCATTTAGCAACGCATCTTTAAACTTTACCTGTTACTGCCTATATTAAGGGCCCCCTTAAGGGAAATAGAGCCCGCAGATATAATGGGAAATGGGATAGCTAAAATGGCAATGAGTCCACAGCTAAAGATGAGGCAGAGCCAGTCTCTGGTGATGACGCCGCAATTGCAGCAGGCGATTAAGCTTTTGCAACTCTCCAATATTGAACTGGCGAGCTTTGTCGAAGAGCAGCTTGAGAGCAATCCTTTGCTTGAGCGCGGCACCGGGGATGAAAACCGGCGCGGCGAAGATGAGGGCCGAAGTGAAAGCGAAACCGGCCTTGAAGAATTGCGCCTAAGCGAAGCCCCCGGCAAGGCGGCCGAGGCGATGGATACGCCCCTACACACCCAATATGAAGACGCGTCTCCGGGCGAGATGGCCCAGCAAATGGCCGAGCCGGTGCAATCCTCGGGCGGCGAAATTGATTGGTCAAAGGCGAGCGCCAGCGGCGGCTCTTTTTCCAGCAGCGGTGATTATGACGCGGCCAGCAATACGGCCAAGGAAATCACCCTATCAGAGCATTTAATGGAGCAGCTCGCCATGAGCGTGACCGACGATAAGCGCCGCCTTATTGGCGCGCATCTTATCGATCATGTTGACGAAAACGGCTATATGCGCGCAAGCATAGACGAGATTGCGCAAAATCTTGGCGCGAGCCAAAGCGCGGTTAAATCCATGCTGACTATGATGCATAGCTTTGAGCCGACGGGGGTTTTAGCCCGCGATTTGGCCGAATGTCTGTCCTTGCAATTACGCGAGCGCGGCGAGCTTGACGCGCCGATGCAGGCGCTACTGGATAATCTGCCTTTGCTCGCCAAACGCGACATGGCCACATTAACTCGGCTTTGCGGAGTGGATAAGGACGGGCTTACGGTGCTTGTGGCTCGCCTGCGAAGCCTATCGCCCAAACCGGGTCTGGCATATGGCGGCAATGCCGCCGCCGTAGTAGAGCCGGACGTCTTTATCCGCGAGCAGCCCGGCGGCACATGGGGCGTCGAGCTTAACAGCGCCACCTTGCCGCGCGTGCTGGTTAATTCTCGCTATTACGCGCAAATTGTTGATAGCTCCAAAGATGAGGGCGTGAAAACCTTTATGACCGAATGTCAAGCCAATGCGAGCTGGCTCGTTAAATCACTCGACCAGCGCGCCCGCACGATTTTAAAAGTCTCCACCGAAATTGTGAAACAGCAAGACGGCTTCTTTGCTTACGGCATCGACCATTTACGCCCGCTAAATTTGCGCACGGTAGCAGACGCCATTGAAATGCACGAAAGCACAGTGTCGCGGGTGACCTCTAATAAATATATGGCAACGCCGCGCGGCACATTCGAGCTAAAATACTTCTTCACTTCGGCCATTCCCGCCCTTGGCGGCGGCGAGGCCCATAGCGCCGAGGCCGTGCGCCACCGCATTAAAGGCCTAATCGGCGAAGAGACGCTGAAAAACGTGCTGTCGGATGATAAAATTGTCGATCTTTTACGCGCCGAAGGCATCGATATTGCCCGCCGCACCGTAGCAAAATACCGCGAAGCCCTCGGCATTCAAAGCAGCGTAGAACGCCGCCGCATGCTTAAACATGCGGGTTAGATAGCGCTTCACTGTTACTAGCCAGCGTTTCTGGAGAAACGCTCTTACGGCACTTATTGCAGTGAAACTTTGTTTCGCTCTTGTTACCAAAAATTTATAAGCCGACCCTATAGCGGCGCGCAATTCTGTGCTATGGTGTCCTGACTTCAAACAGAGAGGACGCATATGCAAATTCAGATTGTCAACAAAAACATCGACGTTTCACCCGCAATTAAGGAGAGAATTACCGACCGACTAGATGACATGATGGATAAATATATACACCGAGAAGGGGACGCCCATGTGGTTATCTCTAAGGAAGGCTCCGGCTTTCGCGTTGTGTGTGATGTGAATTTGCCATCCGGGGTTTCCATGCAAGGATCCTCCGACGCGGCCACGGCCTACGCCGCCGCCGATGACGCCCTAGACCATACGGAAAAACGTCTGCGCCGCTATTCGCGCCGCCTTAAATCCCACCAAGCCCAAGGCCAAGGCGAGGCCATGGCGATGTTTATTTTAGAAAACCCCGTGCGCGGTGATGATGACGAGCATGATAAGGCCCCGCCCGCAGAGCCTATGGTAATCGCCGAGAGCAGCGCCACGATTAATACAATGACCGTGGCCATGGCGGCCCTAAAACTTGGCCTGTCCGATACGGGGGCCGTAGTGTTTCGCAACGCCGCCCACGGAGAGGTGAATGTGGTGTTTAAACGCTCCGATGGTAATGTCGGCTGGATTGACCCTAATCGCGGGCATTAGCCTTATTAACCCGCGTCAGCTTCGCTGAAAGCTAGCGTTGACGCGGGGCCTTTGATTGGGTAATAGCGCGCCATTATGGGCTAATTATCGCCCTAACCACAAAACCCAAAGCCACACTATGCCCTTTGATTCATTATTTCGCGCCCAGTGCGTTGCGCCGTCCCTGCAGGTTTCGAGCAAGAAACAACTGTTTAAGGATCTGACCACCCTGGCTATGCAGTGCCCGGATATTGGCCTGAGCGGCGTCAATGAACGTGACCTGTTAAACGCGGTTTTAGAGCGCGAGCATCTTGGCACGCCGATTGATTATGAAAGCGTCGATGACCGTCCTGTGGATTTAGTCGTATTATTGCTGGCGCCAAAACATGCGGGCGCGGAGCATTTGCGGGCGCTCGCGCGGGTATCGCGCCTACTGCGCCGCGAAGATGCACGGGCCAGATTACGCGCCGCCCCAACCCGCGAGAGCCTGTTTGCTATGCTGATTGAAGGCCAAGAGAGCAATGCCGCTTAGAGGATAGCCGCCGCTTGGCTGTCTTTGATTGCGCCGCCGCGTAAACCTGCTTACACTGACATAAGTAGATGTGTTTTTACGTTTGAAGGT
>JAZGFA010000122.1:0-4419 GCA_036478975.1 Robiginitomaculum sp. | reverse complement strand
AGCTTTGAAGACGGACTCCTTGAGTATCCGCTCTATGCAAAGCCAAGAGAATTTGAAGGAATGGAAATTCCTTCGGTGCTATTGTCAGGAAACCACAAAGCTGTGGCGGATTGGCGATTTGAGAAACAAATTGAGATTACCCGTGCGCGCAGGCCGGATCTCTATCAGGCTTATCTGCGCAAAAAAGGAGACGGTCATGAACGTGATTGAAAAACTAAACAAAGCTGAAGAGGCGCGCTTGCTTTCTTCTGGTAAAACCATCCCTGACTTTTCCGCTGGCGATACGCTAACGGTGCAGGTTCGCATTACGGAGGGTACGCGTACCCGTCTGCAAGCCTTTGAAGGCGTCTGCATTGCCCGCTCTGGTACGGGCGTCAATGAGAGCTTCACGGTTCGCAAAATCAGTTATAGCGAAGGCGTAGAACGCGTCTTCCCTGTATATTCCCCGCTTGTTGAGGAAATCATTGTTAAGCGTAAGGGCAAGGTTCGCCGCGCCAAGCTTTACTATCTGCGTGAACTTCGCGGCAAATCTGCCCGTATCGCAGAGCGCACAACAGGCCGCGGCATTGTTGCAGCCCGCAAAAAAGGCGAGCAGCGCAAGAAAAAGTAAGCTTTACTTATTCTATCAAATTCAAGCCCTCGTCTCCTATTATGGAACGGGGGCTTTTTTATGGTGAAGTAAAGCCCTATTCATATCTCCGGCCGCCGCGAAGGCGATCAGCTATTTCGCGCGCAAGCTCTATATCCGCCGGCACAAGGTCTAAATCTGGAATTTTGGCGGGCATCACCCATTTGATATTTTGCCCTTCTTGCGGGCGGGCTATCCCGTCCCATTGGCGACACAGATATAGCGGCATTAAAAGATGCATGTCGGGATAGGCGTAACTAGCAAATGAGAAGGGCTGAAGGCAGCGCTCGCAGGGCTCAATGCGCAGTTCCTCATACAGCTCGCGCACAAGCGCCTGCTCCGGCGTCTCCCCTGCCTCGATTTTGCCACCGGGAAATTCCCACTGGCCGGCATGGCGAGAGCCCTTAGGCCTTTGGGCCATAAGCACGCGCCCGTCCGCGTCGAGTACGGCGCAGGCAACAACCAGCAAGACGGGCGATTTAGCTTCTGTAATCGGCATTGATGTCAATATATCCATGGGTTAAATCGCAGGTCCAAACGGTGGCGCTTCCCTTGCCTAGCCCCATATCAATCGACAGGGTTAGCTCAGCGTTTTTCATATAGGCCGCCCCGTCTTCTTCTTTATAATTTGGCGCAAGTTGGCCCTCGCTCGCTAGCACATGCGACCCCATAGAAATGGATAACAAGTCGCGCTCGGCGGGTTCTCCCGCCTTGCCAACGGCCATAACAATACGTCCCCAATTAGCGTCTTCGCCGGCAATGGCGGTTTTAACTAGCGGGGAATTCGCCACGGAAAGGCCAATGCGTTTTGCGCTCGCGTCGCTAACCGCGCCGCTCACTTTAATGGTGACAAATTTTCTCGCGCCTTCCCCGTCCTTGACCACTTGCAGGGCCAAATCTTGCATAACGCCGCTAAGCGCGATTTTAAAGCCGCCAAGGCGCGCATCATCAATATCGCTAATGCGCGCATGGCCCGCCTGACAGCTCGCCGCAAGCATAACCGTATCGGATGTGGACGTGTCGCTATCCACGGTAATGGCGTTAAAGCTGGTCTGGGTTAACGCTGATAGCAATGCCTGTAATACGGCCTGATCAATATTGGCGTCGGTCGCCATATAGCCGAGCATGGTCGCCATATCCGGCGCTATCATGCCAGAGCCTTTAACGATGCCATTAATGGTGATAGCCGCCCCGTCAATCTCGCAGGTCGCGCTCGCGCCCTTAGCATAAGTGTCGGTGGTCATAATGGCGCGCGCGCCCGCTTCCCAGCCATCGCCATCCATCTCCGCCGCCATTTCCGGCAGTTTAACCGTGACCTTAGACGCGTCGAGCGGCTCCCCGATAACACCGGTCGAAGCGAGAAATACCGCCTGCGGCTCACCGCCGAATATATCGGCTACGCCTTGCGCGGTTTCAACCACGGCGTCGCGGCCCTTTTGACCTGAAAACACATTTGCCGTGCCAGAATTGACCACGACAAGACAGGGCGCATCGCCGCGCTCTATGCCGAGCGCTGTGCGCGACCAATCCACCGGCGCACCCGGGCATTTGTTTTGTGTAAACACGCCTGCCATTTGCGTGCCAGACACACCACGCAGCACCCATAAATCCGTGCGCCCCTGATAACGTACGCCGGCCTCAGCAGTGGCCATATCAAAACCCGCTATCGGGGGCAAAACCGGGAAATTCTCTGGCGCAAAGGGGGAAATTTTAATGCTCATCTTTAGGCTCTTCTTTAGCGGGTAAATCTTCGGTTTGAGGCGCTTCGTCCAGCGCGCGCAAAACGGGGACGAGCGCCGCAGGTTTACTTATAATTTCAATACTCGCATTTTCATGCAAGTCTTCTAGCAAACCCTTAATTTCGTCAAAGGTCATATAGCTAATAATTTCTGCGCGCATATCCTCAAAGCTCGGAACTGGAACCGTGCGGCGCGCCGTTACTGTGGCAATGTGCCAGCCAAATTGGGTTTCAAACGGCTCTGATGTTTCCCCGTCCTTTAGCGCGAAAACCGCCTTAGAGAACGGCGTAACCATGGCGTCAGCGGCGAAATAGCCCAAATCCCCCCCGTCAAGGCGCGAGCCTTCATCGGTCGACACGGCGCGCGCGATTTTAGCGAAATCCTCTTTCGCCTTCAGGCGCTTTGCCGCGGCGTCAATTTGCTCGCGCGTTTCCACAAGAATATGGCTGGCGCGCAGCTCAACGCTCGCCTTGCGCAATTTGATTTGGGTATCGTAAAGCGCGCGCACCGCCCCGTCAGTGACCGTGGCGGCGATATGCTCTTCAACCACCAGATTGCCTAAAATACGCTCGCGCGCGGTTTGCAAACGGCTTTGGGCGAGCGCCCCTTGGCTAAGACCGCTATTTTGCCCGCGCAGGGCCAATAGGCGCTGGTCAACAAGCTCGTCCATAAGTCCAGAATAGGCAGGGTCTTCCGGTTTAAGGCTCTCCCCCGCCTCAAGCGCCCCCGCAGCTATCGCGGCGCGGTTTATATCTGAGGCGTAAATCGGAGTTGAGTCGACGCGAGCAATCACCGTTTCTCCGGCGCGTACGGCGTCCGTGATAACGCTAGCATCCCCCTGCCCGCCGCTAGAGCAGGCGCTAAACAAGGCCGTAGAGCTTATTATTACAAACCCAAAGGCACTCCGCATGGCGCGGCGTCTTCCAAGACTATGACATGTCCAGTATCTCACTGCTCTGCTCCGTATAATTATCGCCCAATTACTGAAAATTTACGGGCCGTTTCATTGACTTAAAGCACTACCGTCCTTAAGTCACCAACAAGGATTAACGGGATTTTACGGCGATTGCCATGACCATTGCGTCAACAAGCGCCGCGACAACCAAAACATTATTTAGGGTTACCACCTATGCTCACTATCGCTAAAAAGATTTTCGGAACCGAAAACGACCGCCGCCTTAAGAAAATGCGGCCCCTAGTCGCTAAAATTAACGGCCTAGAAGACAGCGTCCTGCCGCTAACCGACGCGGAGCTTAGGGCTAAAACCGATGCGTTTAAGGCCCGCTTTAAGGCCGGAGAAACCCTTGACGACCTTCTGCCAGAAGCTTTCGCCGTTGTGCGCGAAGCGGCCAAGCGCACGCTCGGTCAGCGCCATTACGATGTGCAGCTGATTGGCGGCATTGCCCTGCATAAGGGCGAGATAGCGGAAATGCGCACGGGCGAAGGCAAAACCCTTGTCGCCACCCTTGCCGCCTATCTCAACGCTATTAGTGAAAAAGGCGTTCACGTCATTACGGTCAATGATTACCTCGCCGCCCGCGATGCGGAGTGGATGGGCGAAGTCTACGGATTTTTAGGTCTGACCACGGGCGTCATCGTTCACGGCAAAACCGACATGGAGCGCCGCGAAGCCTATGCCTGCGATATTACTTACGGCACCAACAATGAATTTGGCTTTGATTATCTCCGCGATAATATGAAATACAGCCTCGAAGAAATGTCCCAGCGCGGTCACGTTTTCTGCATTATTGATGAGATTGACTCCATCCTCATCGACGAAGCCCGCACCCCGCTCATCATTTCTGGCCCTACCGACGATAAATCTGACTTTTACCGCATCATCGACACGATTATTCCGCTGATTGATAAAGAAGGCTATGACGTTGACGAAAAGGCAAAATCCGCGACCTTTAACGAAGCGGGCATGGAGCAGATTGAAAAAATCCTCATGGAACGCGGCATGCTTGAGGGCGAGAGCCTTTATGACGTGGAAAATGTCACCATTGTTCACCACATCAACCAAGCCCTGCGCGCCCATAAAATCTATGTGGT
>JAZGFA010000121.1:0-2681 GCA_036478975.1 Robiginitomaculum sp. | reverse complement strand
GCGCTCTTCTGCCCCGCGCCCCGGATAAGCGCCTGCCGTATCGACAAAGCTAATCACGGGCAGGTTAAAACGCTCGGCCAAATCCATCAGGCGCACGGCCTTGCGGTAGCCTTCGGGGTTAGCCATGCCGAAATTATGCTTAAGACGCGAGGCGGTGTCCTTGCCCTTCTCATGGCCCATGACCAATACGGCGCGCCCGCCAATACGGCCTAGCCCGCCAAGCAGGGCATCATCATCACCAAATTTACGGTCGCCCGATAATGGCGTGTAGTCGCTAACGAGGTGGGTTACATATTGCGAGAAATGCGGCCGCTGCGGATGGCGCGCGACTTGGGTTTTCTCCCACGGGCCAATTTTTTTATAAATCGCCTCAAGCTGTTTATCGGATTTGGCCTGAAGCTGGGCGATTTCCTTAGCCACATTAACCGTGCTGTCCTTACCCGCCATCGCGCTAAGGTCGCTAATTTTGCTATCAAGCTCGGCTAGCGGGCGTTCAAAATCAAGATATGTACGAGCAGTATTGGGCATATAAATGTCTCTATTGGAATCGTAGGGCGCATCATAGCAGGGGCTAGCGCCTTGCCAAGCTAATCCTTTGCGCTGTGTTTCTTCGCTAGCGGGTGACGTGTCAGTACAAGCTCTTTAAGGCGCTCATCAAGCACATGGGTATAAATTTGCGTCGTCGAAATATCGGCGTGACCAAGCAGTTTTTGCACGCTGCGCAAATCCGCCCCGCGCGCCAGCAAATGGGTAGCAAAGGCATGGCGCAGCACATGGGGCGACACTTGGGACGGAGGCAGCCACGCGTCAATGGCAAGCTGTTTTAGGCTCTGGGCAAAGCGCTCACGGGTCATATGACCAGACTTACCGCGCGAGGGAAACAGATAGGGCGCGGCGCGGGTCTTCCCGCCCTCCCCCGCAGGCAAGGTGGTTTTACGCACGGCGAGCCAGCTAGCAATCGCGCGCAGGGCCGCGCCGGTCAGCGGCACAATGCGCTCTCGTCCGCCCTTGCCCTTAATCATCAAACATTTATCACGCCGTTTGGTTTTAATCGTAGTCAGGGAGACAAGCTCGGAGACGCGCAGCCCGCCCGCATAGAGAATTTCAAGCTGACACAAAAGACGCAGCCCCTTAGGGGAGGTATCCACTTCTGCCGCCTTAAACAGAGCGTCCACATCATCTTCTGTTAAAATTTTTGGCAAAGGGCGGCCAAGTTTCGGCCCGCGTAAATGCATGGCCGGATTATCCTTGCGAATACCGTCAACTTGCAAAAACTTATAAAACTGCTTCATCGCCGACAGCTTGCGCGCCGCCGTAGACGCCGCCAGACCCGCCCGCTCAAACCCGCTAAGACAGCGCTCAAGGGTGGCGGTTTTCGCCGATATTGCGCCGCCTTTTGTCATGGCGCTAAGGTCGATTAAATCGCGGCGATAGGCGTCGAGCGTATTATCTGAGGCGGCGCGCTCCGCGCTCATCATTTCTAAAAACCCGTCAATGGCGTCCCTATCATTCACGCTCTATTTTCCCGCAAGGAAATCTTCAGCCGCGAGCCTGCCCGCTAGCTCTTGCAAGCCGGCAGCCTGCAAAGCGGATAGCACGGAGCCAAGACTATCGGCGCGCAGGTTTTGCGGCCCGCCCTCGCCTAATATAGAAGCCGCCCGCAAGGCGGTTTCCGCCCGTGCGCCGCGCTCGCTCGCCGCTTTTAGAGCTAGCAATGCCCCCGGCGCGGCGGCGCGGCCGGTTAAATGTCCGTTATAATCCGCTAGGCTAAGGGCGCTATCTTCCGATAATTGCGCCCCAAGGCTTACGGCGATAAAGGCGTCACGCACGGCGCGGCTACGTCCTGCACCTCCATTGGGGCCATTGCCCGCAAGCTCGCGCGTCATATCCTGACCTAGCGCCCCCATCATAAACCCATTGCCGAGCGCGTCAGAGGCCAGCGCAAGGCGCATTTTACCGCGGTCATTAGCCGGCAGAGCCTCGTAAAGTCCGCGCAATGCGCCTAAATCATTTTCTGCCACAGCGAGCTTGGCGAAGGTCGGAATATGACCCTGCGCGCGTAAATGGGCGGGGATAATCGCAAGGCTATCGCCCAGCAACGCCGCGAACGGCGCGAGCAATCCCTTGGCATCGGCGCGGCGCAAAAGCTCCCCCGCCGCCTTAGCGCTCGTGCCCATATCCGTACTGGTTGTCACCACGCCGTAAAGCTGACCCCAAGAGCTTGCATCAGCACGCCTCATGGTTTCATCCAAATCAAAATAGCCACCCACGGGGCTTTCATCATCGCCGTTTTGGCTCATCAAAGTCAGGACCGATAGGCGCTGCCCAAGTTCTGAGGGCGTTAGTTTAAGTGCGTCTTTTAGCAGATTTGACAGCGTAGCATCGCCTGAATCCGCCGCCGGCGGCGGCAGGCTTGCGCCGGAAAATCGCGCCATGGCGACAAGTAATGGCTCATGATTTGTGACCACGGGGTCATCAATTTTTAGTCCGGTTGCGCGGGCAAGCGCCGCGTAAAAATGAGGCGCGCTATGGCCCGTGCGCTCTAGTAAATCCGCTGTCAATTCGGCGGCAGGGATTTCGCCGCGCACCACATGGCAAAAGGCGCGCAATTTCGCCCAATATGGCTGGGAGCGCGCTTCGGAAATATTATCAGCCACAAGACAGGCCGCTTTATTATCGCC
>JAZGFA010000120.1:0-4993 GCA_036478975.1 Robiginitomaculum sp. | reverse complement strand
GAGGCGGGGATGAACGGAAAAAAAGGGCATGCTTGCATATACTCCCCGCCGCCCCCACAAAGGCCGCATGAAGTTTTATATTCCTATTACGCTGGCCCTACTGACCCTCGGCACAGGTCTGGCCATTTACACGCAGACTCGCCCCGACCCTGACCTGCTGCGCTTTGAGGTGAGCGGGGAGCGCGCTTATGGCTATGGCGTGACCGACGGGCGCTCTATCGCGGATATGAAGCGGTTTACCCGCGATAATCCCGCCGTCAAAACCCTCGTGCTTAAATCCATGGGCGGCACCCATGACAGCCTTGCCAATTTGCGCATTGCTCGCCATTTTCGCGCATCTGGCCTTGCGATGCATTTGGAGGGCGATAGCTATATCGCCTCTGGAGCGGTGGATTTATTTCTCTCTGGGACGCGGCGCACCATGGAATGCGGCGCGCGCATTGGCGTGCATAGTTGGGGCAATGCCTATTACGAGAGCGGGCAAGATGACATGCGCAATGGCCGCCGCGATGAATTTGAAGGCCTGCACAAACGGTTTTTAAAGGACATGGGCATCACGCCGGGCTTTTATATTTTCACCCGCGCGGCCGCCCCGCCTAGCGGAATATATTGGCTAACCATGGAAGATTTGCGCCGCTTTGACCTGCTGAGCGAATATCCCGATTGCGAATCATAGCACTAGATTTCCCCCTATGTTTTCCCATATAAGGGCCATCTATTATTGTGAGAGCTATTATGAGCGCCAAGAAAACCAAAAAGCCGATACTGAAAGCGGTGGAGCCTTATGCTCGCCCGACCGAGGAGCAAGCGAGGGCCGCCGTGCGCACATTGCTGGCCTGGGCTGGCGATAACCCAAACCGCGAAGGGCTAAAGGATACGCCCAAGCGCGTGGTTAATGCCTACAAAGAATGGTTTGCCGGCTATGACGCGGACCCCGCCAAAGAGCTGTCGCGCGTATTTGAAGACGTGTCCGGCTATGACGATATGGTAGTGTTGCGCGACATCGCGGTGCAGAGCCATTGCGAGCATCATATTGCCCCGTTTTTAGGCACGGCCCATGTGGCGTATCTGCCGACCGATAAGGTTGTCGGCATTTCCAAACTCGCCCGCGTGGTAGAGATATTTGCCAAAAGATTACAGACCCAAGAAACCATGACCGCGCAAATCGCCGATGCCATTGACGGGGCGCTTAAGCCGCGCGGCACGGCGATTATGATTGACGCCGTGCATGAATGCATGGCCACGCGCGGCGTACATCAGCCTAATGTCTCCACCATCACCACGCGCTTTACCGGCGAATTTAAAACCAACCCTGCCCTGCAAGACCGGTTTTTAAATCTGGTGCAACGAGGCAGCTAGCCGCCCAAAGATTACGCCATGAGTGAAAAAACCAAACTACAAATCCTAACGCGCATTGCCCATTTTGAAGATGTCGGCATTCGCCTTGACCGCTGGCTTGCCAATTGGTCGGGCCTGTCGCGCGTGCGCGTCAAAGCTTTGATGGATGAGGGCGAAGTGCGCGTTGACGGCGTGGTGGAATTGCGCCCGCGCGCGAAAATCCTAGAAGAAGCGGAATATACCATCACCGTGCCGCCGGCCCAGTCCGACACGCCGGAGCCAGAAGACATTCCCCTGACCATTATCTATGAGGACGAACATTTGCTCATCGTGCATAAACCTGCGGGCATGACCGTGCATCCGGCCGTGGGTAACCGTAATGGAACCTTGGTCAATGCCCTGCTCCACCATTGCCGCGACGAGCACGGCGAGAGCACATTATCAGGCATTGGCGGCGTGCTGCGCCCCGGCATTGTCCACCGTATTGATAAGGACACATCGGGGCTTTTAGTGGTGGCAAAATCCGACCAAGCCCATCAAGGCCTGTCGAGGCAATTTGCCAAACACACGGTAGAGCGCACCTATATTTGCTTTGTCCGCTCCGGCCCTAAGCCGCGCGAAGGCCGTATTGAAACCCGCCTGTCGCGCTCCAAACATGACCGCAAGAAAATGGGCGTGGTCAAAGAACGCTCTAACGCCGATTTATTTCGCTATGGCGAATTGCCAGAAAGTGAGAGCGGCAAGCTCGCCATAACCAATTACAAACTGCTTAAGGGCTATGGCCAACAGCCTAATAGCGCCGTGGGCACGCCAATGGCGTCCAAGGTGCAATGTAATCTTGAGACAGGCCGCACCCATCAAATCCGCGTGCATATGGGCCATATTGGCTGCCCGCTGCTCGGCGATCCGCTCTACGGTAAACAGCGCGCCTTTAAGGCAATGAAGGCGGACCCCGAAGCGCGGGCCAAAAGCACATTACGCACATTTAAGCGCCAAGCTCTGCACGCCAAAACCCTTGGCTTTATCCACCCGATAACCAAAGAGCCTGTGCAATTTGATAGCGAAATGCCCGAAGACATGGTGGCGCTAGAGGCTTTTCTCGGTGGCTTATAGGACGTCTACCCCCTTGCGCTCCCCGCTTTGATTTGGCATAAGCCGCCTCGGAAGATCGGCTTTGGACGAAGGTCTTGTATACCTGGTCAGGACGGGAACGTAGCAGCCAACTGTGAGTCCCCTTTGGGTTAGGGTTCGGTCTTCCACTTTCAATCATAGCCAACATCACCAGCGCGCCTTGCAAGGTTCCCCTGCCCGTGCCATTACCAATGAAATCATTGGAGCGCCCCATGGCTATCAATACACCAAAAATCAGTGTCGTTATCCCCGTCTATAATGAAGAGGACAATGTCGGCCCGCTCGCGCGCGAAATCGACGCGGCCCTGTCGGGCACGCCCTATGAAATGATATTTGTCAATGACTGCTCCACCGATGCCACATTAGAGCGCTTGACTGCGCTCAAAAGTGAGTTGCCCAATCTACGCGCCGTATCCCACCGCGAAAACGCCGGCCAGAGCCGCTCCGTGCGCACGGGCATACTCGCGGCCAAGGGCGAAATTATCGCTACCTTAGACGGGGATATGCAAAATGATCCGGCCGATATTCCGGCGCTGTACGCGGCCTTAACCCGTAAAGGCGCGGCGGACACTCTCGCCCTTATCGGCGGAGAGCGCACTAAGCGCAAGGACACGGCCGCCAAACGCATGGCGTCTAAATTTGGCAATGGGGTGCGCAAATGGCTGCTCAAGGATGAATGCAATGATACGGGTTGCGGGCTGAAAGTGTTTAAGCGCGAGGCGTTTTTGCGCCTTCCCTATTTTGACCACATCCACCGCTATATCCCCGCCCTGATGATGCGCGAAGGCTATAGCGCCGAATTTATGCCGGTCAACCATCGCGCCCGCGAACATGGCGTATCTAAATATACCAATTTTGGCCGGCTGATTGTCTCCATCGCCGATCTGCGCGGGGTTATCTGGCTGCGTAAACGCGCGCGCAATCCGCAGGGCTGGGATGAGGCCTAACATCACCAAGGAAGCCGCTCCTATCAAACAGGCAGCAATGGCCCTGCTGGCCGCCGCGCCGGGCCTGCCCAGTCAGGCTGATTTAAAAGCCGAGCTTGACGACGCCATCGCGGCCCAGGCGCGCGGATATTACGCCCCCGACGAGGACGAACGCCTTGGCAATAGCTATCAACGTTATCTTAGCGTGCGCGCCGCATTATGGGAGGTGGTGGTAGACCTGCTCCCCATTGTCAACGGCAAGGCTCCCGCCAGTAAAGAAGACTTTTACCGCAGCTATGCCATCGCCCTATGCGCCGCGTCCATGCTGATGCGCACGGGCGAATTTTTAGTGGATATGGCGCAAGATCGCCCCGTGGTCTGGCAAAAACTTGACGCCGCCGAGCCGCGTTACGCCATTGAACGCAAAACTTTCACCGCGCTTTACGCGGGCCTGACCTCACCAAAAATTATCGCCAAATATCGCAAGTCTTGGCGGTTTTACCGGCGTTACAAAGCGCAAATTCTCTCCGTAATGACCGGCCCGCTCTACGGCGACATCGCCGCCCTTCTTGAAGCCGAAGCCAGCCAGCACCGCTTTAAACTCGCCGACGATATTATGGGCCGGCTGAGCTATCGCGGCTTTAGCTATAAGCGCCGCCATATTTCAGCGGCGCGCAAGACGCTGTTTTCAATTTTTGAAGTTTCAGGCTCACGCATTGCCGCGCTAAAACAGCCCTTTGTAAAACCGCGCGGCGCCCCCAAACGGGTCAATGACGCGGTGCGGGCGCAAGTGTTAGAGCTGTGCCAGCCAGGGGACGTGCTCGTCACCCGCCATGATGACGCCCTGTCGAATATTTTCCTGCCCGGATATTGGCCCCATGCAGTGTTGTTTTTAGGCAATACGGAGCAACGCGCAAAACTCGGCCTGCCCGAAATTGAAGCCGCGCGCCACCATCACGGCGAGCGCATCGTCTTCATGGAATCCAAAAAAGACGGGGTGATGTTTCGCCCCGTAGAGGACACGCTAGAGCTTGACGCCTTCGTGGTTTTGCGTCCGGTAATTTCTGATACGGGGCGGCGCGAGGCCGTGACGCGGGCCATGTCCCATGTGGGCAAACTTTATGATTTTGCCTTTGATTTTTCCAGCGCCGATAAGCTCGCCTGCACCGAGCTAATTTACCGCGCCTATCACGGGGCCGATAATATCAATTTCACCCTGACAGAAATCGCCGGCCGAAAGTGCCTCTCCGCAGAAGATTTGATGAACCAAGCCATTGGCGGCGGCTGGTTTGACGTCCACGCCGCCTACGGCATTGACGGCGATAATTGGGACCACAAAGCGCAGGCGCGCGCAAAACTTGCCGCCAGTTTCGAGAGCGTGTTTTAGGCGTAAATTTGCTGGCCCCACCCCCCGCGAATATGTGTACACTTGACCAAGTGATTCGCGAGAGACAAGGGAGAGCCAGATGAGATTTTTTACCGTCATACCGCTGCTTTTGATTCCCGTGCTAATTTACAATGTGATTGCATGGGCCGGCCAAGAGTTTTCCGACGTCGAGGCCGTGCGCGCCTCCATGAACCTAGAAGCGTTCTCCGTG
>JAZGFA010000119.1:0-9146 GCA_036478975.1 Robiginitomaculum sp. | reverse complement strand
CAATGCTGGCCGTCCCATATTGGCTCCCTAAATTATGCTCCGATAACCATCATCCAAATCGTCATGGTCGTCACAAACCCAGCTAACACCATAGCCGCACTTACATCCATAGCCAGTTGCTTCATTTTGTCTCTCCGCTCTAACTATCCACAAATAACGGGCTTATCCCCAGCTTATCCACAGATATTCACCTAATGTTCCACCCTTATAGTTCATGTTTTGTTCTTTTGTCAAGGGGCGAAAGAACAAAGGGAAGCAAGGCTGTGGATATTAAGGTTTAGCGGCGGTTAGCTGTAAGGCACAATCTGGCCGTCTTTCACCGTGACCACCCTATCCATATAGGGGATGAGGTTCATGTTGTGGGTGGCGATGAGGGCGGCTACGCCTTCGGTGCGCGAGAGGTCAAACAGGCTTTGGAAGACATTGCCCGATGTGGCGGGGTCGAGATTTCCGGTTGGCTCGTCGGCCATAATCACGCTGGGCTTATTGGCAATGGCGCGGGCAATGGCGACGCGCTGCTGCTCCCCGCCCGACATTTGGCCCGGTTGATGCTCAAAGCGGCTGGCAAGGCCCATCAAGGTGAGCAGGCGCTCTGCCTCTACGCGGGCCGTGTCATAGCTAATGCCCGCCGCCATTTGCGGCAAAACGACATTATCCACGGCGGAAAACTCGCGTAGCAAATGGTGGAATTGATAAACAAAGCCGATTTCCTCGCGGCGAATACGGGTGCGGGCGCGGTCTGATAGGGACAGGCATTCCTGCCCCTTAATATAGACTTTGCCGCCGGTCGGAGTCTCTAGCAGGCCTGCCGCGTGGAGCAGGCTCGACTTACCGCTACCTGACGGCCCGATAAGGCCAACGACTTCGCCGGGATAAATATCAATATTGGCCCCGATAAGCACGTCGAGCGTGCCGCCGCCGGTCACATATTGGCGGGTCAGATTGCGTACGGATAGCACGGGTATGGGGGCTGAACTATTCAAAACGGAGCGCCTCCACCGGATCAAGTTTGGATGCGCCCTTGGCCGGAAAATAGGTAGCTACGGAGGAAATAAGCAGACCCCAAAACGCGACCATGGCGACTTCTTTGGTTTTGATAACCGCCGGAATACCGTCGCTAAGTTGGTAGATTTCAGGTGGAAATAACGGGCCGGTAAATATTTCAACAAAGGATTGTATGCCGCCAATGCCAAGGCAGAATGCCACCCCTAATATTAGCCCGGCCAGCGTGCCGAGCGCGCCAATGACAAAGCCTGCCATAAAGAATATCCGCAGGATAGAGCCGCGCGTTGTGCCGATTGTGCGCAGGATAGCAATGTCTTTGCTCTTGTTTTTCACCAGCATAATCATCGCGGCGACCACGGGGAAAATAGCGATAATCACCACAATGCCCAAAATCATTCGCATGGAAATTTGCTCCACCCGCAGGGCGCCCGCCATCTCCGCTGACTGGTCTTGCCAGTCACGCACGGCGAAATTCTCCGGCCCCTGCATGCGCAAATACCGGCCAAAGGGCTTTACGGCCTCGGCGTCATGCAGGCGCACTTCAATCTCGCTCGCCGCGTCCCCTTGATCAAAAAACAGCAAGGCTTGCTCTAATGGCATATAAATATGCAGGCTATCGGCTTCAAAATAGCCCAACGAGAATATCCCGCCCACCGTATAGCTTTTACGTTGCAAGGACGAGCCAAAGGCAGTTTGCTTGGGCTTTGGCGAAATCAGTGTGACCTTATCGCCGACCGCCGCGCCGAGCGTATGGGCCATTTGCAGGCCGATAGCGATGCTATCACCGCCATAATCCCCGACGCCAAATTGCGTAAGGTCGCCATATTTAACTTTCTCGGTGACAAAGGTCAGCTTTTGCAAATCCGCCGGCGCAATGCCGCGCACCATGGCCCCCGTGCCGCGCCCATTGGCGGCGACGAAGGCTTGCTGGTTTAAAATTGGGAAAGCGACTTCGACCTGCGGGCTTTCATTGACCCAGTCAGACACTGAAATAATTGTCTGTGCGCTAGGGTTGTCTTCATAGGATTGCATGTGAATATGGCCCGACGCGCCGAGCAAGGAGCTGATAAGTTCCTCGCGAAAGCCGTTCATAATCGACATGACGATAATCATTGCGGCAATGGCCAGGGTGATACAGGCAAATGAAATGGCGGCGATAAGCCCTACCCCGCCTTGGGATTTACGCGCGCCAAGATAGCGCGCCGCAATGGTGCGCTCAAACCGTCCAAAGGCCGGAGCCGATTTGCCGTTAGTCGCCATTTACGCGTATTGGCTCGTGAGGAAAGCCAAAGTCGCTTCCGGCGAGAGATTTTGCTTCTCGCCGGTTTTGCGGTCTTTAATCTCAAGTAGGCCTTCTTTCAGTCCGCGCGGGCCGATGACCACTTGGAAAGGCAGGCCGATAAGGTCCATGCGCGAGAATTTCACCCCGCCGCGATCGGGCCTATCGTCATAAAGCGGGTCTAGCCCCGCCGCTTTTAGCGCCGCGTAAAGGCTCTCACACGCCGCGTCCGTGCCTTCGTCTCCGGTTTTAAGGTTGATAATACCGACATCAAATGGGGTGACGGCTTTAGGCCAGACAATGCCATTATCATCATGGCTCGCCTCGATAATGCCGCCGACAAGGCGCGAGACGCCAATGCCGTAACTACCCATCATCACCGTATGTTCTTTGCCGTCATTGCCCATGACCACGGCTTTCATCGGCTTGGAATATCTGTCGCCAAAATAGAAAATATGGCCGACTTCAATGCCGCGCGCGCTGACTTGCTTATCGTTTGGCACTTGCGCGTCAAACTGCGCCGCGTCGTGCATTTCATCCGTGGCGGCGTAGAGCGAGGTGCGCGCCTCCACATAAGGGGTAAGATCGCCGTTAAAATCAACGTCCGCGCCCGGCGCTTCCATATCAATAAGGTCCTTGTGACAGAACACTTCGCTCTCGCCGGTTTCGGCCAAAATCAGAAATTCATGGGATAAATCTCCGCCAATCGGGCCGGTATCGGCGCGCATGGGCACGGCCTTTAGGCCTAAGCGGGAGAATGTATTGAGATAGGCGACAAACATTTTGCGGTAGGACGCGCGCGCGCTTTCCTCATCAATGTCAAAAGTGTAGGCGTCTTTCATCAAAAATTCGCGGCCCCGCATCACACCGAAACGCGGGCGGCGTTCATCGCGAAACTTCCACTGAATGTGGTAAAGGTTCTTGGGTAAGTCCTTGTAAGAGCGCACATAACTCCGGAAAATATCGGTAATCATATCCTCATTGGTAGGGCCGTAGAGCATTTCGCGCCCGCCCCTATCTTTGATACGCAGCATTTCCGGCCCGTAAGCGTCATAACGCCCGGTCTCTTTCCACAAATCCGCGGACTGGATGGTCGGCATTAGCATTTCAATAGCGCCGGCGCGCGCTTGCTCCTCGCGGACAATCGCTTCGATTTTGCGTAGTACCTTTAGGCCAAGCGGGAGCCACGCATATATGCCAGCCCCCTGCTGTCGCACCATGCCCGCGCGCAGCATATAGCGATGGGAGGCGATGGTCGCCTCGGCGGGGGTTTCTTTAAGAACGGGCAGAAAATATTGAGAGAGACGCATTGCGAATCCTATGCATTAAATGGGGTGAATAAAACTCTAGCGACTCGCGCAAAGGGCGGCAAGTGAATTGCCCGCAAACTTAACCGCCAACCATCCACGCTTTAAGCGAAAACGGGTCATAGATAATCACGGCGCACAGAATAGCCCACAAGACGAAGGCTATGGCCGTAGTAATGCGCGCCTTACGCTTCATATTGCTATTGACCGGCGCGCCTGGCTCTGAGCCCGGCACAATATCGCCCGCCTCCGCCTGACCGCGCACGCCGAAAGGCAGCACAATAAACAGGGTTATCCACCAGATGACAGCGAACATAACAAGAGCAGAAAACCAGTTCATATTAAGCCCCTTTTGCTTTGGGCGTTTCCATCACTTCAATCAGGACGCCATTATTATCGGATGGATGCAGGAACACGATGAGCGTGCCGTGCGCGCCAATGCGCGGGGCATTTAGCACCCGCACGCCGCGCAGGGCGAGCTGCTCTACGGCGATGTGTATGTCAGGAGTTTCAAAGCAGACATGATGCTGTCCGCCCTTTGGATTGCGCCCTAGGAATTTCTCAATCGGAGAGCCGTCGCCGTAAGGCTCAATAAGTTCTATCTGGCCGCTAGGCAGGTTGACGAAACAGAACCGCACCCCCTGCTCCGGCAAGGCTTTGGGCGCAGTTATGTCCGTCACGCCCAGAACGTCACGGTAATGGGCCGCCGCCGTCTCTATGCAGGGCACAGCAATCCCGACATGGTTGAGCGCTCCGAGCTTGAACGGCTGCTTTTTCATTAATTGATGCGCATTATCGTGACGTCAACAAGCGGGCGCTTAAAGCCCATATTGCGAAACTTACGGCGCAGGGCCGTGGCGATCTCGCCCTCGGCCTTATCCTCATCAACACGGGTTTTTTTGCTCATGCGGCGAAAGACTTTCTCGGCAATGTCGGCGACATCATCAAGCAAGGCGCCAATCAATTCGCCGTTTCGCCCCTCGGCCCAGCCGCTAATGCGCGGCTCTGGGCCAGCCAAAAGATCGCCCTTATTATTGGTAACAATGGTCACGCCAATATGGCCAGCAAAGGACATTTTCTTGCGCTCGCGCAGGCCATTATCACCGGCGCTGACAATCTGCCCGCCATCTTCATGCAGGCGGCCATTGGGCACAAGATCGATAATCTTCGCGCCTTTTTCGGAGAGCAAAATCATCTCGCCATTATGGGGCGCAATCGTGTGCTTAATGCCAAGCGTCTTGGCCAGCTTTGCATGTTCTAGCAAATGGCGGCGCTCGCCGTGGACGGGCACGGAAATATGCGGGCGGGCCCAGTCATACATTTGTGCCAGCTCATCGCGGCAAGGATGGCCAGAGACATGAATGTCGCGGGCCTTTTCCGTAATCACTTCAATGCCATTATCGGCGAGCATGTTTTGCAGGGCGAAAATGCCCTTCTCATTGCCCGGAATAATCTTGGATGAAAATATCACCGCATCGCCCTTAGACAGTTTCACATTCCGGTGCGTGCCTTCGGCTATGCGCGAGAGGGCGGCGCGCGGCTCGCCCTGACTGCCCGTACACAAATAGAGTATATTGCCGTCGGGCATGTTCGCCGCCTGCATTTCGTCTATCGGCTCGGCAAGGTTTTCTAATATGCCAACCGCCTTGGCCGCGCCGTACATGCGCAGCATAGAGCGGCCCACAAGGCAGACGCTCCGTTGGTTTTCCGCCGCCGCCACCATAACCGATGACAGGCGCGCCACATTAGAGGCAAAACTCGCCACGGCGATTTTTCGCCCGCCAAATTCGCCGACAAGCTTTATCATTTCCCGGCGTACATCGCCCTCAGAGCCAGCTTCCCCCGGGGAGAAAACATTCGTGCTATCGCAGACCATGGCCAGGATACCCTCATCGCCAAGGGCGCGCAAAGCCGCCTCATCAACCCCTTCGCCAATCATTGGCGCATGGTCAATTTTCCAGTCCCCCGTATGCAAGATTGTGCCGGCGGGGGTGCGAATAGCAACCGCATTAGGCTCTGGTATGGAATGGGTTAGGGTAATCAGTTCTAGGTCAAAATCGCCGAGGGAGAATTTGCCCTTAAGCGGGATTTCGCGCAAATCGACTTGGTCTAAAATTCCCGCTTCGGATAATCTGTCACGCACAAGATACATGGTGAAAGGCGTCGCGTAGACCGGGCATTTAAACCGCTCCCACAGACGGGCAAGCGCGCCCATATGATCTTCATGGGCATGGGTTAGGACAATGCCGAGCAGGTATTTTTTAGGCTCTTCGATAAATTCAGTTTCCGGCATGATGATGTCAACGCCGGGGGTGAATTGATCGCCAAAAGTTACGCCCAAATCGAGCATAATCCACTTACGACTATGGGCAGGCCCATAACCATAAAGATTGAGATTCATACCAATTTCGCCGCAGCCCCCTAGGGGGAGAAAGACGAGTTCGTTTTTATTCTTTTTGTTAGTTTTGGCCAATTTCTGGCTCCTTATAATATCTATAGGCTAGCGGTTTAGCTGCCAAATTTTCAATAGGCCGTCTATGGTTAGACGGTTGTCATAATGCTGTATTTCTTCGGAGGCGCCTTCAAACAGTGAAGCAATGCCGCCCGTGCCAATAATGGTGTATTTCTGTCCGCCCTCGGAGCAAATGCGTTTAATCAGTCCGTCAATCAGGCCAATATAGCCCCAAAAGATCCCGGACTGCATAGCGCCAACCGTATTGGTGCCGATAATTTTTTCAGGCTTTTTAATCGCGATACGCGGCAATTGCGCCGCCGCTTCGTGTAGGGCCTTAACCGAAAGATTAATGCCCGGCGCGATAATCCCGCCGACAAAATCCCCATCTTTGTTAATCACGTCAAATGTGGTCGCCGTGCCGCTATCGACAATCAGCAAAGGCGCCTTATAGCGTGTCAGTGCTCCAATGGCAGTCACAAGCCTGTCGGCCCCGACTTCCTTGGCATTATCAATGCGCGCGGTCATGCCCAGCTTAACCCCCGCCTCTCCGACAACCATTGGCTCTACGCCGAGGTGACGCCGCGCAAGGTTACGCATATTAAACAGGGACTGGGGCACTACGGTCGCGATAATGCAATCGCTAATGTCTTCAAATTTAAGGCTGTTCATTTCTAAGAGCTGGTAAAACCACACCGCATATTCATCGGCCGTGCGCGTTGCATCGGTGGCAATGCGCCATTCCATCACCCAATCCTCGCCGTCATGGATAGCGAAGAGCGTATTCGTATTACCCGTATCAATCGCTAGCAACATGGCTCGCCTCATTAAAAAACACTTCACCTGACGCAATAAGCGTATCGTTGCCATCTGGCAACATAACTCTTAACGCCCCGTCATCGGCCATGCCTGCCATTGTGCCGATAATTGTGCGCGTGCCAAGCCTTGCGGTGACGGTTTGCCCCATGCCAATAGCGCGAGCAAGCCACGCCTTGCGGGTAGGGTCGAAGCCTTCTGATATAAGCGCGGTCCGTAAAATTTCAAACTTTTCAGACAGCACGGCTAGCGCTTCAATCGCGCTTGGCCCGGCCCCGTCCATATGCGCGGATAAATGGGTTGCGACGTAAGGAAGATTATCCGGCGCATTGGTGAGGTTAACGCCAATGCCGACACTGACCCAGATTTTACCGCCGCGCTCCCCGCTCTCTAGTAATATGCCAGATATTTTAGCGCTTATGTCTTTCCCCGCTCCGCAGAGCGCAGACTCGCCACTTGCGATTTTTACATCATTTGGCCATTTAATCTGCGCCTTAATATCAGGCGCGTAATGCTCGCACATTTGGGCTACGGCTATGGCCGCGACAAAGCCAAGCTGGGCCGCGCTGGCCATAGGGCCATCATGGGAAAATAGGCCGGTACAAAAAAGATTGCCTTGCTGTGAGACCCACTCACGCCCGCGCCTGCCCCTGCCCGCACTTTGGCTATCGGCCCGCACCCAGAAATTACGGTCATCGCTACCTTCGGCCAGACGCCGCACTTCCATTGAGGTTGAGTCTAGCCGCTCATGGTGGAGGATGCGCAAATTATCCGGCAAACAGGCTCGCCGCCGCCTTGCTGATGATTTTCATACCCGGAGCCGAAACAAAGGGCAAAAACATAATCGGGAAGATAAGCGCCGTGGCGATAATCCCTATCAGTGACAGGGAGCGCGGCGCGTCAACAAATTCGCGTGTCGGCTCCGCAAACCACATAAGGCGGATAATGCGCAGATAGTAAAATGCGCCAACAACCGAGGCCACAAGACCGACAACCACAAGCCAAGTCAGGCCCGCTTCCATCGCCGCGCCAAAGGCAAACCATTTACCCCAAAAACCCATAAGCGGCGGTATGCCAATTAAGGAGAGCATGAGCAAGGTCAGCACAAGGGCTAGGCCGGAATTGGTTTTAGACAGGCCGGATAAATCGGTGATTTTTTCGACCATGCCGTCGCGAATGCGCATTTGCAAAATCGACGCAAACACGCCGATAACTGTCACCGTATAAATGGTCATAAAAATGAGCATATTAGTGACGCCAAGCTGCGTTCCCGCCGACAAAGCCACAAGCGCATAGCCCATATTGGCAATCGAGGAATAGGCCATGAGGCGCTTAATATTAGTTTGCATAAGCCCGCCAAATACGCCGACAATCATCGACAATAGCGCAAGCACGATAGTCGCTTGCTGCCATAGCTCGGTAATGCCGCCAAAGGGTTCATGTAAAACCCGCGCAATAAGGGCGAGCGCGGCCAGCTTTGGAGCGCCGGCAAAAAAGGCGGTGACCGGAGTCGGCGCGCCTTCGTAAACATCCGGCGTCCACATATGGAACGGCGCGGCGGATATTTTAAACGCAAGGCCGCATAAGAGAAACACCATGCCCGCAACCATTCCGCCCGTAGGGTGGCTGCCAACCGCCTGCGCGATTTCGTCGAAACGTAAGCTTCCAGAAAAACCATAAATCAGCGATGCGCCATAAAGCAGTAAGCCCGATGATAATGCGCCGAGAACGAAATATTTCATGCCCGCTTCCGAAGCCCGAAGGCTGTCGCGGTTAAACGCGGCCATGACGTAGAGCGCCAGGCTTTGTAGCTCAATACCGATATACAGGCCGAGAAGGTCGCGCGAGGACACCATAATGCCCATGCCGAGCACGGCGTAGACGGTCAGTAGTGAAAACTCATATTGATCAAGGCGTTCGCTTTTAAGATAGGAGCGCGCCATCAAAAGCGCCGCAGCGCCAGCTATGCCCAGTATCGCTTTGACGTAGCGTGAGAAATCATCTTGCACGAAGGCGCCTTTAAATGCGCTTGTCAGATTGGGATCGGTGATAAACCCGCTCGCGGCAAAGGCGAGCAAGGCGACAATCGCGATATAGCGAATAGTGCTAGGACGGCCTTCTTTTTTCGACAGGCCAAACAGCAACATAAGCTGGGAGGCAACGAGGGCCAAAATAAGCTCCCCGAAAAAGGGCTGGATATAAGTCCACATAACGGCTCCTATAAACCGGTAGGCGCGGCGGCAAGCGCGGCGTCATAATTAGAGATAAGCGCGTCAACGCTGACGGC
>JAZGFA010000118.1:0-9215 GCA_036478975.1 Robiginitomaculum sp. | reverse complement strand
AGGCGTGAAATCCTTTGCAGAATCACTGAAAAAATGACAGGCTTGACTTAGTTGTGCCGTAATCTGCGGGCAATGCGGGCGGGCCTTACCGTCACCCGAAATAATTTGCAAAATTAAGACGAGCATTCATGGACCCGAAACCGCCAAATTCGCCGATACAGAAGATGAAAGCTCCGAGCAATGTGCAGGATTATCCGCACCCGATACAGCTTGATTCCGTGCGCGACACGGGGTCGCAAAAATCAGGCCGCAGTAAAGCGCCTAAGCGCGCAAAGCGTAAGGCACGCAAAGAAAAATCTACTGGCGGCAATGGCGGCGGCGGCTTTAAAGGCTCGCGTTTATGGCGCGCATTTAAATGGCTCTTTGGTATTGGGCTTAGTCTTGGGGTCGTTGGCCTGATTGCTGTCTCCATATTAGTTTTTGTCTGGACGCGCGATCTGCCCACCGTGACCGAGCTTGCGCAATATAAGCCGGCGCAAATGACCCGTATGCATGCGGGCGACGGTAAAATCATTGCCGAATATGCTACGGAGCATCGCGTATTCGTGCAAATCGAAGCTATCCCCAAAGCGCTTCAACACGCCTTTGTCGCCGCCGAGGATCAACGGTTTTACGAGCATGGCGGCATTGATTGGCGCGGACTTATTCGCTCGCAAATTTCTAATGTTAAGAACGTGCTCACAGGCAAGCGGCTTGAGGGCGGCTCGACCATTACCCAGCAAGTGGCGAAAAACTTCCTTGTTGGTAATGACCGCAAAGTGCGCCGTAAGGTGCGCGAAATGTTCATCGCCCGCAAAATCGAAAAGGCGCTTGATAAGGATCATATCCTAGAGCTTTACGTCAATGAAATTTTCTTCGCTCGCCGCTCCTACGGGGTTGCGGCCGCGTCGCTTAATTATTTCGGAAAATCCATGGATGATTTAACCCTAGAGGAAATGGCCTATCTGGCTATTCTTCCAAAGGGGCCAAATAATTATAAGCCTGAAGTGCATTATGACCGCGCGATTAATCGCCGTAATTACGCGATTAGGCGCATGGTTGAAGACGGTTACGCGACCCAAGAGCAGGGCAATATGGCGATGGAAAAACCGTTGATTGTTACCCGCCGTCTATCGGGCGAAAAATATCTCGCGGCGGAATATTTCGTCGAAGAGGCCCGCCGTAAATTGTTTAAAATGTATGGCGAAGAAGAGCTGTATAGCGGCGGCCTGTCCGTGCGCACCACCCTTGATACCAATATGCAGCTTGCGGCCCGCCGTTCCTTGCGTAAGGGGCTAGAAGAATTTGATAAACGCCATGGTTATCGCGGCGGTTTTGCTACGCTTGAAGCGGAACTGTTAAAAGATGCTGCGGATTGGTCTACGGCCCTGCAAGCGGTAAAGACCCCGCGCGATATTGGCGATTGGCGCAAGGCCGTTGTGCTTGAGGCAAAGGGTAAGTTCGCGAAAATCGGCCTTGTTTATGTGGACGCGGAAGATGACGCTCTTAAGAGCGAAACTGGAAGCCTTGCCCTCAAAGATATGGCATGGGCGCGTGAGGATTTAAAAGACGGGCCGGGCGTTGGGCCGGCGCTAAAATCGGTTGCTGGCGCGCTAAATACGGGCGACGTTATATTCGTTTCTGGGCTGAAAAAAGAGAAAACCTACGCCCTCCAGCAAGTCCCCAATGTCAATGGTGGCCTGATGGCGATTGATCCGCATACGGGCCGCGTTCTGGCGCTGGTTGGCGGCTATAGCTTTGCCCAAAGCCAGTTTAACCGCGCCACCCAAGCCTATCGTCAGCCCGGCTCCGCCTTTAAGCCATTCGTCTATTCAGCGGCGCTCGATAACGGTTTTACGCCGGTCAGTAAGGTGCTCGATGTGCCTTTCGTCATCCGCCATAACGACCAAACCGCATGTGATGGACCTGAGGTTGAAGATGAAGCGCAAGAGGCCGCTATTGAGCAAGAGGCGCTAGATGCGCTTGAGGCCGGCGAAGAGCTGAAACCTGCGACCCCGTGTTTTTATAAACCAGAAAATTACTCCGAGAAATTCTACGGCCTTTCCACCCTGCGTCTTGGTATTGAAAAATCCCGTAATGCTATGACCGTGCGCCTCGCCAATGATATGGGCATGGCTAATATTATTGATTACGGCAAACGGTTTGGCATTTACGACGAGGTGAAGCCGGAGCTAGCTTGGGCGCTTGGCGCGGGCGAAACTACGGTCATGCGCTTAACCGCCGCTTACGGGGCACTCGTCAATAACGGGGTTTATATAGAGCCAAAATTGATTGACCGCGTGCAGGACAGAAGCGGTAAAACCATTTTCCGCACGGATATACGCGAATGCGCCGACTGCCTTGCCGATAGCTGGGACGGCGCCTCTCCGCCTAGCTTGCCAGAGCTTGGCGAGCCGGCGGTTGACCCGGTGACGGCGTATCAAATGACCTCCATGTTAGAGGGCACGGTTTTGCGCGGCACGGGGCGCGGCCTATTGCGCCTTGGCCGTCCGCTTGCGGGGAAAACCGGCACAACCAATGATGAAGTCGATGCATGGTTTATGGGCTTTTCTCCCGACCTCGCCGTCGGGGTTTATGTGGGCTATGACACACCCGCGCCGATGAAAGAAACCGGCGCCAAGGCGGCGCTTCCAATTTTCCGCGGCTTTATGCGCGAGGCGCTTAAGGGACAACCCAAAGTGCCGTTCCGTATTCCAGAGGGAGTCTTACTGGCTCCGGTTGAAGCGACCACGGGCGAGGCGAGTTTTATCGGTGCGCCAAACACTATCCTAGAAGCATTTCGCCCGGGCACGGAGCCGCGCCTTGGCCAAATAAGCGATACAATTCGCGTTGGCGGCGGCGTCGATAGTTTCATTGGCGGCTATGATGGCTATGGCGGTGACGAGGCCGAAACTGACACTGAAGAAGGCGGCGGCGAAGATACTGACGGCGAAGATAAAAAGCCTACTTCAAGCGATGACGATGATGATTTTGAGGATTTTCTCAGCGGCGATATGGCTGGTGATGATGAGGGCGGCGATACTGACGCTGAGACCGACCCTGAAACCGTTGCTGACACTGATGCTGATTCTGACGCAAAAGAAGATGTAAAACCTGCCGATGATGAATCTGAAACCGAAGAAATCACTACCGATGAGGGCGACGATAAAATTGAAGCGAAGACGCCGATTATAGCTAAGAAACCTGCACCTAAAAAACCCGCGCCAAAAAAACCAGAAGAAAAAAAGCCCGCCGAGGATGAACTCGACGATGGCCTTTACTAGGGTTTGCTATGAGCGCGGAATCTGAAAACCTAGCCAGTGATATTAAGCAGTCAATCGTCCTGCTAAGGAGGCGTCTTTGACTGGGAGCCATCGCAAAAACGGCTGGCGGAGTTAACCCAGCTCTCCGAGAAATCTGACTTTTGGAATGACCCAATTGCGGCGCAAAACCACATGCGCGAGCGTAACCGTTTGGCCAATGCCTTTGACGCCATAGCGCGCCTTACCCGCGAGCTTAATGACGGTTTAGAACTAACCGAGTTAGCCGAAATGGAAGACGATGAGGGCGTGGCGCAAGAGGCGTTGACCATATTGCGCGGCCTGAAGAAACAGGCAGGGCAGGCGGAGACCGCGGCTTTGCTGTCGGGGGAGGCGGACGCCAATTTTGCTTTCGTAGAAATCCACGCCGGAGCGGGCGGCACTGAGGCGCAGGACTGGGCCAATATGCTTTTGCGCATGTATCTGCGCTGGGCCAATAGTCACGGCATGAAGACCGAAATTATCGAAGAACATGGCGGCGATGAGGCGGGTATTAAATCTGCAACGATATTGATCAAGGGCGACAACGCCTATGGCTGGCTGCGCACGGAGAGCGGCGTGCATCGCCTTGTGCGCATTTCCCCATTTGATAGCAGTGCCAAGCGCCATACCAGTTTCGCTAGCGTCTGGGTGTTTCCGCAAATCGATGACACGATTGACATCGAAATCAATGAAAGCGATTGCCGCGTTGATACTTACCGCGCGTCCGGCGCGGGCGGCCAGCACATCAATAAAACCGATAGCGCCGTGCGCATTACCCATGAGCCGTCCGGCATTGTCGTGCAGTGCCAATCGGACCGTAGCCAGCATAAAAACCGTAGCCGCGCATGGGATATGCTGCGCGCCCGCCTATATGAGCAAGAATTGCAAAGGCGCGAGGCCGAGGCGCAAGGGCAAAATGACAGCAAGTCGGAAATTGGCTGGGGCCATCAAATCCGCTCCTATGTTTTGCAGCCCTACCAGATGATAAAAGACCTGCGCACCGGAGTTGAAACCTCTGATACGGGGGGCGTGCTTGACGGGGATTTGGATCAATTCATGGCGGCGGCGCTCGCGGCCCAGCTTGGCGATGACGGCGAAGATAGCGAGGGAGAATAGCATGGCGAAATACGCAATCAAGAAACCCAAACGGCCTAGCATTGCCATTATAAATTCGCCGCAACGCTTCCCCGTGCGGCGGATATATTGCGTCGGGCAAAACTATGCCAAACATATTGCGGAAATGGGCGGGCCAAGCAAAGCGGCAGAGCGTAAGCCGCCCTTCTTTTTCCAAAAACCCAGCGACGCCATTGTGGCGAGCGGGCAGACTATTGCCTATCCCAAGCTGACACAAAACCTGCATTATGAAGTCGAAATGGTGCTGGCCATTGGGCGCGGCGGAGAATTTATCGCGAAAGATGAGGCGCTTGAGCATATTTACGCGCTGGGGGTTGGCGTCGATTTAACCCGCCGTGACCGGCAGGCGGAGATGAAGGCGGCGGGGCGCTCTTGGGAAATCGCCAAGGCTTTTGATAATAGCGCCCCCGTGTCCAATCTCATTCCCGTGGAGGATTTAGAGGGCGGCATACCGTCCGTGGCCACCATATCCTTGCAGGTAAACGGCATTATCTGCCAATGCGCGGACCTGTCGGAAATGATATGGTCTCCGGCTGAAATTATCTCAACCCTGTCCACCCATTACCGGCTCTATCCCGGCGACATTATTTTCTCCGGCACGCCGCAGGGCGTGGGCCCGATTAGCGAGGGCGACTATATCCGCGCCAGCGTTGACGGCCTACCCGATTTAGAATTCACCATTGGCGGAAGCCGCGTGCTGAACTAAGCAAAGCTTTCGCTATTATTACGCCCCGACTCTGCTTACGGCTATGCCCATGACCGAGCTTGCCCCGATTACCGATTTGACCCTGCCAGAGCGTTACGCGGATGACGCGGATGTGCGCGCGGTGATATCGCATTTGCAGCACGGGGCACTGCCGCTATTAATTACCGGCGAGGCGGGGACGGGTAAGTCCACCCTTATACGCTATATTCGCACATGCGGGGCGTTTCCAAAGGCAGCGCTTTTGGCCCCGACGGGCATAGCTGCTATCAATATTTCCGGTCAAACCCTGCACAGTTTTTTCCGCCTGCCGCCGCGCATTATCGACGAGGGCGCATTATTGGGCCAGCGGGCTAATAGTCTTTGGAAAAAGGTAGAGATTATCATTATTGACGAAGTGTCGATGGTGCGGCCCGATATTCTTGACGGTATGGATTTGATATTGCGCAAGGCGCGGCGCTCGCAAAAACCCTTTGGCGGGGTGAAGATGCTCTTTGTCGGGGATTTCTATCAATTGCCGCCGGTCGTGCGCGGCCAAGAGGCGGATATATTAGAGCGCATGGGCTATGACACCCCCTTTGCCTATAGCGCTAAAGTATTCAAACGTTATCCGCCGCGCCGTATTAATCTGACCCATATTCACCGCCAAAAGGATGAGCGCTTTCGCGCCATACTCTCAAGCTTGCGCCAAGGGAAATATGTCAACCGCGCCGTAGAGGTTTTAAATGAAGCCGGCTATGGCCCGCACCGGGCAGGGGTGACCCCGCTTGTGCTGACCGCGACCAACGCCGCGGCGGCGCGCTACAATACGGCGGCTTTGGGGGAGATTGACGCGGTCAGTCAAAAATTTATCGGCGAGTCTACGGGTAAGTTTAATGTGTCCGGCGATAAGCTGCCCGTGCCGGAGCGCCTAACCCTAAAGGCGGGGGCGCGGGTCATGGCCCTGCGTAATGACCCGCAAAAACGCTGGGTTAATGGCTCTCTGGGCACGGTTTTAACTCTTGCTGATAATAGCGTCATGGTCACATTCGATCATAGCGAGCGCACCCATGAGGTGGAAAGCGCGAGCTGGGAGACCATTAAATATGTGTGGAATGAAGCGGCGGAGCGCGTCGACGCCGAAATTACCGGATCCTACAAGCAAATGCCGCTTAACCTGGCTTGGGCGGTGACTATTCATAAGGCGCAGGGGCTGACCTTGGAGGATGTGCGGGTGGATATGGAGCGCGGTGCCTTTGCGGCGGGGCAGACCTATGTAGCCCTATCGCGGGCGACGAGCCTAGACGGGCTGTCGTTTTCACGTGCATTGACGCCCGCCGATATTATCGTCGAGCGCCGTCATGCGGAATATTTAAAGCTGGATGAAGCTTAGGCTTTTTTGGCTGCGGCTTTAGCTTTCGGCGTAGCAGTCGCAACTTTTGCCGGCTTTGTCTTGCGAGAGCATTTGCCGTCAAAGAAAGCGCCATTGGCGATGGATAGGTGATCTTGCACGATATCGGCCTGCACATTAGCGGTTTCGGCTAGCTCTACGGAGCCGGCGTTGATTTTGCCCGTGACCTTACCACGTATTAAAACGGTTCCGGCTTTGATAGTGCCGTTAACTGCGCCTTGCTCACCAATGGTGAGGGTAGCTGCTGAGATATTGCCATCAAGACGACCTTCAACTTGCACGTCACCATCCGTAACAATTTCGCCTGTTATGAGAAGGTCAGCGGCGAGAATGGAAGGAATGCCAGAGGCATTAGGGCGAGAGGTTGGTCTTTTGGGGGTTTCAGCTATTGTTTCGGTTCGTGTGTTAGTTTTGCTGAACATAGCGGCCTGCTTTCATAAATTTTGTCGGGTCGGTGGCCCGGCCTTGGAATCTCACTTCATAGTGAAGGTGGGTACTTGTACTCCGACCTGTAGACCCCATGCCACCTATTTTTTCGCCTTTTACGATAATTTGTCCACGTTTTACAAATGTTTTCGCCAAATGGGCGTATCGTGTCTTGATTCCGTGCTCATGTTCGATCTCAACCACCCGTCCGTAGCCACCATTTAGACCAACATAGGAGACGCGGCCAGCGGCCGTCGCTAAAATTGGGGTGTTTTTACGTCCGGCAAGGTCAAGGCCTTGGTGGAATGCTGTGCGTTTAGTAAAGGGGTCTTTGCGCGGGCCGTATGGGCTTGTGCGATAATGTTCATCGGTAACCGGCTGGCCTAAGGGCAGGGAGGCCATAACGCTGCTAAGGGCATCGGCCTCGGAAACGCGGGCGCGGATGCTAGCAATACGAGAACCAAAGTTTCCGATTTCAGGATTTTGTTCATTTTCCGGCGGGACAAGCGGACCGCCCGTGCCAAAGGGGCCAGCTTGCAACACTTTCTCAAGGTCAAGGCCAGAGCTGCGAATGATGGCGCGATTGATTTCAATGCTGGCCTGTGCGGCAATTTCTGACTCAAGCAAGATGTCGTTTTGGTCTAGGGACAAATTGATGAACGAGGTTCCCTGCATATTTGTGGCAGAAGCTTGGGTGCTTGTCATTGTGTTGGTGCGGGCCTGGCGCGGAAGCGGGTCGCGCGCGATAGGGGCCATGAGAATGTTTTGACTAGCATATTGCGTTATATGCGCTGGGGCTATGTCTGGTATATGGATTGTACCCCCCATAATATCTTTTAGCGCGTCATGTTTTTGGCGAAAGTCGGCGGCCGCTTCGGTGAATTCGATTTGCTGGGCCTGAAGCAGGGCGCGAGCATTGGCCTCTTTGGCGCGGGCGTCTATGAGCAGGCGCTCATATTGCGCTTCCATGCGGCGTACTTCTTTGGCGGGGGAGCGAAAGGGGTTATTGCCCCATGCAAGATTAAGCAGGGTAAACACGCACCATGTTGCCACGAGGGCAGCGCCGCTTACCGCAGCAATCTGCGCGCGCTGGCTAATGACAAAGCAATGCACCTGACCGCTAGTGCGGTGAATAATCTGGCGTTCTGGGAACGCGCGATTAAGATGCTCTTTTGTCGCCTGTGGAAAATGACCGAACATTATTACCCTATTATTGTTATCCCCGTAGTTGAGGCTAATACACGAAATATTATGCCTCTACACAAGTAAAAAAAGCATCAATTTCACGGTAAAGTTAGAAAAGGGGTAAAAAAGACACTATTAGCACCATAAATAGCCTAAAGGGTTGAATCTTACAGGAAATTACGCTGGCTTGGAATCATCGTAAAAGGCTTGTGGGTCGTAATAGGACACGGGCATTCCGGCCAAATCACGCGCGGCGCGATTAAAAGGTGGTTTTAGCAGGCCCTTAAAATAGGTGGCGACCTTTTCTTGGAAGGTCAAACGGCTATCAAGGCCTTTGATTTCACACATGTGATGGAACCAGTGGGTTCCAATGCGAACATGGCCAATTTCATCGTCATAAATGGTTTGAAAGATGGCGGCGCTGTCGTGGTCGCCTGCGGATTTAAGCTTTTCAATCATGGGCGGCGTCACGTCTAATCCGCGCGCTTCTAGCACCATTGGGGCAATCACAAGTCTGGCGATGAAGTCCTCTGATGTGGCCTGCGCCGCTTGCCACAACCCGTCATGGGCCGGCAAATCACCATAATGCATGCCTAATTCGGCGAGCCGGGTGACTATTAATGAAAAATGCCGCGCCTCGTCGTCGCATACGGACACCCAATCGCCGATGAACTTACGACGCTCCGTTTCCGATAGGGCGGGGTGGCTGGCAAAGCGGCCTATCATATCTGCGGCGAGGTCAATGGCGTTAAATTCGATATGGGCGATGGCATGGAGCAGGGCGGCGCGCCCCTTTTGCGCTCCCACACGGTGACGCTTAATCATCTTGGGGCTTACCAGTTGCGGCGCATCGGGGCGGGCGGGCCTTGCGGGTAAGTCGATTTTTACCGGGGTGAAATCTAGCGTTTCCCTTGTCCAGTCGCGCGATAATTTATGGGCGGCCTCAACCTTGTCGTCAGGATTAGCGCTGCGCAATATGGTCGCTGCGGCGGCGTAAACGCTTTTCACATTGCCGGCCATATTAGGCTGAAGTAAGCGATTGCACGGTTTCAAGCACGGCTTTCACATGGCCCTTCACGCGCACTTTCGGCCAGAT
>JAZGFA010000117.1:0-5692 GCA_036478975.1 Robiginitomaculum sp. | reverse complement strand
GGGCGCGGCTTGTGCTCGCCACGACCAAGGGAGCGACAGCTTTGCACGATTTTAGCTTTCGCCCCGATGACGCGCTGATATTTGGCCGCGAGAGCGCCGGCGCGCCGGATTTTGTCCACAAGGCCGCGTCAGGCCGCGTGATAATCCCCATGGCGGCGGGCGCGCGCTCGCTCAACCTCGCATCAAGTGCATCCATCACTCTGTTTGAAGCCCTGCGACAAACAGAGGCCTTTCCCCCTGTTAAAATCTAGCATAGGCATGAGCCATGACCTTAGAGACACAAAAAAAGACCGCGAGCGCATGGTTTAAAAGCCTGCAAACCGAAATCTGCAATGAGTTTGAAAAACTGGAGGCCGAGGCCGATCCGGCGCTTTATTCCGGAGAGCCGGGTAAATTCGTTTTTACTGACTGGGAGCGGGCTGGTGCCACAAATGGGAAGAGCAATGGCGGCGGGCGCGGCGGCATGCTTAAGGGGCGATTATTTGAAAAAGCCGGCGTGCATTTCTCGCAAGTGTCCGGCGAGTTCACCCCGGAAATGCAATCCATGATACCGGGGGCGAGCGAGGATCCGCGCTTTTGGGCCACGGGCATTAGCCTGATTGCTCACCATGTTAATCCGCGCATCCCCGCCGTGCATATGAATACCCGCTATATAGTGACAAGCCGCGATTGGTTTGGCGGCGGCGCAGATTTAACCCCGACATTGGCCGTTGACCGCGCGGATGACGCGCCGGACGCGCTGGCTTTCCATGCGGGCATGGAGGCGGCCTGCACGGGGGCTAATGCCAAGGCGGCGGGGGTTGATTATCAAGAGTATCGCGAGTGGTGTGACCGCTATTTCTTCTTGCCCCATAGGGACGAGCCGCGCGGCACGGGGGGCATTTTCTATGACCGCCATAATAGCGGCGACTGGCAGGCGGACTTTGCCTTCACCCAAGATGTGGGCCGCGGCTTTATAGACACTTACGTCCCGATTGTACGCGCGCGCATGAACCAAAAATGGACCGAGGCCGAGCGCGCCGAGCAGCTAGAAATTCGGGGCCGCTACGTCGAATTTAACCTGCTCTATGATAGGGGCACAACATTCGGCCTAAAAACCGGCGGCAATGTGAAAACGATATTAAGTAGCATGCCGCCCGTTGTTACTTGGGGCTAGGACTAAATAAAACGCGTCCACCCCTTTAAATCTGGCTCCGACCTCCATATATATATCCTCACGACTACTGCCGGAGGACAAAATTATGGCGATTAAAAGAACACAGCAATATCGGCCCAGTAAAGGCTTGATAAAGCGCACGCCGCTGACACCTGCCCAAAAAGCGGGCGGCAATATGAAGATGTCTATGACCCTCTCTCCGGAGCAGGGCCTGTCGCGCTATTTGTCGGAAATTCGCAAATATCCTATGCTGAAGCCCGAAGAAGAATTCATGCTGGCGAAAAAGTTCCAGCAAAGCGGCGACACCCAATCGGCGGAAAAAATGGTCACGTCCCATTTGCGCCTCGTGGCAAAAATCGCCATGGGCTATCGCGGCTATGGCTTGCCTATTGGCGAGGTCATTTCCGAAGGCAATGTCGGCCTGATGCAGGCGGTGAAGAAATTTGACCCGGATAAAGGCTTTCGCCTTTCCACTTACGCTATGTGGTGGATCCGCGCCTCTATTCAGGAATATGTCCTGCGCTCTTGGAGCCTTGTAAAAATGGGCACGACCGCCGCGCAGAAAAAACTGTTCTTTAATCTACGCCGTCTTAAGGGCGAAATGAAAGCGCTAGAAGAAGGCGACCTACGCCCGGAACATGTGGAAAAAATCGCCACAACTTTGAACGTCAAAGAGAGCGAAGTTATCTCTATGAACCGGCGCATGAGCGGCGGCGACGCCTCCCTTAACGTCACGGTCGGCGGCGATGAGGGCGGCGGCCAATGGCAAGATTGGCTTGAAGATGAAAAATATCAGCCGCAAGACGAAGTGCTGGGCGACGCCCAAGAGCATGATGCGCGCATGGATTTATTGCGCGACGCCATGGGCGATTTAAACGAACGCGAGCAAGATATTCTCTCGCGCCGCCGCCTCGCCGAAAAACCGGAAACCTTGGAGCAATTAGCCCAAGTCTATAAAGTCTCCCGCGAACGCATCCGCCAGATTGAGGCTCGCGCCTTTGAAAAAGTGCAAGCGGCGATGGTGAAAGCTGCGGGCACTGCGGGGCTGATTGAGGGGTAGTTGGGGCGGGGCTCACTGGGGCGTGATTGCAGGTTGCTTTACGCCGTCTATTAATAGCCAATCTCGCATTGCGTCTAAATAGAGCCTTCGCTTATCGTCGTCATCTGGGCCAAAGGAGTGGCCCATATCTTTAATTTCCCAATAAGTGTATGCAGAATTGCCTTCGGCCTTTAAGTCCGCAACGAGTTTTCGCGCGCTTTGCACTGGGGTTGCGTAATGGTCATCTTCGCCATGGACAATAAGAATGGGCGCGGCATTGTCGGCGAGCAGGATACTGAGCCGTGCGAATAATCGCGTCTCCCACACTTTGTAACTATTATCATCACCAGACCATGTTTTCTGCCATGTCGGATTGTTGCGAATGTCCGTAAATATTTCAGTGTAATGGTCTAAACAGGGTTGGCGCTCCGTGGCGGTAGGGAATTTATCTGGCTGGCAGGAAATAATGTCTTTGAAATGCTCTTCCATTGTTAAGCCTCCGCCCATGCCGCCGAGGACGGCGCGCTTAGTCTTTGGGTAATAGGCCGTAAGGCGCGCCGCAACATCTCCGCCATCTGACCAACCCCAAAGCAGCAAATCGCCGTTCCACCACTGGGCGGTTTTTCGTATATGTTGCAAAGCGCGCATATGCTGAAATACGCGGTCTTCGATAGAGTAATTTTGTAAATATAAATCGGAGCATGATGACCCGTCATCCTCTAATCCCACGCCAATTTTCTCGACGATTAAACGCGCATAGGGCGAAGGCGCACTTTCGTCGGGGCGCATAATGTTAAACAGGCCGGGCTTTGGCCCGCGGCAGGACGAACCATCAATGATGAGCATTAAGGGGCGTTGTGTTTGCGCGTCGGGGATATCCAAATGGTAAGTTAGGTCAATTTCATCGACGGTTTTTATGGTGCGGGAAACATTATATTGATAGGATATAGACGCCGGGCTTGGGGAGGGTTGTTGACAGGCGGATACTAAAAATACCGTGGCCAACCCAATCAATGTCCCCAATGTTGTTACTGTATTTCTCATATGCAAAACATATGCCTGAAAAACAATGCGGACAAATTAAATGATGTTAAGAAGCCCATAAACCTGCTCATCCCCGTTCCTGCAATTACTGCGTAATTGCTTCGCGGGAATGAACGGGGTTTATGGGAGCAAGATTCATCCTACCCCATCAAACCCGGCGGCAATTCCATGTCGCCCATGGCGTCTTGCATCTCTTTGGCGCTGGCGGTGTCGAGCTGGACTTTGGCGTCGTGATAGGCGGCGATTATTAAATCTTCTAGCAGCTCCACCTCTTCGGGGACGAGGATATGCGGGGCGATTTTAAGTTTTGTCATATTGCCGCCGCCGGCAAGGTCGATGGTGACAAGCCCGCCGCCGCTACGGCCCGTGACGGAAAGGTCAGCGACTTTTAATTTCGCGACTTCCATATTCTCTTGCATTTGTTTTGCCTTTTTCATCAGGCCCATAATATCTTTCATACCTAATCCTCATCCTTTTGCAGCGGGGTGAAGTCCGCTTCTATGATATTAGAACTGGGGGCGCGGGAGCGAATTTCAACCAGGCGCGCGCCGGGAAATGCAGTTAGGGTTTTTAATATTTCAGGATGGTTCTTATCGGACGCGTCCTGGGCGAGCTTAACGGCGCGGCGCAGTTCTAATATTGTGTCATCGCCTTTGGCATTTGTGTCAATCACCACGGCCCAATCACGGCCACTCCACTGGGTGAGCGCCGCTTTCATTTGCGCGGCAAGGCGGGGCGGCGCTTGATTTGCGGCGGCGAACTCTATCGCGCCTTGCTCAAACTTTATCAGCCGCACATAGCGCTCTATGTCGAGCTTTAACACGGACTGGCCGTTATCGCCGGCATAGAGCGCGAAGGCCTCAAGGCTGTCAAAATGAACAGCGGAATTTGGCGCGGCTTGCGGCGCAGCTACGGGCGCAGGGGCCATTTGCGTTACGGCTTGGGCGCTTGCACCGGAGCTAGGAGCAGGGCTAGGAGACGGAGCGCTTGGCGTACTGGCAGGAGCACTCGCGAGCATTTTCGCGGCCTGTTCCGGCGGCGGTAATTGGCTCGCCACGCACATTCTCAGCAGGGCCATATCGGCGGCGGCGAGCGGGGTCGGCGCCATTTTTACATCCGCGTGAGCCTTCAGTAGCATTTGCCAAAGCCGAGTGATTTGCCCCATGGACAGGCTATCCGCCAAATCCGTTAGGCGGGCTATCTGGTCGGGGGCGGCGTCAAATTCTGCCGTTTCCCCAAGCGCCTTAGCGCGGCTAACTTCGTGGCAAATATCGAGCATGTCGCGCATAATTACCGCCGGATCGGCCCCGTGGTCATATTGCTCGCGCAGCTCCGTCAAAGCGCCTTTAGCGTCGCCCTTAGCGGCGAGGGCGAACAGGTCTAAAACCCGCACGCGGTCGGCTAGGCCGAGCATGTCGCGCACTTGCAACATGGAGACTTCATCGCTGCCTTCCGTGCGCTGGACAATGGCTTGGTCGAGCAGGGACAGGGCGTCGCGCACGGACCCTTCGGCGGCGCGGGCAATCAGGCCCAGCCCGTCATTTGAAACCTTGGCATCTTCTTTAACGCAGATTTTTTGCAAATGGGTGACAAGTTCCCCCGCCTCGACGCGGCGCAAATCAAAACGCTGACAACGGGACAATACGGTGATGGGCACTTTGCGAATTTCCGTGGTGGCGAAAATGAATTTGGCGTGGGCCGGCGGCTCTTCCAAGGTTTTAAGCAGGGCGTTAAACGCTCCGGTCGAGAGCATATGCACTTCGTCAATAATATAGACTTTATAGCGCGCCGACACGGGGGAATAGCGCACCCCGTCGAGCATTTCGCGCATGTTCTCAACCCCGGTGCGCGAGGCCGCGTCCATTTCCAAAACGTCCATATGCGAGCTAGCCATGATGGACTCGCAATGCTCTCCCATGACGGAAAAATCGACGCTTGGGCTATTTATAAGGTCGGTTTTATAATTAAGCGCGCGGGCGAGCAGCCTTGCCGTGGTGGTTTTGCCAATGCCGCGCACGCCGGTCAGCATAAAAGCATGGGCGATGCGGCCGGTCTTAAACGCATTGGTCAGCGTGGTAACAAGGGCCTCTTGGCCAATCATATCCTCAAAGGTGGACGGGCGGTATTTACGCGCAAGGACTTGATAATCGCTGGCGGTTTGGGAATCGGGTGTGTTGCTCATTGGGGCAGTATAGGCGAGAGCAGGGCGGGCGCAAAGGGGTTTAAGGCCCGCGCCGGGCAAAGGGTTGAGATGCGCGCGAAGCGCCCTATAATAAGCCCATGAAACCCGCTAGAAAATCCCTCGCCAGCTATCCGGCCATCGCCCTGTTGCGGCTGTATAAATATACTTTGTCGCCATTGTTTTCGGCGCTGGGGGTGAAGTGCCGTTATGATCCGGGCTGCTCGTCTTACTCGGTGGAGGCCATAGCAAAGCATGGTCTATGGCGGGGCGG
>JAZGFA010000116.1:0-6751 GCA_036478975.1 Robiginitomaculum sp. | reverse complement strand
ATGGCCCTAGGGCAGGTGCGCCATAATTTGATGAAAATGGGCATTGCTCCGGTGGAAGATTTGGACACGGCGGGGGCGGCCAATAAGGTCTCCATGCGCGGGGATAAAACCATTGCGGCGGTGGCCTCAAGCTTGGCGGCCCAGCTTTATGATTTGGAAATCCTCGCGGAAAACATTGAAGATGCGCCCCATAACGCGACGCGATTTTTAACCCTCGCGCCAAAGCCGCTAACGGCAAAACAAGAAGACGGGCCGTGGGTGACGAGCTTTATATTCAAAGTGCGCAATGTGCCCTCCGCCCTCTATAAAGCGCTCGGCGGCTTTGCGACCAATGGCCTAAACATGACCAAGCTAGAGAGCTATATGGTTGGCGGCTCCTTTACGGCGACCCAATTTTACGCCGACGTAGAAGGTCACCCGAATGACGTAGCCATGGCCCATGCGCTCGAAGAGCTCGCCTTTTTCACAACAGAAGTGACTATGCTCGGCACTTATCGCGCCCATATCTCGCGCAGTGAATCTTAGGCACGCTTTCTATAACCTATTGATTTATTAATGAAATACGCCTTATTTCGGCCATGTAGATTGCGGCTCTGTAATAAACTGCGCTGTTTTTGCAACAGATGTGTCTGATGTGCAGGCATATGGGCCGTTTACTGTTATCGCGCCTTTTCAAAGCCGGTTTCCCTTCCTAGTTATTTCCTCGTTACATCAAACAAGGAGAATTTCTGATGACAAAATTATTTAAAATTTCTGCTGCCGCTCTTATTGCGGCCATGGCGATCGCGCCAATGGCCAGCGCCCAGACCGGCGAAATCCAAGGCGATATTAGCATTGGTCAATATATGGAAGATGATGCGGACATCGTTATGCTTGGCGGCCATCTTGGTTATGGCATCACCGATAATTTCGCCGTTGAAGGCGAAGTGGCATTTGGCATTACCGAAGAAGAAATTGGCCTTGCTACGGCGACTGTTAGCCACCAAGCGGGCCTATTTGGCGTGCTATCGACTACGCCAAAAGACGGTTTTTCATTCTATGGTCGGGCCGGTTATAGCTTTGCAGAAGTTGAAGCCAGCGCTGGAAATGTGACCGTTAGCGAAGACATTGACGGTCTTGCATATGGTATTGGCGCAAAGTATTTCTTTGACGACGTTAATGGCGTGCGCCTTGATTGGACAAAATATACGTCCAGCGATGATAATGTGGACGGCGACGCGGACGTAGTTTCAATCGGTTATGCCCGTAAATTTTAAGGTTAAACGCTTTTATTTTGAAGCCTCCGCGTCCGCGCGGGGGCTTTTTTGTGGCCGCTAGTCCTGCGCTATCCACCAGCGCAGCAATTGATCGGCGAGGGCAAAGCGGGGCGGGCGTTTAAAGCTGTCATCGGTTTTAGCGTAAACGCCGCGCACGGCATCTTTGGAAAACCAGCGCGCATCTTCAATTTCATCCGTGTTGATATTGAGAGTTTTGCTCTGCGCCGTGCAAATCATGCCAAGCATAAGCTGTGACGGGAACGGCCAAGGCTGGCTCATAATATAGCGGTGGTCTGTGGTGATAATGCCCGCTTCCTCCCAGACCTCGCGGCGGCACGTTTCCTCTAAGCTCTCCCCCGGAGAGGCAAAACCGGCAAGGGCTGAGAAAAACCCCTCAGGCCACCCCGCCGAGCGCCCGAGCAGAACTTCATCGCCGTGGACGACGAGCATGATAGCGACAGGGTTTACGCGCGGGAAATGCTCCGTGTTACAAAATGTGCAAAGCCGCTTGAGCCCGCCATCGCGCGCATCGGTTTTCTTGCCGCATTTAGCGCAAAAGCCGTGATTGAAATGCCAGTCAAGGAGGGAGCGCGCCCGTCCCGCTATCGCCAAATCCGCGCCGCTCATCAGCCGCGCCGCTTCGCGCAAATCGGTGAACGCGCCGCCCCCGCTCTGCTCTGGCCGCGCCATATTGGCGGCAAATAGCGGGACATCGCCGTCTTGGCCCAAATATATCGGGCCAGGGTCGTAAATATCCATGCCGATAAGGGCGCTAGGATGAATGCGGATAAGCTGGCCTTTGGCGTCAATGGCCGGCGCACCTTTATGTAGCAGCACGGTTTGCGCGCGCTTGTCCTCGACAAGTTTTTGTACTTGTTGCGGCGAGCGCCCCGTTTCAGCATGGTCAAACGGGCCGCCAGTGAAGGCAATGGTGAAATCCTGCGTCATAATCTAGTCCCAGTCTCGGCGTTGAAGCGTTATTATAGCCGCGTTATTTTCATCTTTAAGGGTCAATGTCAGATGGCTAATATCTGCGCGGGCCGTGTTTTTTAGCGCCGCAAATAGGGCGTGTTCCCCGTCCATAATATCGGGCGGGCACAGCATCTTGGTGGAGCCGATAGGCCCGATTGTTAAAGCGTCTTCGTCTTGGGTATAGCTAGCAAAAAAGCGGTTGCATCCGCCATGGCCGATAAGTTTGCCGTCGGATTTAAAGGCGATGAATTGACTCTCGGTTTCGGCCACTCCCCATTCGGAGCCGGTGAGGTCCATGACTGTGTTGGGCTCCATGGGCGGCTCTCCTGCGCAGGCGCTAAGGGTTAGGGCGATGGCGATGATAAGCGCTCTCATAGGGCTCTCCCGGCCACGGCGTCTAGCATAGCGACGCGCTTTGGGTCGCGGTTATTGGGCGCGGTGATAATCGCCACGTCAAGATTAGTTTCTATCCCTTGGGGGGAGGGGGTGCGCTCCATATTCGATAGGGCGTTGACCAAATGGCGCACCGTATCCTTGCCCTTGCCCGCTTTACCCATCAAGGTCGCGATAAGGCTCGCCACATCGACATCGGCGTAATCTTCGTGCCAGCAGTCAAAGTCGGTGACCATGCCAATGGAGGCGTAGCATAGCTCCGCTTCGCGGGCGAGTTTGGCTTCGGGCATATTGGTCATGCCGATAATATCACAGCCCCATTGGCGATACATCAGGCTTTCGGCGCGCGTGCTAAATTGCGGGCCTTCCATGGTCAGATATGTGCCGCCCCGGTGGACGGTGACGCCGGTTTTCTCCGCCGCGTCCCCCGCTAGGTCCGCAAGGCGAGCGCACACCGGATCGGCGACGCTGACATGGGCAACGCAGCCCTTGCCAAAAAAGCTTTTCTCGCGGGCAAAGGTGCGGTCAATATATTGGTCAATAATCACGAAATCACCGGGCGGGTATTTTTCCTTGAGGGAGCCAACCGCGGAGAGCGATAATAAATCCGTGCAGCCCGCCCGCTTAAGCGCGTCAATATTGGCGCGGTAATTCACGTCCGACGGGGACAGGGCATGGCCGCGTCCGTGGCGCGGCAAAAACCGAATATCAACGCCGTCTAATTTGGCAAATAATATCGCGTCTGACGGCGCGCCCCACGGGGTTTCAATATCAATCCACTGCTTATCGGTCAGCCCGTCAATATCATAAAGTCCCGACCCGCCAATCACGCCCAATGTCCATGTGCTCATACTTGCTCCTATTATTAGGCGCAGACTAACGGGGCAAAGGGCAAAGGGGAACAAAAAAAGCCGCCCGGTTTCCCGCACGGCTTTTTAAATTAACTAACTCTGTTGTTAATGCTTCACGCTTCCCCAGACTTTTTTGTAGGAGAAGAATAGCAAGATGGAGAGCAAGAACAGATAGAGCATTGTGGCAAAGCCGGCGCGTTTGCGTTGCTCCATTTTTGGATCCGCTGACCAGGCGAGAAACTCTACCACGTCAAGGGCCATTTGATCGACGCTTGCCGCAGGGGCATGTTCGCCTTCATATTCAACCATGTCAGCGGTAAGCGGAGCCGCCATAGCGATAAGCCCGCCGTCCATAACAGGATTATAGCTTTGGCCTGCGCCTACTTTTACGCCGTGCGGGGCTTCAAGCCCGTAGGATGTCAGCAAATTATAAACATAGTCCGGGCCGTTATTACGCGCCGAGGTAATCAGCGATAAATCCGGAGGCACGGCGCCGCCATTGCTCGCGGCTGCGGCAATGGGATTGGCGTAAATATTGGGGAAGCTATCGGCGGGGATACCTTTGCGGGTAATGGCGTCGCCATTATCGCCGTCAATATCCGGAATCTCCCACTCGGCGGCAAAGGCCTTGATAAGCGGGTTATCATTCGGGTTCGGGTAATGCTCGTCATAGAAAGGCGCGCCCTTATCGCCGAGGTGACGAAAGTCCAAATGCTCTAGGGCGTGGCAAGAGGAGCAAACCTCTTTGTAAACCTGATAGCCGCGCTGCATAGCCTCGCGGTCATAGGTTCCGCGCAGGCCCTTAAAGTGCCAATGCACATGCTTCAGTTCGTGCGCGCCTTCGCCGCCAGAGGCGTTAGCGCTCATCGGAGCGCCTATCAGCATGACGCCCGCGCCAAGGGCGATAGCGGTTGTGAGTACGGCGGTTTTGATGGTGTTAAAAGCCATGATGCTCGCCCTTTCTAGTGGTCATCGCCATGCTTGTCGCCAAGCACGGATTGGGTAATGGACTGGGGCCGCGCCTTCGGTTTCTCGACAAGGCCAAGAATGGGAAGGATAAGCAAGAAGAAGGCGAAATAATAGGCCGTGGTGATACGTGACAGCCAGAGGAAGTTCATGCCCATCGGCTCGCCCTTCGCATTTTCGCCAACGCTAAACACCATATTGTCAGGGGATTCCGCGCCGCACCAACCGAGGATGAAGCTGTTAATCAAGAAGATTAGGAAAGCCCATTTGGCAATAGGACGAAAACGCATGGAGCGCACTTTGGACGTATCAAGCCATGGCAGTACAAAGAGCACCGCAATCGCCGCGCCCATAAGCAAGATGCCCATAAGCTTGTCAGGAACCGCGCGCAAAATCGCGTAGAACGGCAGGAAATACCATTCAGGAACAATATGCGGCGGCGTCTTCATCGGGTCGGCGCGCTGATAATTATCCGCATGGCCGAGGGCGTCGGGAAGATAGAAAACAAAGGCGGCAAATATCATCATGAATACGGCGACGGCAAAGGCGTCCTTGACCGTATAATAAGGATGGAAAGACAATGTGTCTGACTTGGTCTTAGGGCTAACGCCAACGGGGTTATTTTGTCCCGTATGGTGAACCGCCCAGATATGCAGACCGACAAGGGCGGCAATCACGAAAGGGAGAACGAAATGCAGGCTAAAGAAGCGCTGGAGCGTGGCATTGTCCACGGCGTAACCGCCGAGTAGCCATTGCTGAAGGCTCTCGCCGACAACCGGGATAGCGCCAAAGAAGCCGGTAATTACGGTGGCTCCCCAAAACGACATCTGACCCCAAGGCAATGTATAGCCCAAAAAGCCAACCGCCATCATCAGAAGATAAATCACGCAACCGATAATCCATAAAAGCTCTCGCGGAGCCTTATAGGAGCCATAGTAAAGCCCGCGAAACATATGCACATAAACCGCGAGGAAGAACATCGACGCGCCAACCGCATGGATCGGCTGGATAAGCCAGCCAAAGTTCACGTCACGTTTAATGCGCTGAACACTATCAAACGCCCCGTCAATGGTCGGCGTATAATGCATGGCTAAAATAACGCCGGTGAGGATCTGGGTCACAAGACACAGGGCCAAAATCGCGCCAAAGGCATACCAGTAATTGAGGTTACGCGGGCTAGGGAAGCCCATGAAATCGCTACTCATGCGGATAATCGGCAAACGGCTATCCATCCAGCGTGTGAAAGCGTATTTCGGCGTATATGTTGAAGGACCACTCATAGTCTTATCCTACTTTAATGATTGTATCGGAGAGGTATGCATAGGGCGGTATATCAAGGTTGCGCGGAGCAGGGCCTTTGCGGATACGGCCAGATGTATCGTAATGGCTACCGTGACATGGGCAATACCAGCCGTCAAAGTCGCCGGCTTCGCCAACCGGAATACAGCCAAAATGGGTGCAGACGCCAATCATAACGAGAATTTTTGGGTCAAGCTTGCCTTGGGCATTCTCAATAAGGCGAGAGCCGTCCGTGGCCGGGTCGCGCAAATCCGTAATGTCGAGCGCTTCGGCGACAGCGATTTCCTTTGGGGTGCGGTGACGCACGAAAACCGGCTTACCGCGCCAAAGCATTTTAAGCTGCTGGCCTTCTTCAACCTTGGAAATGTCAATTTCAATCGAGCCAGCGGCAAGCGTATCGGCCGCCGGGCCCATTTGATTGACCAAAGGCCAAGCCACCGCGCCCATGCCAACCGCTGCGGCGGCGCCTGTGGCGATATAAATGAAGTCGCGTTTTGCGGGATCTTCGACAGAAACTTGACCGTCTTGATGGGTATTTAGAGTATCGGACACATTAGCCCTTTCCATTGCACAAAATTATTAGTTGCTTACTCGGAGATGATAACGCAAATGCTTGAGCCTTGGCTCGCGGCATAGCGCCGCAATCTCCCAGTTGCGACATAAAGGCCTGTATTCCATGAGACTGATTTTATATCAACCCGATATGCCCGGAAATTTGGGGGCAATTATGCGTCTTTGTGCCTGTTTTGCCATTAAATGCGAAATAGTGGAGCCTTGCGGCTTCCCGTTGACCACAAAAGCGCTCAAACGGGCGGCCATGGACTATGGCGCGCCGAGCGAAATTGTCCGCCATATTAACTTTGACGCCCTGCTAGAAACGCTGGATGGGGCGCGGCTTGTGCTCGCCACGACCAAGGGAGCGACAGCTTTGCACGATTTTAGCTTTCGCCCCGATGACGCGCTGATATTTGGCCGCGAGAGCGCCGGCGCGCCGGATTTTGTCCACAAGGCCGC
>JAZGFA010000115.1:0-3682 GCA_036478975.1 Robiginitomaculum sp. | reverse complement strand
GCCGCTTTTATCAACGCGTTTTCAATGCGCCGGCCCGCGCGTTCAAAGGCGGCGGCCGCCGCGTCAGCAGCGGTTTGCGCGCCGCTATTTCCAAAGTCGATTAACGCGCTCGCGGCGCGGTCATTGGGCTTCATTACAGCCTCCTATTTTTTGTTTCCATTTGGGGTTTTGTTTTTATCAGGGTAACGCGCCATCAAATCCGTAAGGCCCGCGCGGGCAATGCCGGTGGGTTCTTGCGATAATAATGTCAGCCAATCACATATGCTCATCGCCCAAAACTCGCTGGGGGAAATACGCAAAACCGTAACCGACAGGCGTAGCCACGCATCAAATGGAAAATCATTCATCACCGGACTCCCCTTTTGACAGGGGCGCAAAGGCGCGCTCGAACACATCCGCAAGCCCCGCCATGACTTCGGCCATGTTGAGATTTTTAAATTCCAAATTTCCATGGGCAGGGCGCGCGAGGGCCGTGATGAATTTTATGATTACCTCAGGCTCTGCGCCGCGTAAAACCTTGGCAAGACCTGCGGGGTTATTGCAATCGCAAAACGCGCAAATCTCCGCCAAAGCGCCAAGGGTTAAGCGTAGATAATAGGGCTTTCCTTGGTGAGAAAATATCACGTCCCCGCGCACAAACCCGCCCATTAAATCGCCGTAAACTGCGCGGGGCCGGCGGAGGATAAACTAATGTCATAGCTCGCCTCGCCCGCATATGTGCCGGCGTAATTAAGCCGTGAAATAAGGAAATCTCCGGCGATAATTCCAAAGTCTGGAATGATAATTTCAAAGTCGCGAATAGCTTGGTCAAAAAACGCCGTGCGCGCCAGAGCGTCCGAAGCGCTATCGCGGAAAATTCCAGAACCGGAAACGTCAATGGTCTTCACCCCCGCCCCGGGCAAAAGCTCTCGCCAGGCCTGCGCGCTACCGGAATCGGTAATATCAACAAGGCGAGCATTGAGCGATAATGATTTAGTGCGCAAACCCGCAAGGGTTATGAGCGCGCCATTATCATCGGCGATCTTTATCAGCAGATCGCGGCCTTTCTGCGCGGCCATCTAAGCGACCTCCTTAAGGGCGGCGTCCACCGGTTCGGTTTTAAAGCTTACGCGAATAAGCCCGTGAAGCCCGCGCCCGTCAGAGGTGCGGAAACTATCCATATACAGCACATTTGCGCCGACAAGCCGGGCGTCATTTGGGCTGACCGCACCGCTTTCAACCACGCGGCGCACGGCGTTTAGAATATCTAAAACTTCCGCGCGGCCGCCGTAACGTGACCAAATATGCAAGGTCATAGTGTGGCCCGTAAGCGGGCTGTCATCGCCGCTCTCATCGACAATTCGCAAAGCGCCGTAGGTGAGGTAGGGATAGATAGGATCTTCGGGCACATAGTCATAAAGACGCGGGATTTGGCCTAACTGACTCTGGATAGCTAGATCATTTGATAGGGCATTATGGACAGCGGCGGCAAGGCTGCTGGCCGGATTGTAATTGGGCATTATTGTTGCTCCTCTTCGCAAATTAAATGAAGGCGCTCTCGGCGCATATCGGGGTCGGACGCGGTAATTACCCGCAAGATTTTATCGCCCCATATAAGGCGAGCACGCTCCGGAAAATTATCAAGATGGCGTATGGTGACGCGGTAAGTTTGGGTGACCGCCGCGCGGCCATTCTCCCCGCGATCGGTACTATTATGGGGCTTAATATGCGCCCAAGCCTGGGCCGATAAAACCCAACTTGTCTGCGCGCCGCCAAGGGCGTCGGGCGTAATTTGGGGCGCGTAAATCCCAAGCCGCGTACGCAAATCGCCAATCATAATCGCACCCAGCGATAGGGCACAAGCAAAGCATCGACCATCATCGGAACCGGCAGGTTCGCGCCGTCGCGATGCTCGTAACTTTGCGCAAGCAATAGCAATATAGCCTGCTTAAACGGGATAGGCACATCGCTCATATCCTCGCCATATCCGGCGAAATATTCCACCTCAATAGTTTCAAGATTAGGCGTAAATTCATGCCAATGGGTTTGCATATTAAGCGCAATACGCGGCGGCTGACAGCGCGTGTTCAAGCGGTAACGGTTAGCGGGAATAACGCTAGACGCTCCGCCAAGATTAACCGCGCGGATTTCTTGCACCGTGCTAACGGGCTGGCTTGGCAAATGGATTTGCGCTTTGGAATTAGCCGGAAAACGCGCGAGCAAACGCCGGATAATCAGGGCGTGGCCACTCATAGACTCCACCCGCATACGCGCGCTAATAATCATGTCGGAAATCAGCGCATCATCATGGGTGTGGTCAACACGCAAAAAACTTTTGGCATAGGCAAGCGCCACCGGCTCTATCGCTGGCGGGTTTAAAATTTCGGGGGGCATAAGGGCTCCGGATAAAGATAAAATAAAAGTCTCCCCCGCTCGCCTAAAAATGGGAGGGGCGAGCGGGAGAGGAGAGGCAAGCGCTTGGGGGAGCGGCGCTTGCCAATTAAAGGCGCGGCTTAACTAGCCGCGAATTTTAGAAGTTTGATGGCGTTGAAATCTTGCACGCCGCCGCCAACACGTTTGGTCGTGTAGAACAAAACATAAGGCTTGGCAGAATAGGGATCGCGCAAAACGCGCACGCCTTGGCGGTCAACAATCAGATAGCCGCGACGGAAATCACCAAAGGCAATAGAATAGCTATCGGCGGTAATATCGGGCATGTCTTCGGCTTCAATCACAGGGTAGCCGAGCAAGGTTGACGGCTGGCCAGCTTCGGTCGCCGCTTGCCAAATATAATTGCCGTCCGCGTCCTTAAACTTACGCAAGGCGGCTACGGTGCGCCGGTTCATCATGAAAGATGCGCCGGTGCGGTAGCGCGATTTTGGCGCGTAGATAAGGTCGATAAGCGCGTCCACAGGCGCGCTAGAATCAAAGCCGCCATCGACTCCCGTGGCGATATAACCAAGCTCGCCCCAGATTGCGCTGGCGTCAGGACTGGCCGTATAATTTAGCAGGCCCTTTGGCTTATTGACGCCATTACCGGAGACAAAGGCCGCGGTTTCTTGGGACGCAAATACGTCGCGCACTTCATCGGCAAGCCATTGGTCCACATCGGCAACCCCGTCATCAAGCAGCATTTGGGTCGCCGCTGGCATGGCATAAAGCTCGCCGGCAGGAAATTCCAAAAGCTCAAGGGCGGGCGCGTCTGTTTCAGGGCGGGCATCGGTTTCACCGGCCCAGCCAGAACTTGCGCCGCCTGCGCTAACCGGCTTTTTGAAAATGCCTGCGCCAACGCGGCGAACGGAAGAAATCGCGCGAAATGGCGACGCCGTAGACAGGGCCATATCAATGCGCGATTCCGTTTCAGCCGGGGCGATATAACCGCCTTCACTATCGACGGAGGAGGTCAAAGATTTGCCCTCAAGGCTTGCCAAAGCCGAGCCGTCGCCAGTGCGGATATAACCTGACCAAGCCGACTTAGCTTCGCTCGGAACCGCCATGTCGCCAACCGCAGGCGCGGTAGCGGCAATGGACAAACGCTCTAACCGCTTAGACTGTTTCGTCAGTGCGGCGTTAAGACTGTTAACTTTTTCGCCAAGGGCTGTTTCAGCGCTTGCCTTTTGCTCAATGTCGTCAAAGCGGGCATCATTAGCCGATTTAAACGCGGCGAATGTAGCGGCAAAATCCGCCTGCGCCATGCGCGTAT
>JAZGFA010000114.1:0-2368 GCA_036478975.1 Robiginitomaculum sp. | reverse complement strand
CCATGCGCACATGCAGAGCTTTACGGTCAGCATCGGAATAGACGGCCACGCTGGCAATTCCCATCTTGCGGCACGTCTTCATTACGCGGCAGGCAATTTCCCCGCGATTAGCTATCAGGATTTTTTTGATTTTTTGGGTCATACTCCCTCTCCCCGTTTACGGGGGAGGTGCCGGAGCAAAGCGTAGGCGGAGGGGGGAGCCACAACCGTAGAAATTTGTGTTTGGCGCTCCCCCCTCCGAGCGCAAGAGCGCCCACCTCCCCCGTAAACGGGGGAGGGAAATGCCGCCCTTCCCAAATAGCTTAAAATACTCATGCTTACATCCTAAACACGCCAAACTCGCTATTATCAACGGGCGCATTGGCCGCCATGGCCAAGCCCAACCCCAGCACCCGCCTTGTATCTGTCGGCGCTATGATGCCGTCATCCCAGAGCCTTGCGCTGGCATAATAGGGATGGCCTTCGCGCTCGTATTTTTCAAGCAGAGGCTTGCGAAACTCTGCTTCTTCCTTGGCGCTCCATTTTTCGCCGCGCCGGGTTTTTCCGTCTCTTGTGATGGTGGCGAGAACGCTGGCCGCTTGCTCCCCGCCCATGACAGAAATTCTTGCATTGGGCCACATAAACATCAGGCGCGGCGAATAGGCCCGCCCGCACATGCCGTAATTGCCCGCCCCGTAAGAGCCGCCAATGACAATGGTGAATTTCGGCACCTGCGCGCAGGCGACAGCGGTGACAAATTTCGCCCCGTCTTTGGCAATGCCGCCCGCCTCATATTTAGAGCCGACCATAAAGCCGGTGATATTTTGCAGAAACACAAGCGGGATTTTGCGTTTGGCGCAGAGCTGGACAAAATGCGCGCCTTTCAGGGCGCTCTCGGAAAAGAGCACGCCATTATTGGCGATAATCCCGACTTTATAGCCGTGAATATGGGCAAAGCCTGTGACCAAAGTCTCGCCGTAGAGTTTTTTAAATTCGTCAAATTTAGAGCCGTCAACAATACGGGCAATAATATCGCGCACCTCAAAAGGCTTGCGCTTATCGCTCGGGATAATGCCGAGGAGTTCATCCTCATCATAGGCCGGAGCTTCGGCCTCAGCGGGCGAATAGGAGGGTTCATTTGCGCCCAACATAGAGACAGAGTTGCGCGCAATCGCTAGAGCATGCGCGTCATTACTGGCGAGGTGATCGACCACGCCCGATGTTTTGGCGTGGAGCAGCCCGCCGCCCAAATCCTCGGCGCTGACCACTTCGCCCGTCGCCGCTTTGACCAATGGCGGCCCGGCGAGAAATATCGTGCCTTGATCGGTGACAATGATGCTCTCATCCGCCATGGCCGGAACATAGGCTCCGCCTGCCGTGCACGAGCCCATGACCACAGCGATTTGGGCAATGCCCTCGGCCGACATCGTCGCTTGATTATAAAAAATACGCCCGAAATGATCGCGGTCAGGAAAAACTTCGTCTTGGCGCGGCAGATTGGCCCCGCCGCTATCGACGAGGTAGATACAAGGCAGGTTGTTTTCCCGCGCAATCTCCTGCGCGCGCAAATGCTTTTTGACGGTCAGCGGATAATAACTCCCGCCTTTGACGGTGGCGTCATTACAGACAATCATACATTCGCGCCCCGAGACGCGGCCAATCCCCGCAATCATGCCCGCCGCAGGGACGGGGCTGTCATAGACCTCATAAGCGGCAAATTGCCCGATTTCCAGAAACGGCGTGCCGGGATCGAGCAGGCGCTCAACCCGCTCGCGCGGCAACAGCTTACCCTTATCCAAATGCCGCTTGCGAGACCGCTCCGGCCCGCCTTGCGCGATAACGCCAACCTTCTCGCGCAGATCATCGACCAGCGCCTGCATGGCCGCCGCATTGTCCCTGAAAGCCTCGCTATCGGGATTTATCTTTGAGTCCAGTTTAGGCACGATATCTCCATTTTGACTTATAATACATAAATTTGACCCTTGAGTCAAATTTATTCGTGTGGTAAGGTTAAGGGGATATGGAAGCCGCCCTCAAATCCCCCTTTAACCGCGAAGCGCAATTTGCAGCTAAGCGGCGGGCGGTTATTCGGTCTGCGGGGCAGGCCTTTCGGCGGCGGGGTTATCATAATGCGTCGATGAAAGATATTGCCGCTAGTCTCGGCCTGACCAAGGCGGCGCTTTATTATTATGTGAAGAATAAAGAAGAGGTGCTGTTCGAGTGTCATATCATGGCTTATGACGGGATGGATGTAATTTTAGCGCAAAACTCCAAAACCGGCTTGGCGCTTGACCGCTTGGAAACCCTATTCACAGATTTTGTGACGATGCTGACCACAGAAGGCGTCTCGGTTTTGACCGATGTTAATAGTCTTGGCGATGAAGCCAAA
>JAZGFA010000113.1:0-23848 GCA_036478975.1 Robiginitomaculum sp. | reverse complement strand
GGCTTTGCCGACATTCGCCTCTTGTTATGTTTCCCGCGTCGGCTTTGCCGACATTCGCCTCTTGTTATGTTTCCCGCGTCGGCTTTGCCGACATTCGCCTCTTGTTATGTTTCCCGCGTCGGCCTTGCCGACATTCGCCTCTTGTTATGTTTCCCGGTTTTGCTACGCAAAAACTCGCCTCTTGTTATGCCTTAAGAGGTGTTTCGCAAGAAACACTGGCATGAACCCTTCATTCGACCCACCCTAACGGCAGAGCCTAAACAATGCACTAAGCTTCTGGGCTAAGTTCTGGGAGAGCGAGGCTGGCGATTTCGGCGCGGATTTCGTCAAGGCCAGATTTTTTTTCCGAAGAAGTGACAATCACCGTAGGATAGGCGGCGGGGCGTCGCTCTATCGCTTTGAGGGTTTTCTCATGCATGATTTTCGCCGCTGGCCCTTTGATTTTATCAATTTTAGTCAACACGATTTGGTAGGTCACCGCGACCTCATCGAGCATGTCCATAATCTCATGGTCGGTCGGCTTGAAACCGTGGCGGCTATCAATCAGCAAAAATATCCGGCGAAGTGGCGCGCGCCCGCGCAAAAATGTGCGGGTTAGCGCCGTCCATTTGGCGATGTCGGTTTTCGACGCGCGGGCATAGCCATAGCCCGGCAAATCGACAATGCGGATACGATCACTGCAATTAAAGTAGTTTAGCTCGCGCGTGCGCCCGGGCGTATTGGACGCCTTGGCGAGTTTGTTTTGATTGGTCAGCGCATTTATCAGCGTCGACTTACCGACATTAGAGCGGCCGGCAAAGCAGACCTCTGGTAGGTCGGGGGCGGGTAAATGCTCCATGCCAACAACCGAAAGCATGAAGGTCACAGGGCGCGACATAAGCTTACGCCCTCTCTCCATATAGGCGGCCCGCGCCGCCTGCTCTGCGCCGTTATCGGCCATTACTCAGCCTTAGCTTTGGACTTGCCAAATAGCTTGCCAAAGAAAGCGTCAAACGGTGTCTCGACGCCAAATTTACGGGTGATGTAATATTGCTGGAAGAAGGTCAGGATATTATTCCACACCCAGTAAACCAGAAGGCCGGCGGCAAATGGCGCAAGAATAAACATGAAGAATAGCGGCATAAGCTGGAAGATTTTACGCTGCATCGGGTCGCCTGCTGGAGCGGACAAAGTCTGCATAGACGCCATGGATGCGCCATACATCAGGGCGAGCGGGCCAATGGCAAAGAAGCTCAACGCGCCGATAGGAACCGCGTCCCACGGCAAAGCGCCAAACAGGTTAAGTATGGAGAGCGGGTCTTTGTCGGACAAATCTTTAATCCAGCCAATAAATGGCGCATGGCGCATATCAATATTGATAAAGAGGGATTTATACAGGGCAAAGAAAATGAACATTTGCGGTATCATCGGCAGACAGCCGCCGACCGGATTGACCCCTTCTTTACGATAAAGCGCCATCATTTCTTTTTGCACGCGCGCCTTGTCGTCGCCGTAAAGCTCTTGCATTTTTTTGACCTTAGGCTGAACCGCTTTCATCTTAGCTTGGCTGGCATAGGCCTTATTATTGAGCGGAAACAAAACCAGTTTCAGCAGCAAAGTAATGATTAAAATACCAACGCCAAAATTGCCCGTCAAATTACCAAAATAGGACAAAGCCCAGCTCATTGGACGGGTTAGCGGGCCAAGCAGGCCCCAATCAATCGCCATATCCATGCGGGCAATGTTTTGATCTTTCATATAGCCCTTTAAAACTTCACGGCGTTTTGCGCCCGTATAGAAAAAGCCTTTGGATTTTATCGTGCTACCGGCGCTAAGGGTGACGGGCTTAAGCGCGTATCCCGCCTCGTAAACATCGGCGCCATTATAGTTTTTCATTTCAAAATTAGCGCTCATGGCTTGGCCTTGAGGGGCGATTGCCGCCGCAAGCCAATATTTATCCGTAAGGCCGGCCCAGCCACTCTCACCTGCCTCGGAGAAAGAACCCGTTTTAAGCAGTTTTTTATATTTCATGTCGACCTTATGGCCGTCAACCACCGCAATCGGGCCTTCTTGCAAAATGAAGAAATTAGTCAAATCATCTGGCAAGCCATGTTGACGGGACGCGCCGGAGCGCACGAGCGTGATTTCGCCGCCGGACGTGTTGGTCACCGTATCGTCAAGGGTGATAAGATAATTTTCGTCAACGCTCATCACGCGGGTCACATTATAACCCTCGCCAATATATTGTACGGTCACGGATGTGGTCGGGGTTAAAACATCGCCGGAAACTTTGGCCCAATTCGCGCCGGAGACGGTTTGCACGCCCCGCGCCCAGCCGTCAAAAACGTAAGCGGCGTGGTCAGAACCTTCAGGCGAAAACATCACAACATTGCCGCTATCGTCTTCGAGCGTCGCGTCATATTTCTTCAGCAGCAAATCATCAAAACGAAACCCGTCCAGCGCGATGGAGCCTTTAAGGGACGGCGTATCAACGCTCACGCGCCCGCCGGTCTTGGCTTGGGAAATCAGCACGCTGCGGTCTACGGTTTCAACCGGAGTCGCTTCGGATACGGCCACTTGCTCCGCATGCACGACCTCTTGCTCAAGCAAGGCCTGTTTGGCCTTTTGCGTTGGTATGGCGTAGAAATAGAAATAGCCGAGCATGACGAGGCCTGACAGCAATACCGCCAATACTAAATTGCGTTGTTCATTCATTACGTGTCTCTTTTGCCAAAGGCTATCTAGGGGCTATCTAAGGATATTCTGTGAAATCTATTAAGCTGTTATATGGGGCGATTGGGCCAATTTTACTAGGGCTTTTTCACCGTCGCGGAGCACATGCTCCCACGGGGCGCTTGGCAGGCCATTTCGCGCGATAAAAACGTAATCATAACCGCCTTCGCCAAGGCTTGGGAGAAGCGCGCGGGCGGCCTCTCGCATGCGGCGTTTCGCGCGGCTACGGATAACCGAATTGCCCACTTTCTTACTCGCCGTAAAGCCGACTTTAATGCCGCGCTCTCGGCTCGGGTTTTTACGGCGCTGCACCACAAGGCATCCGCGCGCCGCATATTGCCCCTGCGCCACAAACAAAAACTCGGGCCGCCGTCTAAGCCGCCCGAGTGTTTTTATCGGTTTCGTCATCAGGGTGCCCCCTAAAAGGCGTTCTGCCTAAGCGGAAAGCTTTTTACGGCCCTTAGCACGGCGACGCGCTAGGATTTGACGGCCAGATTTAGTTGCCATACGCGAGCGAAAACCATGACGGCGGCTGCGGACGATCTGTGAAGGTTGAAAAGTACGTTTCATGTCGGTCTCCAGCAGGCCCATTCGTAGGAAAGCCCGCATTTAATAAGTTAGCGGGGAAATAGACGAGCAATGCGAGCAAGTCAAGCGCCGCCTGCCGCTTATTATCACCTTTAGTCGCGGTTTTGTGAACAAATGTGAGGATATTTTTGCCCGAGTTTACGCTATAAGATGATGTAACACGAATTGGAGACCCTATGCGGGCCATATATATAATGACATTAGCGGCTTTTTTCATCGCGCCAATAGCTATTGGCGCGGCGCAGCCTAAGCTCCCGCCCCCTAATGGCGCAAGCGCCGTCACCCCGATGCAGGCCCGCGACCCCTTCACCAATATTTTAAAGCTCTACGGCTCTGATGATGGGGCTCTGACGCGCATCAACTACGCCGCCCTAAGCGCGAGCGAAGCGGATATGGGTAATCTGGCCCGCTATATTGACCGCATGGCGGCGATGACTCCCTCTCATATGGAGCGCGATGAAGCCCTGCCCTATTGGGCCAATCTTTATAATGCCCTGACCGTGCAAGTGGTGGCGAAAAACTGGCCCGTCACATCCATTAAACAGATTAAGTCCGGCCCCTTCACCGCTGGCCCGTGGAAACGCGATCTTGTCAGCGTTGAGGGCAAAACCCTCTCCCTTGACGCTATCGAGCATGGCATTATGCGGGCGCAATATCCTGACCCGCGTATTCATTACATGGTCAATTGCGCCTCTGTCGGCTGTCCTAATTTGCGCCTTAAGGTCTGGAGCGCCGATACGCTTGAGGCGGATATGGACGCGGCGGCGGCCCGCTATATCAACGCGGCGCGCGGCGCGCGCATTGAAGGCGGCAAGCTCACCGTTTCTAGCCTGTATAAATGGTATAAGGCGGATTTCGGAGACGGCCACGCCGGCCTTATCGCCCATTTGTCGCGCTACGCCGAACCAGAGCTTAAGGCCGAGCTTGAAACCATTAGTAAAGTTTCGCGTTATAGCTATGATTGGAACGTCAACGGCGTAAAATAGCCCCCGCAACTACGGCCATAAGAGAGAGACATGACCGAAATCAACACATCTGAAGCGCCGCAAAAGAGCGCCGTAAAGCGCTTTGCGCCCCTCGCCATTATCGCGCTTGCCCTATCGGCGTTTTTTGCCCTTGGCGGGCCGGACTATGTGTCCCTTGATGCCCTTAGGGATAATCGGGACGTCTTAACCGGATTTGTAAAGGCCCATTTCTGGCTCTCCATATTTGGCTTCATCGCCATCTACGCCACGCTGACCGCCATCACCTTTCCCGGCGCGAGCCTGCTATCCATTTTTGGCGGCTTCGTCTTTGGCACGCTGCTGGGCGGGGCGCTGATTACGGTGGGCGCGACCATCGGGGCGACCACATTATTTTTGGCCGTGCGCTATGCGCTGGGCGATGCCCTATCCAAAAAAGCTGGCCCCTATATGAAAAAATTTGAAAAAGGCCTGAAGGAAAACGAGCTATCCTATTTGTTTATCCTGCGTCTTATTCCCGCTTTCCCGTTCTTTATCGTCAATATTGTTCCGGCGCTATTTGATGTGAAATTGCGCAATTACATGCTGGCGACATTTTTCGGCATTATCCCCGGCTGTTTTGTTTATGCGGGGCTTGGCTCTAGCGTCGGCGCGATTTTTGACGCGGGCGAAGAGGTCAATCTCGGCGGGCTAATGACCCAGCCCAAAGTCATTGTGCCCGTGCTGGCGCTCATCTGCCTGTCCTCACTGCCAATACTCTATAAAAAATTTAAACCTGCTGAGAGCCCGTCATGACACAGAAAGATTACGCCGTAGATATTTGCATTATTGGCGCAGGAGCGGGCGGGCTGTCCATCGCATCCGGCGCGGCCCAGCTTGGGCGCTCCGTGGTGTTATTTGAAGCCGGAGACATGGGCGGTGATTGCCTAAACTCTGGCTGCGTGCCGTCCAAAGCCCTGATTGCGGCGGGTAAACATGCCCATGCCCTCACCAGCGGCGCGCCTTACGGGGTTAGCCCCGCTAAGCCGCAGGTGAATTTCTCCGCCGTTAAAGCCCATGTAAAAGGCATTATCGAGCATATCGCCCCGGTCGATAGCCAAGAGCGTTTTGAAGGGCTTGGCTGCACGGTCATTCGCGAAAAAGCCCGCTTTGAGGACACTAAAACCGTGGTATCTGACAGCGCCCGCGTCACCGCAAAGCGCATCATTATCGCCACGGGGAGCCGCGCCGCCGCGCCGCCGATTGCGGGTCTAGACAAGACGCCCTACCTCACCAATGAAGATGTGTTTGATTTGGATAATTTGCCCAAGCATTTGCTCATCATTGGCGCTGGCCCTATCGGCTTAGAGCTAGGGCAGGCGTTTTTACGCCTTGGTAGCACGGTTGAAATTTTCGACTTATTCGCCCCGCTTGGCCGCTCCGAACCGGAGCATGCTAGCGCGCTTGTCGAGGCACTTAAGGCTGAGGGCGTAATATTCCACGCCCCTGTCAAAACCAAATCCGTCAGCAAAACTAAAACCGGCGTCGCCATAACCCTCGAAGACGGACAGGTGATTAAAGGCTCCCACCTCCTCGTCGCGGCGGGGCGCTCTCCGGCTACGGGCGGGCTTGACGCGCAAAAGGGCGGCGTCGCCCTGTCCAAGCGCGGCCATGTGGAAACCGACGCCAATCTGCGCACAAGCAATAAACGCGTTTACGCGGTCGGCGATGTTAGCGGGCGCGGCGGGCTGACCCATGCGGCGGGTTTTCACGCCGGCCAGATTATCAAGGCGTTTTACTTCATGCCGCCTATCATCAATAAATTTACCGCGAAGGCCAACACACACCGTATGCCCGCCGCGATTTACACCCAGCCGGAACTGGCGAGCATTGGGCTGACCGAAGCGGCGGCGCGCGAAGCACATGGCGATAATGTGCGGGTTGTTAGCGCCCATTTTGACGATAATGACCGCGCCATCGCCGAGCGCAGTGAACTAGGCGGCGTAAAAATTGTCGCCACGAAGAAAGGCGTCATCCTTGGGGCATCAATATTAGGCGAAGGGGCGGGGGAGTTGATTACCCTCCTAAGCTTGGCCATGACCAATAAGGTTAAAATTTCTGGCCTTGCTCAATTTATCGCGCCCTATCCAACGCGGGCCGAAGCGGTAAAGCGCGCGGCGGGCAGTTGGTACACGGAGGCGCTGTTTAGCGATAAGTCGAAAAAATGGGCCGGGCTGATGACTCGCTTTCACTAGGCGGGGGCGCTAGGCTCTTTTTATGAAAGCGCGCAATTTTTTAACCGGCCTGTCAGGCAAGCTCCTGATTTTGACAATTTTATTTGTCATGCTGGCGGAGCTGATTTTATTTATTCCCTCCGCCGCCATGTATCGCCAAGACTGGCTAGGCCAGCGCGCCCAAGCGGCCCAGCAATTAACCCTCGCCATTATGAGCGTGGAAAACTACCAAAGCTCCGCCGCGCTTACGGGGCGTTTTATGCGTGATACGGACGTCACCGCCATCATGCAAAGGCGCGACGGCATGACAGAGCAAGTGCTGGGCATGGCCCCCGCCAACGCCCATTACGTCATCGCCGATTACCGCGCCCCGCGCAAATTGCCGGACTTTGGCTCCATGTTTTCTGGCTATTTTTCCCCCGCCGTGAAGACTGCAAATGGCAAGGCGATGGATTGTTATTTGCGCGTGCTTGTCACCCCCTCCGTGCCCAGCGCCACCAGCCTAGAAATTATCATTCCGCGCCAAGCGGAAAAAGACGCCTTGATGGAGTATTTGCGGCGGGTGATTGGCCTGTCCACCCTCATCGCTTTGCTGACGGGGACGTTAATATATATGGCGCTATCGTGGCTGATTGTCCGCCCTCTGCAAAGGCTAGAGCGGGCGCTATCAAATTTCCGAGAAGATCCAGAGCGGCGGGCAGGCACAATCGTCGCCAGTAATCGCAGGGACGAAATCGGCGCGCTTGAGCGTGAATTTATCGACCTTAAAACCGGCATACGCGGGGCGCTTAAACAAAAAGATAGGCTCGCCGCGCTCGGACTTGCGGTGGCTAAAATCAACCATGATTTGCGCAATGTGCTGACCAGCGCCCAGCTTATTTCCGACCGCCTCGCAACCGATAGCGAGGAGCGCGTGCGCTATATGGGCCAGCGCCTTGTGCGCGCCATTGACCGGGGGGTGAAGCTGTGCGCGGCGACCCTTAATTATAGTAAATCCAGTGAAGACGCGCCGCGCCCGATTAACATGCACGCCGCCTCACTCATTGGCGAAGCGGCGGGGGAAGTGATGACCGGATTTAACGGCGCGCTCTGGATCAATGATATTGCTAAGGATGCGTTCCTCCACGCTGACCCCGACCATGTGTACCGCATTTTCTCCAATTTATTTCGTAACGCATTACAGGCCATGGGGCAAGCCATGGCGGGCCATGAGCACGCGGGGGCTGATACTCTGCGCGTCCATAGCGAGATAATCAATAATGAGGCAGGCAAAGCCTTCGCCCATATTTACGTGAGCGATAGCGGCCCCGGCCTGTCCGCGCGGGCGCAGGACAGTCTATTTAAACCGTTTACCGGCGACAGTAAAACCGGCACGGGCCTCGGCCTCACCCTATCGCGCGAACTGGCCCGCGCCCATGGCGGTGATTTAAGATTAGAGAGCAGTAGTGAAAATGGCGCAGTATTTGTGGTGGAGTTGCCGATGGGCGAGGTTTAAATCAAAGGCCAATCAATCCTCATTTTTTACAATACGTAGGAACGGCTTCCCTTTCATTGGAACTTCTGGAACCCCTTCAGGAGTCGAAGCTTTTCGCTTAGGAGCAGGTTTCGCCTCTGCCATTTCCGCCGCATAGTCCTCATCGAGTTGGCGAACCCTTGGGGTATATTTTGGTTTTTTGGATTTAAAGCTAGAGCGCGGCTTATAGGCGGGCTTGCCATCATCCTCTCCGGCTTTTCCGCGTTTCGCTTTTTTCTTAAGCTGGGAGACAATCGCTTTTTGCGCGTAGGACAAAGCCTCGGAGCGCCCGCCCTTTTCCGGATCGGCAAAGGCGCTATCAAAGGTTTCAAGCCGCTCGGTCACCCCCTGCGCAAATTCGCTCTCCCATTCGGAGAGGTCATCATTTTCGGATAATTTAGCCGCTAAGCGCGCGATTTTGCGTTTGGCCGCATTGGCTTTTCGCGCTTTGGTTTTAGCGTCTTTTTCGCGGGCGCGCTCGGCGTGATAGTCGAGCCGCTCTTGCTCGGCCTGCCACTGTTTTTTGGCAGTGTCGGTGTCTTTGTCGCTATCGTCGCTAATCTTAGACTTCCGCAACCACGTCCAGATAAAGATCTGTCATGGCTTCTTGCTCGGCGCGCTCATTGGCGTCAAGTTTGCGCAGGGATACGACCTTGCGCATAATTTTAGGATCAAAGCCAAAGCTCTTTAGCTCGGCGTACACTTCGCGAATATCCGCGCCAAGTTCGGCCTTTTCGGCTTCAAGCCGTTCGATGCGGGCTATATATTGGCGCAGTTTTTCCTTGGTCGCCTGCCCCATAGATTCGCTACGGTCAAAATCTGTCGCCATTATTCTCTCCTAATATCAAGGCGCTCTTGTAAAAAATGCGCGCGCCATATGCAAGGCCCCGCCGGCGCAATTACTGTGGATGATATCTAAAGCGATTCGCCCTCAACCGCGTCCGATAAATATTCAATGCGGTCTTTGACCGCCTTAAGCGCCGGATATAATTTATGCGCCTCGCTATAGGCCTCGAATGCCTCGTCGCGCTGGCCGAGCTGCTCAAATATATTGCCGAGCGTCCACAGGGCGTAAAAATGGCGCGGCTCATAAATTAGCGCCTGGGCCACATCATGCTGGGCGCGCATAAGCTCGCCCTCATCAATGGCGAGCCGCCCCGCCCGCACCCAGCCTTCGGCGTAATCCGGTTGAAGACGAATAACATGGTCATACATGCGGCCCGCAAGCGCAAGGTCACCCATCTTATAGGCGTCATTGCCGCGCGCCAACACATAGTCAATCGACGCGCTACCGGAGCGCAGCCATATGGACCAGATTTCCTCGGCCACCAGATTAGCCTCTTCGGCGTCTTTAGTGTCTCTCAGGCTGTCAAATAAATCATCTAGTTTCTGGGTACGCTCGGCGTCATTGCTGATGATAATGTCGGCGCGAATATCGTCCATACCCTCCGCCATGGTCGCTTGGCCGAGCGGGGACGGCTCTACGGGCTTTGGCGTGGTTTCATCCCCATCAGGAATGATAATATCATAACGCTCTACACCAAGCTCTGGCCCAGCCTCCACCTCCGGCTCTGGCTCGACGATTTGAGCCGTAACCATTGCGGGGGCGCTGTAAAAACCCAGCAGGAGCAAGAAGGAAAGAAAATAGCGTGTCATAAATGTAAAATGACGCCCCATCGCGAATTATGCAAGGGGCGTCATCAGGTAATTTTGGCTACGCTATGGCGCAGAAATCGCGTTAGGTTAGCGTTAAGCTAGCCTTGGCGTGCTTTAAACCGTGGGTCAGTTTTGTTGATTACATAAAGGCGACCTTTACGGCGCACGATTTGGCAATCCCGGTGACGGTTTTTAAGGGATCTTAAAGAGCTACGAACTTTCATGGCATCGGCCTTATCTAGTAATTGAATATCAACGCGTCTCCTAAGCGCCATAGGGGGATAAGTCAACACGAATAAGGGGAAAAATACAGCCCGCTTTATGCGCTTACCCCTAGCGCGATAGGCCAAGCCTTGTTACAGACTCCCTATGTGGAAATTTCTGACAATAATAACGATTGCCCTCACCGCTTGCGCCTCGGCCCCGCAAAGCCCCAGCGCTAGCCCAGACTCGCCTATTGCCTCGCCTATTGCCTCGCCTATTGCCTCGCCTATTGCCGCCCTAAGCGCGCAGGAAAAGTTTAACGTCTGGCAAGAAGACTTCATCAGCCGCGCTATCGCCAAGGGTTATGACCCGGTTCTTACCCGCGATATTATTGGCGCCGCCATATTAAGCGAGCGCGCCGTAAGCTCCAGTAAAAGCCAGCCTGAATTCACCAAGCCAATTTGGAGCTATGTTAAGGCCACGTCCAGCGCCGCGCGTCTTAATAAAGGCAAGGGCAAATTAGCCGCCATCGCCCCGACATTTAAGAGTATCGAAGCGCGCTATGGGGTTGACCGCGAAATATTGACCGCCATTTGGGGGCTAGAGAGCAGCTTTGGCACGGTTTTAGGCGATTATGACGCGGTCAGCGCACTGGCCAGTTTTGCCTATGACGGCAGGCGCGCCAGCTTTGGCGAGGCGCAGCTGTTTGCCATATTAGATTTGCTCGCCAGCGGTGACGTGCGCAAAGATCAGCTTAAGTCCTCATGGGCGGGGGCGATGGGCATGACCCAATTTATTCCCGCAACCTTTCGCGATTACGCCGTAGATTTTGACGCGGACGGCAATAAGGATTTATGGGGCAATGAAGGCGACGCCCTCGCCTCCGCCGCCAATTACCTAGAGCGCATGGGCTGGCGGCGCGGAGAGCCGGTTATCGCCGAAGTGCGCCTGCCCGCAGGTTTTGACTACGCCCAAGCCGACGGGCGCAAAAAATTCCTAAGCGAGTGGGCGCAAATGGGCATGGCCCCCCTGCATGGCGGCGGCTTTAGCGAGGCGGGGGCTATGCTGGACGCCAAGCTATACTTGCCTGCAGGCGCAAAAGGGCCGGCCCTGCTGACCTTTAAAAACTTTGATGTTATTAAGCGCTATAATAAGTCCAATAGCTATGCCATGGGCATTACCTCCCTCGCGCAAGGGTTTAACGGCATACGCGCTATCAGCGCCCCGTGGCCAGAAAATGACACGCCGCTATCCTTTAGCAATAAAAAACGCCTGCAAGAGGCGCTAACCGCCCAAGGCTATGACACAAATGGCATTGACGGCCAGATTGGCCCCAATAGCCAAAAAGCCATTCGGGCGTGGCAAATCGCCAACACTGTCCCCGCCGATGGATATGTGGAAAAACAGCTCTATATCGCAATAGTCAAAGCGGCGGGACTTACGCCCTAATGGCTCCAATCCTTAAACCTGCCTTATTATCGCCTTAAAAAACAGGCTTAACGCGTCCTTGCTTTTTCACAAAAGCAGACTACACCGTAAACCTAGCCAATTTTGGCACCAATAGGGGACTATTATGAAAATGAAACTCTTACTTATCGGCGCTTGCGCCGCCGCTCTAACGCTTGGCGCGTGCTCAAAAGCCGAAGACGCCGCCGCAGCTGCTAAAGCTAAAACCGAAGCCGCAGCCTCTGCCGCAGCCGACAAAGCTGAAGCCGCCGCTGCTAAAGCGGGCGATATGGCCGCCGATGCCAAAGCTAAAACCGAAGAGGCCGCATCTGCTGCTGCAGACAAAGCGGGCGATATGGCTGAAGGCGCAAAAGATAAGGCCGGTGATATGGCTGAAGGCGCTAAGGACAAAGCCGCTAAAGTCGCTGAAGAAGCCAAACCACACTAATCGCTTCTATTTATTTATATGAGGTCGCCTGAGCAATCAGGCGGCCTTTTTTATGATTATTTACGCAGGTCGTGTTTACGCAATAAGCCGCGAAAGGCGTGATAGGTCAGGCCAAGGTAATCGGCGGCGCGCCCTTGGTGGTTTTTGCTACGCAACAGCGCCTCTTTTACGAGGCCGAATTCATAGGCCATGACGCGCTTAGTGAAATCCGTCGTATCTAAAAGCGGCTCTGGCTCAATATCGCTCTGCTCTGTTTCACCCTGCGCTTTAATCGGGCCGGCTAAGGGTCGCCACGGCGTTGCAAAGGGATCAAGGGTGATGTCATTTATCGGCCCCTCAAAGCTATTATCATCAAGGATAGCCATGCCGGTCGCGCGCTCCGCCACGTTTTTAAGCTCGCGCACATTGCCCGGCCATTCATAGTCTTGCATGAAGTCGAGAATGTCCGGCGCAAAGCCCGGAAAGCTTTCCGCCCCCAGCTCACTGGCAAAGCTGCGGCCAAAATGCTCGGCTAGCGGCGTAATATCGGCGCGGCGCACCCGCAGGGGCGGCAGGGTAATCACGTCAAAGGATAGGCGATCTAGCAGGTCGGCGCGAAACTCCCCCGCCTTGGCCGCGGCGGGCAAATCAATATTGGTCGCGCCAATAACCCGCACATCAACCTTTATGGTTTTCTCTCCGCCAAGGCGCTCAAATTCCCCATACTCTATAATACGCAGCAGCTTTTCCTGCACGCGCGTAGAGGCCGTAGCAATCTCATCAAGAAATAATGTGCCCCCATCGGCGCGCTCAAACCGGCCCAGGCGGCGTTTGCTCGCCCCGGTAAACGCCCCCGCCTCATGGCCAAATAGCTCACTATCGAGCAGCTCCTCCGACAGGGCGGCGCAGTTAAGGGTCAAATAAGTCTTGTCCCAGCGCGGGGAGAGAAAATGCAGGCGGGCGGCGATAAGCTCCTTACCCGTGCCGCGCTCCCCAACCACGAGCATAGAACGGCCCAGCGCCGCGCTATGGGAAACCCGGTCCATCGTCGCCAAAAAGGCGGGGGAGGTTCCTATAAGCTGTGGTGGCAGGGCTGACATATAGTCAATATAACTAAATATAGCGAGTTATTCAAGCTAAATATTAGTATATTTAACGAAATAAAGCAATGGCAAAAATAAAAATATGAAAAAATATCTATTAAAATCAATGACTTATATGATTAATTCGCAATTGGCACAAACCCTGCAATGTAATTGGCATACCGCCCGATAAGGAGGCGGCCAAAACGAAAGTAAAAAGAGAGATCCCCCAATGACCTATTCAACCCAAGACCTTGACGCACTCCATACAGGCGAAGCCGTTTTTGTTAACGCCGTCAGCGCCCCAGTACGCAATACCCGCCGCCGCCGCCATGCTCACATTATGAGCCACCACGCAGCCGGCGCCCGCATCTCAGGTTTTGGCATTTAGCCAAAACCTCCTCCCGCTTAAAGGAAAGCCAATTATGCCTAAAAGTTTTGATAGCAGTTTTGACGAAGACTTCGCCGCCCGCATGGACGGCGAGTCTTTCAGCCGCAAATTTTGGCGCTTCATGCGCTACCTCTCCACTCGCAAGATCGAGAGTTGGGGCTTCTTCATCGCCGGCCTTATGATAGGCGGCATCTTCCTCTAACCCCCAAACCAAATTTAACCACACCAATACACACCATTATTACAGGAGACTAAAATGGGAATTTTTTCACGCATGGGCGACATCATCAATTCAAACTTGAACGCGATGGTCGACAAAGCCGAGAACCCGGAAAAAATCGCGCGCCTTATCATTTCTGAAATGGAAGACACGCTTATCGAAGTGCGCACCAGCGCCGCCCGCACCATAGCCGAGAAGAAAGAACTCGCTCGCAAGGCGGACAGCTATGAAGCGCGCGCCATGGAGTGGGGCAATAAAGCCTCCCTCGCTCTTAATAAGGGCCGTGAAGATCTGGCCCGCGGCGCGGTGCAAGCCAAGCAGCAAGCCGAGCAAATGGCCGATGTAGTGCGCAAGGAAATCGCCATTCTTGACGAAACCGTCACCAAGGCCGACTCTGATTTGCAAAAATTGCAGGCTAAACTTGATGAGGCCAAGGCCAAGCATAAATCTTTGATTGTGCGCGGCCAAACCGCTCAAAACCGCATCCGCGTTCGCAGCCAAATCACCGACACTAAGGTCGATGACGCCCTGGCTCGCTATGAGCGCATGGAGCGCAAGGTTGACGAGCTAGAAGCCCATGTCGAAGCTTTCGACCTTGGCCAAGGCCAAACCCTTGAAAGCCAATTTGCGGAAATCGAAGCCAATGAAGCGGTTGAAGCCGAACTTGATGCGCTTCGTTCTTCCCTGAAAAAGCCTGTCAAAAAAGCGGCTAACAAGTAGACTGCTGACAGCTTCGGGTCTGCGCCCCCTCCCCCTCCCCCTTCGAACTGAGAAGCGCAGGCCCGCCCACTTAAAACTAAACGAGAGAGAAAAACATGGAAGACGTGATAGCCGTATTTATACCGATAATCGCCATCATTATGATCTTTGGCATGATTATGCTGAAATCATATTTCAAGCACAAAGAACGCATGATGGACCATATGAGCGGCGACCAAATCGCCGAATTAGAGCGTATGTCGCATATCGCAGACATATTAGACCAAAGGGTCAATGTCCTAGAGCGCATATTAGATGATGAAGTCCCAGCCTGGAGAGAGCAAAATGACAAAACGATATAAATATACCGAATGGAATGAATGGGATGAAATGCCCAAAGGCTCCGATGGCAAGCCCAAGCGCTTTCGCCGCAATAAAATTGAAGGCCGTATTGGCGGCGTCTGCGCCGGAATTGGCGACTATATTGGCCTAGACCATATTATCGTCCGCATCCTGACCGTTGCCAGCTTCTTCCTCATAGGGCCGTTAACTTTCATGATTTATTTCGGACTTTGGATTTTCGTTCCCAAGGATAAACGCGCCCCCTATCGCCGCGAATATCGTGAATACAGAGAGGCTAGAGCAGAGAGCCCGGATCGCCCGGCGCGCACCGCAAGCTTTCGCGATGTAAAATCTAAATTTCGCAGCCTTGAGACCCGCCTTGCCGATTTAGAGCGCTCCATCACCTCAAGCGAATGGCAGCTTCGCCGCGACTTTCGGGACCTAGAAAACTAGGCTCAAAGCCGCGAAAGAAACGCAAACCGACAAGAGAGAGACAGACCATGATTACCAAATCCATCCTGATTACCGCGCTTAGCATCTCCGCCCTTGGCGGGGGCGGCGTCGCCCTTAACCCCGCAATAGAACTCGCCGCGGGCCCCGTGATTATCAGCGCCAATGGCGATACGGGCTTTAGCACATCCATGGGCGATAGCTTTGACATGCGCCTAAGCGTCACCCTTGCGGGCCGCGCGCGCATCAACATTGGCTAAGTCGCCTCCCAAATAGAGAGAAAATACTATGAGCTACAAACTCCCCCTACTCATGATAACTGCAATGACCGCGCTAACGCTTTCCCCCATAGCCAGCGCCAAAAATGCTCCGACCCTCACGATTGAAAACTTCGTCGGCCGTATTGAAATCATCACAAGCGACGGCGCGAATTTGGACGTGACCCGATCTTCCTCAGCCAGCAAAACCTCCTATGAAGAAACTGGCCACTCCCTCACCGTGGACGGCAATATCCGCAAACCCGACAGCAAGGGCTGCGACGGCAATCGCGCCATCTGGTCTTTCACCCGCAATGACGAATCAACAAATGACGGCATGTGGGGCGGCTATAAAAACCTTGATGATTTCCCAAAACTGACCATTACCGCGCCAAGTAATGTCCACCTTGTTACCCGCAATACGATCCTCTTTGCCAAGGCCGGAAATATTGGCAGCGCCGATATTACGGAAAGCCATTGCGGTTATATCACACTCGGCGACATAGCAGGCGACGCCCGCGTGACCCTTAACGGCAGCGGCGATGTCCACGCAGGCAATGCGGGCAATGTCATCACCGCCCTATCCGGCTCTGGCGATATTAGCTTTCACAATGTGGCTAATGCCGAAATTAGCTTACGCGGCTCCGGCGATATCAATATTGATAGCAGTCATAACACATCCATCAGCCTGCGCGGGAGCGGCGATGTTGAAATAGACGCCGTAGACGGCCCGCTAGAGGTCAGCATTAGCGGCTCTGGCGATGTGAGTCTTGGCGACGTTAATGGCAATGTCAGCCTGACAAGCTCCGGCTCTTCTGACATTGAAATCGACTCCATGGACGGCGCGCTAGAGATTACCTCGCGCGGCTCTAGCGGCATTGAAATCGGCGGCGGCAATGCTAGCCCGGTGGATATTTCCGTAGGCGGAAGCGGCACGGTAGAATTTTCCGGCAAAGCCCATGACGTTGACCTGTCCGTTAGCGGTAGCGGCGATATTATTGTTGACCATGCAACGGGCCGTATCGCTACGCGTATTAGCGGCTCCGGCGATATTGAAGTCAACGGCGAAGACATGCCCGAAAATAGGGACGACTAATATCTTTCAAAAGTTTCGTAGCGCGCCTAGCGCGCTGCGTAAGGCGGTTATGATTGGGACTCTCGCCCGGCCATAGCCGCTTTTATTTTGGCAAAAACCGCGCGCACGCCGCATGGGTCATAGCCGCTGTCTCCCCCATAATATCGCTAACCATTTGCTCTGCCAGTAGCGGAGCATAAACAAAACCGCGCCCGCTTAAACCCGTCATCACATGCAGGCCATTGCGCCCTACTGGCCCAAAAATAGGAAGCGTGTCCACCGTGGTCACTCGCACGGAAGCACGGCCGCCAAAGGCCTCCACATCACAGCCACTAACCCGCTTAAACCCGTCCATATTGCTTGCCTCATCGGCCTCGCGCAGGGCGTAGGCCTTTTCCCAATCCAGCCAGCCATGGGTCGCGCCGAGCAAAAAATTTCCCAAGTTCTTCGGCCCTAAACTAATCGCGTAGCCGCCATAATTGACCGCGCATTTTAGCGGGTTATCGCCAGAGCTAATGCGCGCGCGCGTCACCTGCCCGCGCGTATAGCGCACGGATATGCCTGGCAAGAGCCGCTCTATATCCGCGCCGGCGCAGACGTAAATATCACTGCCGCTCGCCAGTAAAGCATTGTCAGCCCCGTAAACATTCCACATATCGTTTTCAAATTTAAGCGCGGTAACCCGCCCCGTAATGCGCCGCGCCGCGCACGTCCATGCGCCCGTTATCCCCGCCGGATTAATCACCGGAGCGCGGTCAAACCACAGCCCGCCAAATTCGTTTTCAAGCCCGCTCCTATCTTGCATTTGCGCCGCGCCCAGCCAGCGCATATGGGATAGGGGCAAAGCCCCCTGCTTCGCCATTTTAACAAACCGGCCTGCCTCAGATTCTGATTTAGCCAAATGCGCCACGCCGCGCGACAGCGTATGGCCCTCATATGCGGCCTGGGCGTAAAGGTAAGCGGCGAGATAAAACCGCGATTCAGGGCGGTCTTGCAAATCAAGGCGCGGCTTTACAATTGCCGCCAAATTGCCGCTCGCCGCCGTGCCGTCCTCCGCGTCAATGATAACCGGAATGACGCCGCGCAGGGCAAAACTGCGGGCCAGCGACGCCCCCGCTATGCCTGAGCCAATAACAACAGGGTTTGGCTTGGGCATAGGCGGCGCAGTTTCGCCCGCTTTAACCGCCTCAAGCCGTTCCCGCTTACGGCCAAAACCGGGCTGTTTGCTGACGTCAAACCCCGCCGCTGCAAGCCCCCTACGCACAAAGCCCGCCACGGTGAATGTGCCAACCATAGCGCCCGCCGCGCTCAAATCATATATGCGAGAAAACACGGCTTCGCTCCACATATCGGCGTTTTTTGCCGGAGAAAATCCATCCAAAAACCAGCTATCGGCGCGCATAGTCAGATTAGCCAACGCGCCGTCTACGGCGTCATGGCACAGGGTTAAAACCACCCCATCATCAAGTTCCAAACGGTGTTGCCCTAATACGCGGCCCGGCCATTTTTCAATTAGCAAGGCGGAAAGCTCTGATAGGGCATCCCACGGTGCCAGCGCCCGCGTCAGCTCATCCTTAGACAAAGGAAAACCCTCAACCGAGACAAAGTGCAGGCGCGCGGTTGGGCTTGGCCGATATTCGCGCCATAACTCCCACACGGCTAAAAAATTTAAACCGGAGCCAAAGCCCAGCTCGCCAATGGTAAAACGCTCTCGTCCTTGCCAGCGCGCGGGCAGGCCGCACGCCTTTAAAAACACGTCTCGCGCCTCCTCAAGCCCGTCATCGACCGAGTAATATATATCGTCAAAATCTAATGAGACAGGGCCGCTATCGCGCGAGAAATCCAGCCGCGCCGGCGGGCTAGCGATAAGGGGCCTCGGGGCGGGTTTTGACGGCTTGACCATAGGCCGATTTACGATGGCTTGCGCCGCTTGTCGAGAGGGGTGTCAGAGAGGGAAAGCCGAGAGGAAGAAATTGATGGCCCCGCCGAAGGGGAGGGAGGCAGGGCCATCTTCAATCAGCGGATGTCGGTCCGGGGGAGGGACGTGATCGACGCTGTTGACCTAATAAACCATAGCGGGCTTTACCTAAGCATGTCCGCGAGGTTACAAATCTGTCATACGGCATTTCCATAGTGCCGCTTGCAGAGTCTAAGGTGGGAAAGCCTTGTCGCAATTACAAGGCCATGACGGCCCTTACGATACGCTCACAGCTAATTGAATTGCGTCTTGCGCGCAAACCTGCCAATTTAGTCCAAATTCATCAATCCAAATTCATCAATAGAGAGAAACAGCTATGACATTATCATCTTTAAAAACCCTCGCGCTTTTAACCGTCGCCGCCACGGCCCTATCCCTTGGCGCGTGTAAAGATACTGGCGAAAAAATGGCCGCCCAAGCCGTAGCCCCGACGCCGGCCAAGGTTTTAGCCGCTGTCATCGCTAACCCTGTCCGCGCAGAGGCCGCCGTCCGCGACGGCGCGCGTCACCCCGCCGCGACCCTAGATTTTTTCGGCCTTACGCCAGATATGTCCGTGATTGAAATCTGGCCCGGTGGCGGTTATTACGCTGATATTCTCTACCCGTATTTACAAGAATTTGGCGGCAAATATATTGCCGGCGGCTATCCGGAATCCTCCGAGCGCCGCATTGCCGCTAATGCAAAATTTATCGCCGATCGCCCCAATGCCGCTTTGATACCTTTTGCCAAGGGCAGCTCCCTTGTCACCGAAGGCGGGGTCGACATGGTTTTAACCTTCCGCAATGTCCATAACTGGATGGGCGGAGAATATTCCGAAGACGCGTTCGGCCAGTTCTATGCCGCCCTAAAGCCCGGCGGCCATTTGGGCCTTGTCGAACATCGCTTGCCCGCCACAGCTGAGCAAGACCCGCGCGGCTCCACAGGTTATGTGCAGCAGGCTTATGTTATTAAACTCGCCGCCGAAGCCGGATTTACACTGGTGAAATCTAGCGAGATTAACGCCAACCCCAAAGACGTTGCCGACCACCCTATGGGCGTGTGGACATTACCGCCAACCTTAAAAAACCCAGACGATAATGCCGGTTTTGACAAGGCTGTATATGAGGCGATTGGCGAATCTGACCGCATGACGCTTCTGTTTGTCAAACCGAAATAGTCAAACCAAAAATAAAGGCCGAAGATAGAAAGGCAAATTTAGGTTTGCCTTTCTAATCCACGCCCCCATATACAGACCCTATAAACACTGTCATAGCAGGAGACCCATATGACCAATGAAGATATCGCCGCAAAAATGCAAGACGCCGTCACCAAGGCCGGCGGCCTTGATAAATCCGTAAAGTTTGATTTCGGCGATGATGGCCAAATTCACGGCGCAGGCGAAACCGTCTCCCTCGAGGATTTAGACGCGGATTGCACAATTAAAGTCTCCAAAGATGACTTTATTGCGCTCGCATCCGGAAGCCTTGACCCGATGATGGCTTTCATGTCCGGCAAGCTAAAGGTAGAAGGCGACATGTCCGTTGCCATGGGCCTTCAGTCCCTCTTTGCAAATATGTAATTACAGCGTGGGCGCAAGGTTATGAATACACATTCTGTTGCCGCGCGCGCGCCTAGCGAAATTTTGCAGGCCGGAGAAGCGATACGTCTTGACGGCGCAACGTTTCCCCAGCGTGCGCAATTTTCCTACATTACCCATAAGGGCGTGCGTCTGCGCGTCCTTGTTCTGCCGTCCAATGCGGTTGAGGCGCGCGGCACTATTATCCTCGTTCCGGGGCGCACGGAATTTATCGAAAAATATTTCGAAACGGCGGAGAGTTTTCGCGCGCGCGGCTATGCGGTTTTGCTGATGGACCATCGCGGCCAAGGCTTGTCTGACCGCCTGCTCCCTGACCCGCTCAAAAGCTGGGTTGGCAGCTTTGATCATTATGTCGACGACCTCGCCTTTATGGTCAAAACCCTTGAGGCGGATTTGCCGCGCCCCCATATTATTGTTGGCCAGTCCATGGGCGGCGCGATTGCGCTTTTAGGCTTAATCAGCGGCCATTTGGATCCGGACGCCGCCGTGATTAATTGCCCGATGCTCGCCCTATACGGGCTTGATACCCCGCCGCTGACCTTGACCGTTTCCATATTATCCCATTTAGGATTTTCCCGAAGACGCCTGCCGTTTCAGCCGGCCAATGAAGGCATCCCCGTTCCGTTTAAGGGCAATAAATTGACCTCGGACAAGACGCGGTATACACGTTGGCGAGCCTATTTTGACAATGCCCCGCGCCTGCGCATTGCCGGCCCGACCTATGGCTGGATACGCGCCGCCGACAAGGCCATGCGCACCATAAGGCGCAATGCCAAAAAGCTAAAAACCCCGACCCTGATTGTGCAAACCTCGATGGACACGATTGTCATTCCAAGCGCGGTCAAGGAATTTGCTCACATGGCCAATACGGATTTTAAAATGATTAAGGGCGCGCGCCACGAAACCTTCCTAGAGCAAGACCAGTACCGCAATCAATTCTTTGAAAGCTTTGATGATTTTTGCAAAAAGAACGCGCTTTAGCCGCCGTCTTTTTTGGCCGCTATTATTTTTTCATAAAACGCCAAACTATCGCGGGTGAAAGCGGCTTTGGTAAACGTCGCGGCGTAGGTTGCATCCCCGCCCGCCACTAATTTTTCAGCCAATCCGTCTTCATGCATAATGCGGCCCATTGCACTGGCCAGCGCGTCCACATCGTTTTTGGGTATCAGCAAGCCGTTAATCCCGTCTTTGACATAGGCGGCAGGGCCGACAGCATCGGCGGCGACGATAGGCCGGCGCGCGGCCCAGCTATCCACCGTGACCGTGCCAAAGGGCTCATAGCGGCTAGGAAAGGCGACAAAATCACAGGCGGCGAGCAAAGCCCCCCTATCATTACGCCAGCCCAAAAACCGCACGCGGTTATCAAGCCCAAGCGCGCTGCATTGCGCCTTCAGCGCGTCTTCAATCGGCCCGTCTCCGGCTATCCAAACATAAAGCCCTTCGGTTTTCGCCGTGGCGTCAAGCAGGGTGTCGAGGCCCTTTTTCACGTGCAAACGCGCCAAAGCCAAAGCTAGCGGCGCACCTTCCGGCGTATCAAGACTCGCGCGCGGCGTCGGGTCCGCCCCTTCAAAATCGGCCATAGTGTGGACTAGCCCGACATATTTATCCTCGACCCCTTGCTCGCGAATATGGCGGCACAAATCAATCGACAGGCCCACATGCCATTTGCACTGGGTAAAGCGCGCCAGCTTATAATAGCCGCCATACCAGCCAATGGAAATATCGCGATGCTCGGCGAGGGCAAATTGCCCGGCCCGGCCCATCCAATATTCAATCACATCGGGTTTAAACTGCGCGATAGCTTTTTTTATGGCCGCGCGGGTTTTAAATTTAAACAGCTTATCAAAACTGGCCGTCGCCGTGCCAATGCCCGCCGCGTTAAAGCTTTTCAGCCGAAACGCATTATTATCGCGGGTGACAACAAATTGCTCAATACCCTCATCTTCTTGCAGAGCCAAAACCGACTCCAGCATAATATTCTCCGCCCCGCCCTCGGCCGCCCCCGCCATAACATGTAATATCCGCATTTCAGTCTCCATAGATTTAAAAACAAAATTAAGGCGAAGCGGGCCGCGCGGTCAACAGGGAATAGAGAATATAGCGCGCAGTTTTGCAAACAGTGAAACTAAGTTTCACTGCTTGCAAAGTCGCAATGGTCTCTTAATTTGGCGGCCCTCTCCCTCAGGGAGAGGGGGATCTATGGCCCTGCCCTTATAAAAGGCGTCGTCCTATTTCCGCTCATCCCTGCGCAAGCAGGGAACTTTGCACAGTCCCCTGCTTGCGTAATGTCTTGCAAATATAAGGCAGGGAGCGGGTGTGGTGACGATAGCCCATAGCCGCGTAATTCAAGCGGCAATAGCGCTATCAATCAGTAACATTTAAGTTCTCTTGGGTTTTTGTTTTATTGTTTCTGGGCGTATTCACATTATTCATTTCCGCGTTATCTGAAGGCGTGTTTTATGTAATTGGGGCTATTACGTTTGGGTATGTTGGACTGTCGTCACTGTACGATAACATTCGGAATAAACCAGCAATTCTAATCGATAAAGATGCTATACATATACGAAGGTGGTGGGTCGGGTCATGGTCAGAAATACTCTGGGGTGATGTCGAGAGGGTTTCTGTTCAAAAATTTAGACATGCAGCTGACAATACTGGCGTTTTTCTCAAGCCCTCAATCGATGTTTTAGCGTATGAAACCACTTTCAAGTTCAAATTTTGGAACGTGGTAAGACGTGTCAACAAAATTTTCGAAAGTTCACATGGGCACGCACTATTACTCAACACACTGATCGAAAATGCCAGTAAAGAACAAGTGGAATCTGCATTGCGCTACTTCCATGAAGATAAGATAGATACAGTGGCAGGTAAAAATGATCTTATGAAAAGGCTTGGCGCGAAATTCATTGGTCTCAGCACTGACACTTTATAGATAAGCAGTGAAACTCCGCTTCACTGTTACAAAAACATGGTAGTGAGAGTGAGACTTGAACTCACGACCTCAGGATTATGAGTCCTGCGCTCTAACCAGCTGAGCTACCCCACCACACATGTCTTAACCTGCCATGACAAAATCATGACAGTGAGCCGCGATATAGGTCATATTGGCGGGTTTGCCAAGGGGCAATTGGCTATTTACTGCCACTCTTCCAGCGGCGCATTAATCCGGCGATTTTGATGTCGGCGGTGGCCATTGCGGCCTCTTTGACATGGCCAAAACCGCGCACATCATCACTGGCCGCGACGATTTTCACCGCGAGGTCATGATTGGCCGAATTTAGTCCCGTCAGCAGGATTTCCATGCGGGTTTCAAAATCGCTTATTAAGGCGCGCTCCGCCTTGCGCTCTGCGGTTTTGCCAAATATGTCAAAGACGCTTCCGCGCAGACCCTTAAGGCGGGCGAGCGGGCCGAAGGCTTTGAGTATCCACGGGCCAAATTCGCGCTTGACCAAATGGCCGGTGTCCTTGTCTTTTTTGGCAAAGAGCGGCGCAGCGAGGTTAAGTTTAATCCCGTGGCCGGCGGCGAATGTTTGGCGTAAATCTTCCATAAAGGCAGGGTCATTATACAGGCGCGCCACTTCATATTCATCCTTATAGGAGAGCAGGCGCGCATATTGAATGGCGACTTCCCGGGTGAGAACAGCGCCCTTTCCGGCGGCGGTTTCGGCCGCTTGCGTGCGCTCAATCATAGCGCCGTATTTGCTCGCCAGAGTCTCGTTTTGATAAGCGGTTAAATGGGTTTTGCGGTGATCTATAAGCTCTGCTAGCGGGGTGACGCGCGGGTTTTTCTGCGCTCGGTCTTGGGGCAATTGGCCCTCAAGTTGGGTTTTGTCGTGTTGCCACAGCCGGCCCAATGTAAAGGCGGCCATGTTCTGCTCTATCTTGACTTTGTTGAGGGTGACGGCGCGCTCCATCGCCTCAAAACTTACCGGCACGCGGCCCATTTGCCACGCCGCGCCAAGCACAATCATATTGGCGTAAATCGCGTCGCCGAGAAATTGGGTCGAGAGCAATTGCGCATTGAGGCGCGACAGGGTTTTCGCCGTCGCCTTCACGT
>JAZGFA010000112.1:0-12174 GCA_036478975.1 Robiginitomaculum sp. | reverse complement strand
CCCGAGCATATCCGCCTTAGTCAGCAAGAAACGGGTTGCTTGCAATTTAGCGTGACCCAAGACGTTGCCGTGCCGACGCGCTATCACGTCTATGAGCGGTTTATGGATAGGGGCAGTTTTATCGCCCATCAAAACCGCATTAAAGGCACGGATTGGGAGCGGGCCGCGCGCAATGTTAGCCGCCATTATAAAATCTACGGCGCGGACTAATCTTTATCATCATAGGCGGCGTATTTAATCGCCACCAAATACAGGCCGTCGGGGGGAGACACCGGGCCGCACTGTTTTCTATCGCGCGATTCTAGCGCCGCTTTCATATCGCTAGCGTCCCACTTCCCCGTGCCCACTTCGGCCAGACAGCCAACGATAGAGCGCACCATGCGGTGCAGGAAGGAGCGCGCCTTAACCGTCACATGTATCTCATCGCCAATGCGCGATACCCGAATAATATCGAGGGTTTTGATCGGAGATTTCGCCTGACAGTTTTTATCGCGAAATGTACTAAAGTCATGTTCGCCGACTAAAATTTGCGCCGCGTGGTGCATGGCCTCGACGTCGAGCTTTTGCGGAATACGCCAGAGCCGCCCGCGGTCGAGCGCCAGTTTTGGCCGGCGGTCAATAATGCGGTAGAGATATTCACGCTCGGTCGCGTCAAAGCGGGCATGGAAATCATCATCGGTCATTTGCGCGTCTAATATGGTAATCGGGTGGTCGCCGAGATGGTAATTCATCGCATCGCGCAATTTGTCCTCGCGGATATTTTTGACCATGTCCATATGGGCAATTTGGCCAAGCGCATGCACGCCGCTATCCGTGCGGCCAGAGCCGTAAACCCGCACAAAGGCTCCGTCAATTTTTGCCGCCGCTTGCTCCACCGCCGCTTGTACGCTGGGGTGCTTATCTTGGATTTGCCAGCCGCAATAGGGCCCGCCATCATATTCTATCAAAAGGCTATAGCGCGGCATTAGGCAATCACCGCGCCGGCGCTCAGCCCGTGACCGCGCGCGAAATCTGCAAAGCTCATGGCGGACTTTCCTGCCGGCTGCACGCGAATAAGACGCAAAGCGCTACGCTCATTTTTTTCGCCGCAAGCGATAAGCCCATTGTCATCAAGCACAGTTCCAGCCTTAACGGGTTTTGGGTCTTCGCCGGCCTCTACCGCGCACATATGCACTTTCACCCGTTTGCCCGCGAGCATAAAATACGCCCCCGGAAACGGCGCTAGCCCGCGTATGTGGCAATCCAAATCAGCCGCGCTACGGTTCCAGTCAATCATCGCTTCGGCCTTGTCAATTTTCGCGGCGTAGGTCGGCGCGCCGGTCTGCGGCGTCGCGGTCAAACCGCCGCGAGACAGGGCGGCTAGCACGGGCGGCCAAAGCTGCGCCCCCGTATGGCTAAGGCGGTCATGCAGACTGCCCGCCGTATCATTGGCGCGGATTACTTCTAGGGCGGACATGACGATATCGCCCGTATCTAACCCCTTGGCCATTTGCATGATTTGCGCGGCGGTTTCGCTGTCGCCGGCCATTATCGCCCGCTGCACAGGCGCGGCCCCGCGCCAGCGCGGCAATTTACTGGCGTGCAGATTAAGGCATCCGCCGCGCGGAGCATTCAGCGCGCGCACGGGCAATATCTGTCCGTAAGCGACCACGCAGGCCACATCCGCGCCGAGCGCCTCAAGACCGTCAATGGTTTTTGATTTGCGAAAGCTCTCCGGCGTGCGGACATCTATGCCCATGACATCGGCAAATTGGTGAACGGGGGATTTGGTCAGTTTTTGCCCGCGTCCGGATTTACGCGGCGGCTGGGTATAGACGGCCACGACCTCATGGCCGCTCGCGAGGATTTCCGATAAGGACGGCACGGCAAATTGCGGCGTGCCCATAAAGACGACGCGCAGGGTCACTAGCTTGCCGCCTTAAGCTTCTCTGCCTTTTGCACTTTTTTAATCGCCCGGTCCCGTTTCATCCGCGAGAGATAGTCGATAAATAAAATGCCCTTTAAATGGTCCATTTCGTGTTGGATACAGGTGGCGAAAAGCCCCTCTGCCCATTCGGTGACGCGCTTTCCATTATAATCTAAATAGGTCAGCTTGACCCGCTCTGGCCGCTCAATCGTGGTGAACACTTCGGGCACGGAAAGACAGCCCTCCTCATAGGGGGCGAGCGGCTCCACCGATTCTAGAATTTCCGGATTGACGTAATATTGCGGATTAGGCTCCGCGTCATCGCCGGCGAGGTCCATCACAATCACATTGATAGGCTCGCCGATTTGCACAGCCGCAAGGCCAATGCCCGGCGCGGCGTACATGGTTTCAAGCATGTCATCCATCAAGGCGCGAATGTCATCCGTCACCGCGTCCACAGGTTTTGAAATCTGTTTTAAAATCGGATTAGGCGTCGTTAATATGGTGCGTAATGTCATAGGGAGTATCTATGCACGAAGGCGCGAGCGGTCAAGGGTTACACTAACCCCTTCCCCGAATCGCTGCGCCATGTCATTATGGCCCTATGGATCCTATTATTTCTTATTCTGGCTTAGAGCTAACCCTTGTTGAGCTTATTCTTGGGGCGGCGCTTTTGCTGCTTGGCGCGCTGATAGCTATGGCGATAAAGCCGGCGCGTAACAAAGAATTGACCGAGCAGATTGAGCGCCAAAATGCAGCTCTGGCCAGTCAAATTTCCTCCATGACTGACAAACAAACAGAAGCGGCAGGGCGGCTCGCCCAATTTACCGAGGATACGGTAAGCCGCGATAACGCCCTGCGCGAAACCCTCGATGCGCGCCTGTCCAAGGTCACAGAGCGGGTCGGGCGGTCATTGTCGGAAACCCAAGAGCGCAATAGCGCCAATCTTAAACAGCTCCATGAGCGCCTTGGCATTATTGACCGCGCCCAGAAAAATATCGAAACCCTGTCGGGTGAAGTGTCCGGCCTGCAAAGCCTGCTGTCAAATAAACAGGCGCGCGGAGCGTTCGGCGAGAAGCAAATGCAGGATTTAATTACCGACTATTTGCCGCCCAAAGCTTACACATTTCAGGCGACATTATCCAATGGCAAGCGGGTCGATGCGCTCATCCATCTGCCCAATAAACAAGGCGACGTCGCCGTCGATAGCAAATTTCCGATGGAAGCGTGGAAACGCCTTATCGACGCGGATAATAGCGATAGGGCGAGCGCCGCCCAGCGCGATTTTGCCCGCGACATTACCCATCACATCAAAGCCATTGCCGATAAATATCTCATCTTTGGCGAAACCCATGACATTGCCATGCTGTTTCTGCCCTCCGAAGCCATCTATGCGGAGCTGCACACTAATTTCCCGCAAGTGATTGAGGACGGTTTTACCCGCAAAGTGATGATTGTCAGCCCGACCACATTCATGGCGACATTGCACACTATGCGCGCTGTGATGAAGGACGCCGCCATGCGCGAGCAAGCCCATATCATTCAGCGTGAAGTCGGCATTATGAGCGAGGACGTCCGCCGCCTAGACGCGCGGGTAGAGAAGCTACAAAACCATTTCAGCCAGTCGGTAAAGGACGTCAGCGACATTCGCACATCGACCAAAAAAATCATCACCCGCTCTGGCAAAATCGAATCCCTCGACATGGCAGAGCCGGCTGAGGATGACTCCTCAAGCAATATCGCAGAATTCCCTAAATCTGCGGGGTAAGCTAAGAGCTGATATTAGCGCGGCCTTAGACAAAATTGCCGTTGCAAGCCGCTCGCCCCAATGCTAACACGCGCCGCGCACCCAATAAATTAAACCAAACTTGGTGCGCAATTCTCGGCGATGAGCCGAGGAATAATGCCTCAGGTGAGGTGGCCGAGTGGTTTAAGGCGCACGCTTGGAAAGCGTGTGTGCGTTCATAGCGTACCGTGGGTTCGAATCCCATCCTCACCTCCAGGCGCTATCGCGCTCTTCCCATTCCCCCGCAGAAACCCTATAAGTTCCCATGACCAATTCTTCCCCCCACCATTACGACATTATTATCATCGGAGCCGGCGCGGCTGGGCTTATGGCCGGCGCCATAGCCGGAGCGCGCGGGCGCCGCGTGCTTATCCTTGACCACGCGAAAAAGCCGGGCGAGAAAATCCGCATTTCCGGCGGCGGGCGCTGTAATTTCACTAATCTTTATAGCGCGCCGAAACACTTCCTGTCGCAAAATCCGCACTTTTGCAAATCGGCCCTCGCCAGCTATAGCCCCGCCGACTTTATTGCTCTGGTGGAAAAGCACGGCATTCGCTATCACGAGAAAACCAATGACGAAAAAACCGGCCTGCAATTAGGCCAGCTATTTTGCGACGATAGCTCTACGCAAATCGTTGACATGCTCGTGTCCGAATGCCGCGCGGCAGGGGTCGAGATATGGCTTAGCACCGATGTTGAATTGCCCGAAAAAACAGATGACGGTTTTAGCCTGCAAACCCGCCGCGGCCCCGTCAGCGCCGACAGTCTAATCGTTGCGTGCGGCGGCCCGTCCATTTCCAAAATGGGCGCGAGCAGTTTCGGCTATAAAATCGCGCAAAGCTTTGACATTTCGGTCATCGACACCCGCCCCGCCCTTGTGCCGCTAATGTTTACGCAAGGTAGCGGCGAGGAGATTAAGGCGCTGGCGGGCACGGCGGCGCGCGCGCGGGTTAGCTGTAATGGGGGCAGTTTTGACGAGGCGGTGCTGTTTACCCATCGCGGCCTCTCCGGGCCGGCCATATTGCAAATCAGCTCTTATTGGCGCGAAGGGGATGTCATCGACATTGACCTCTCCCCCTCCGTTACTATTGAAAATGCGCTAACACGTGCCCGCCATAGCGAAGGCAGTAAAACCCTTGAAAGCTTTTTGGCGCGCCACGTTCCCGCGCGCATTGCCGCGCAAATTAGCCAGCCGCTTGGCAATCCGCGCCTTGGCGACATGACCGCAGACCAGCTTTCAATCACGACGGAAAAAACCAATCATTGGCAGGTAAAGCCCGCCGGAAGCGAAGGCAACCGCAAGGCGGAAGTCACCCTTGGCGGGGTCGATACGGCGGCCCTATCGTCCAAAACCATGGAAAGCAAAGCCGTCACGGGGCTATATTTTATCGGCGAAGTTGTTGACGTCACTGGCCATTTGGGCGGGCATAATTTCCAATGGGCATGGGCAAGTGGATACGCCGCTGGCGCAGCATGCTAGCCTTGCGGAGCTCTGGCAGGTATCAAATCAATCACGCTCTGTAAATAGGTGCTACCGGATATCGGCGCCGCGTATTGACGCTCTAAACTCACCCTTTTTGCCTTAGTCTCGCTATCTTTTTCAAACTCGCAATAAAGCCGTGAGGCCATCAAAAGTTTATATGCGACAACAATGTCCGTCCTGTCGCCTTCATGCTCCGCAGCCAAACTGCCTATAAGAACCTTTTGCACCATCATCCACTCAGCTCTTTGCCGAATATCCAACATATCATCTTCATATTTTTGGGTCAGCCGCTGGTTTTCAGCCAGAAAGATAGGTTTACTTTTATCTTTAGCAAACAAGCCTTCCATACGCTTCGCGATACGATTCATATCACGCGGCAAATTGCGTCCCGCCATGTTTACGCGTTGGCTAGCATTTCTTTTTTTCGTATGCTGCACAATCCATTTAGAGCCTTCAAACAAATGTGCGTTACGGTTGTCATCGAAAAACACCCGCATAAGGTATAAATTTTATCATGCCCAACCTTACACTGCATTGCCCTATTTGCCAAATTACAGCTATCCGAAACATCTTGAAACCATTGCGCGCAGAAAATCTTATATGGAAAAAGACTAGAGTTTTGCTATAATTACCCATGAGTATTTTTATAGACCTAAACGCTGACCTTGGCGAAATGGAAACACCCGAGGGCCGCGCGGCGGAGCAAGAGATTTTGCGCCATATTACCAGCGCTAATATTGCTTGCGGAGGCCATGCGGGATCGCCGCAAATCATGGGTGAGATGTGCCGCGCGGCCAAGGCGGCGGGCGTGGTTATCGGCGCGCACCCCGCCTATCCAGACCGTGAAAACTTTGGCCGCAAATCGCTAAAGCTTGGCGTGGATATAGGCGCGGACACGCTTTTCCAATCCATCACCAAGCAGATGGAAACCCTGATAAACATCGCCAAATCTGAAGGCGCGTCCGTGCGCTATGTAAAGCCCCACGGCACGCTTTATACGGACGCGGCGCGCGATAGAATTCTGGCGGATTTAATCGCTAAGGCCGTGGCGCAAATTGATAGCGGTTTTGCCCTGATGGGGTTTCCAAATTGCCAATTGGAATTTGCGGCCAAGGCGGCGGGCCTGCGCTTTATCGGCGAAGGGTTTATGGATCGGCGCTATGGCGCGGACGGGCACTTAATTGCGCGCGGGATAAATGGCGCGGTGATAGACGGCACTGCGCCGCGCATTGCCCAATTGTTTTCCCTCGCGCTTGACCAGCGCGCTATCGGGGCGCACGGAGAGGTCATCAAAATTAACGCCCAGTCCATTTGCCTGCACGGGGATAGCCTAGGCGCTGTCGAAACCGCCCGCCTTGCCCGCGTCGCGCTAATAGGCGCCGGCATTGCCCCGCGCAGTTTTACCGCGTGAAACCCGGCGCAGATATTTGTGATTACGGCGAAGCCGCTATGGTGATGCGCTTTGCTAAAACCGGCGCAAACCTGCCTACAGCCCATATTCGCGCCGTAGCGACAGCGTTAAAAAACCATGCCATTTTCCGTGAAATCGTGCCCGGCTATGACAGCATTATGGTTGAATTTAACCCGCTTACCCACAGTCATACCGCCGTGCATTCTATCTTGCATGACGCCTATTGCGCGCCAATAAAAAGTGATGATACGGCGCGTGAAATTATCGACATTCCCGTCTGCTATGGCGGGCATTACGGGCCGGACCTAAAGGCGGCAAGCGCCAAGCTTGGCCTTAGCCGCGACCAAATTATCAGCCTCCATAGCGCAAAAATTTATGATGTGGTGATGATGGGCTTCATCCCCGGTTTTGCGTTTTTAAGCGCCGCCGATACGCGTCTACACATGCCGCGTCATGCGAGTCCGCGCGCGAAAGTCGCCGCCGGCTCCATCGGCATCGCCAATTGGCAGACCGGAATTTACGGCCTCGAAAGCCCCGGCGGCTGGCAAATCATTGGCCGCACGCCCCTGCCCATGTTTGATAAAAACCGCGAACGGCCGTTTCTGCTAGGCGCGCAAAGCCGCGTGCGGTTCGTGCCCGTTAGCGCGGCGAAGTTTAAAACCCTATGAGCCTGACCGTAATAAAACCGGGCCTGCAAACCAGTGTCCAAGACGGGGGCCGCCCCGGCTATCGCCATATGGGCATGCCCTCATCGGGGGCAGCCGATAAGCTCTCTCTGGCTCTGGCTAATTATTGCGTCGGCAATAGGGCACATGCGGCGGCGCTTGAATGCACGCTTATCGGGCCGAGCCTAAAATTTAACGCCGCCCATAGCTTTGCCATTTGCGGGGCCAATGTTAGCGCGCGGCTCAATGCCCGCCCCGTCGCTATGGATAAGGGCCATGACGCCCAAGCGGGGGATATTTTGGAGATTGGCGCAATCCATAAAGGGACGCGCTGTTACCTATCCATTAGCGGCGGGCTTCTCGGCGAAGGCTTTCTAGCCAGTGTATCTACCTATGCCTATGCCCGTATTGGCGGCGTAGACGGGCGGTTTTTAAAGGCGGGCGATAGGCTGGATCTGGGCGCACTATCAAACACGGCCACCACTGCCCTGCCCGCGGGTTTTGCGCCGCCCTATGGGGGCGAGCTTATCCTGCGCATTATGGAGGGGCCGGAATTTAATAGTCTCACCGGCAAAGCCAAACGACTGCTAACCACCGCTCCCTATACGGCGGGCCGGCAAACCGACCGCATGGGCGCGCGCCTCGACGGGCCGCCCCTGCGCCTTGCTAAAACCAAACCGCTAACCAGCGCCGCCCTGCGCGTTGGCACGGTGCAATGCCCGCCTGACGGAACCCCTATTTTAATGCTCGTCGATGGCCATTGCACGGGCGGTTACGTGCGCGCCGCGCAGGTGATCGAGGCGGACCGCCATCTACTTGGCCAAATCGCTCCGGGAACAAAAATTAGATTTGTGCAGTGCAATAGGGAAGAGGCTCTCGCCGCACTTAAGGCAAAACGCGCACTTTATAACTGGGTGTTAGGAGGCAGTTAGCGGCGGCTACTTAATGGCGCCATGTAAAGGAGAGCGCGGCGGCGTCTTCTTCAAATTTGTAATTTTGGGCCCGCGCTTCGCGGCGCAAATAGGTCAGGGATAAATCCGTATCCCCAAGGCGGTAAGCAACCCCCGCTTGGGCATCGCCAACAATAACTTGATTGTGGAAACCAAAACGGCCCGCATCAAGCGACTTGTTTAAGCGATTCGGCGTATAGGTCAGAGCTTGCGCCTCTGCGCCGGCAAAGAAATACCATGTGTTTGGATTAATGTCCGTACTCGACTGTAAATCATCGCCAATGCGCACCAAAGCGCCAACGAGGGCTGAGGAGCTATCATCGTCAAAAGACAGGCCCGCGCGCGGCACAAGGGTTAGGTCAAGGCCATCGGATTTTGCCGTAAAGTCATGGCTATAGACTAGGCCCAATTGTTTTTTATTAGAATCATTGCCCGCGCAATCTTGCGTCGTGCGCAAACAAAGCTGGCCACCTTCTTCGAGGTTAAACAAGGGGGTCGCCCCCTCTGCGCCCAGTCCAAGCAGGGCGGAACTAAGCGTATTACTTTCGGGAATAGCCAGATATTTACCCGCGCCAAGGCTCGGCAATACCGCGTCAAGATTAAGCGTCGAAGGGCTAACCGTCAGGGTTTTTGTCGCCCAAGCGTTGGATTTACGCGGGCTGTTAGCCTTTGTATCATCAGCAAATGCGGATAGGTTTAAGCTGGCGGCAAGCGCAAACAGGCCTAGGCCGCGCAAAGCGACCTTTTTCCTATTTGACGTGTCCCACAACTGTCTCATCGACGCACTTTCCTTACAATTCACTACGTATAATAGAGTAAATCGAAATTTACACAAGAGTAAGGCGACATTATGGTTAATAGGCGTTAATTACTGTGACGCAGGTCACGCAGTTACGGTTTTCGCCCGCCTATCCATCACAGTATAAAGCCCAATGCCAACCATCGTCACCGCTGTGCCAAGCGCGTCTAGCGGCCCAAATGGCTCCCCCAGCACTATAATAGCGACTATTATGGTGGCAACGGGGCTAAGCATGCCCATAATCGCCACGGCCTGCGGGCCAATGCGGCCTAAGGCTATATTGATAAAAAACGAGGGAAGCACCGTCGAAAACACCGCTATCATCGCGCCAAGGGAAAATATGCGCGGCGGCAAATCAAGCGCTACGCCTATGCCGCCCTCCCAATTAGCCATCAGGAAATGGGTGAATATTGCGCCGCCTGCCGCGCTCATCGCTACGCAAGTATAAAGCGCGCCGCCAAGCTTTCCGATAAGGCTTTTAGAAAGCAATTGCGACAGGCCGTAGAAAAACGCGCAAATGACCACAAGCGCCGCCCCTAAAGCCACCGCCTCCCCCGTTGCAATCTCTCCGCCGGCAAAGATAAGCGCAATGCCGCTATAGGCAATCGCGATGGACAGCACCCCGATGCGCGTTATCCGCTCCCCAAAAACAGCGCGCCGAGAATGAACACAAATACCGGATAGGTGTACAGCAAAAGCCGCTCTAATTGCGCGGTGATATAGGTCAGTCCGGTAAAGTCCAAAAGGCTACAGACATAATAGGCGAGACAGCCCACGGCCATGGACTTTAGTAATATCGCGCGCGAAGACGCCGCTAGTCCCTTTGCCCTACGCGCCCTTAAAAGCCATACGCCAATCAGTAAATATACTGGCACGGCAAAAGCCATGCGCAGAAATAGCAGCGTTGCAGGCTCTAGGATAAAGGCCTCGCCATCAGGGCTAGTAAAGGCGAGCTTTACTAAAATGGCTTTCATCGCGAATAATAGCGTCCCGATAAAGGCAAAGCCGTAACCCCAATTACGGTAATGCGCATTATGGTCAGGCGAAGATGACGAGGTCATTTTTTGCGCCGCGCCTTAAAAAAATCTTTCAGCAAGCCCGCGCAATCCTGCGCCAATACTCCGCCGGTCACTTCGGGCCTGTGGTGACAGGTCTGCGCCTCAAAAAAGCGCACGCCATTTTCCACCGCGCCGCCTTTAACGTCGCTGGCGCCAAAGACCACGCGGGAAATTCTGGCATTGGAAATAGCCCCCGCGCACATGGTGCAAGGCTCTAGGGTGACATAGAGGGTCAGGCCGTTAAGCCGGTAATTTCCGCAGCGATAAGCGGCGTCCCTAAGGGCTAGAACTTCGGCGTGGGCGGTTGGGTCATCAATAGCGATGGGGGCATTGGCGGCGCGCGAAATGATGTCGCCGCTCGCGGGGTCAACGATAATCGCGCCCACGGGGACCTCGCCGCGCCGGCCCGCGGCGCGCGCCTGTAATATGGCAAGTTGCATAAAGTCTTCATCCGTCATACCACCGCCATAGATAAACTATGCGAGCCGTCAAGTCTTATGACCGATAATACAAAAAATACCGATAAACCCCAAAAACCCGGCCCTATGGCTGGCGAGCGCATAGCTAAGGTTTTGGCGCGCTCTGGCCTTGCCTCTCGGCGCGGGGCGGAGCGCATCATCGAAGCGGGGCGGGTTAGCGTTAATGGCAGAACGCTCACCACTGCGGCTTTCACGGTCACCGAGGATGATGTCATCCTCGTCGACAATGAACCCATCGCCCCCAAGGAGCCGCCGCGCCTTTGGCGCTATCACAAGCCCCAAGGCCTAATGACCACCCATAATGATCCCGAAGGCCGGGCCACCGTATTTGAAAACCTGCCGGACGGCATGCCGCGCGTAATATCCGTGGGCCGTCTCGATATGAATAGTGAAGGTCTGCTCCTACTGACCAATGACGGAGAGCTAGCGCGGCAATTAGAACTACCTAGCACGGCCTGGGCGCGTAAATACCGCGCCCGCGCCTATGGCCGCATCACCCAAACGCAGCTCGATGGCTTGATGAAGGGCATCATCATTGACGGGGTAAAAACCGGCCCGATTGAAGCCACTCTCGATAAACAGCAGGGCGATAATGCGTGGATTAGCATCACCCTGCGCGAAGGTAAAAACCGCGAAGTGCGCCGCGCCCTTGATACGCTCGACCTTCAGGTTAACCGGCTTATGCGGCTTGCTTACGGGCCGTTTCAGCTTGGCACGCTTGCCAAGGGCGAAGTTGACGAAGTGCAACGCCGCGTCCTGCGCGATCAAGTTGGCCATTTTGTTGATATTCCCAAAGGCCGCCCGACAGTGGATTTGGCCAAACCGAAAACCAAGGCCAAACAAAATGCGCGCCGCGTGCCAAAATCCGCCGCCGAGCGCCGCCGCATTGGCGTAGCCGCCGCAGAGCAAGTCCCTAAGGCTAAAAACGCTGATAAGAAAAACAATGCTAAATGGGGCAAGGAAAAATCCGCCGCGATGAAAGCGGCCAAGGATGGCGGCTCGCGCGAGCCTAAAGCCCGTGACCCACAAGCAGGTGAGCTTAAAGGACGCGCTTCAAAAGGCCGAGAAATGCCCAAGGGGCGCGGCCCCAATAAGGGCGGCTATAAGGGACAAAATAAAGGCCCTTATAAAGGCCCGAACAAAGGTTCAAATAAAGGAAAGCGTAAATAATGCGTATTGTTGGTGGCACAAATCGCGGGCGCAATATTGCCTGTCCTAAGGGCCGCGATACGCGCCCGACCTCGGACCAAACCCGCGAGTCTATTTTCAATATTCTCGCCCATGCGCCATGGTCACCGCCGATTGAAGGAGCGATTGTTGCAGATATTTTTGCTGGCTCCGGCGCGCTAGGGCTTGAGGCCATATCGCGCGGGGCGGCGTTTTGTTTATTTGTCGAAACAGAGCCAAAGGCGCGCGCCGCCATTCGCGAAAATGTTGATACGATGAGCCTTGGCGGCATTACCCGCCTGCACCGCCGCGACGCGACGCGCCTGAAAATCGCGCCGGGGAATTTGCGCGGCCCGTTCACCCATATTTTCATCGACCCTCCCTATAATAAAGCCCTAGGCGTTCCGGTCCTGCGCCGCCTCAAAGAGCACGGCTTGCTCGCGCCGGACGCTATGATAATGTATGAGATG
>JAZGFA010000111.1:0-2159 GCA_036478975.1 Robiginitomaculum sp. | reverse complement strand
ACGTTTGCGGCGCCATAGGGCGCGTTCAAATAATATCGCCGTCTCGCGCGATTGAGCTGGCGTTAGGGCGTTAAGGGCGGTCTGCATACCGCTGCGATTACCGCCGACGCGAATGCGCGCATTCATCATCGCTCTATCGGACTTGCTCATATAGGGCAAAAGCGCTTCGGCGCTAGAGTAATGGGAACGGCCAAGCCAGATAAGGTGGTCGGCGCGGGCGGCGTGGTCTTCCTTGCTCAGGCGGCCTTTATAGCGTTTAAACAATAGGCGCTGGCGATCGCGGGTGAGTTTTGACTCCCGCCAAGCGAGGCGAAGCCATTCATCGCCGCTTTGCTTATTGCCCAATTCATAATGGGCGCGGGCAAGGGCGGCGCGGCCTTCGCCGCTGACCGGTTCGACGCCCGTAAACCATGCGATGGTTTCTCCCGCAGAGAGCGGCTTTTGAAACATTAGCTTTTCTGCCTTGGCCTGAATGCGGGTCATGCGCGGCCAATCGGGCTGGCTTTGTTTGACTTCGCTCAAATCTTTAAAGGAGACAGATGCGTCATCTGCGGCGCGGCGCCATAAAAGCACGGCCTTGGCGGTTGGGTCGCTTAGGGCGGCTTCATGGCGTTTAACGTCGCGCCAATTGCGGCGGCTAGCAGAGCGCATAGCGGCGCGAAAGGTTTTGGCGTCTGCTTTGCTGAGGAGCTGTGAGCTAGACGGAGCGGCGGGTTTAAGCCGCGGGGAGGGAATGCTTGCCACACTAATAGCATGGCACGGCCCCAATGCGGCCAAAAACACAGCGCATACGAGTATGAAGCGGGCAATACCGACTCTGAATGGAAATAATACCATAAACAATCCTAACCCATCGCTTGCGCGGAGCAACAAAAGAAAGCTAATAGGCGTAAATAATATTTGTGACGCAGTATTGCGCGCATCACTAGTTAAGAGATAAAGCTAAGACATGATAAAAGGTTCCATTACAGCACTAGTGACGCCGTTTAAAAATGGTAAAATTGATGAACAGGCTTTCGGGGATTTTGTCGAATGGCAAATCGCGAGCGGTATTCACGGGCTTGTGCCTTGCGGCACGACCGGCGAGAGCGCCACATTGTCGGACGCGGAGCATCGCCGCGTCATAGAGCTTTGCGTTGAAGTGACAGCGGGGCGCGTTCCGGTAATCGCGGGCGCTGGCTCCAATGAGACAAGCGTCGCCGTGGAGCTTGCCCGCCATGCTATGGAATTAGGCGCGGACGCGGCACTTATCGTGACCCCCTATTATAACAAGCCCAATCAAGAGGGCATTTATCAGCATTTCAAAGCCGTATCCGATAATGTCGATATTCCGATTATCGTCTATAATATTCCGGGCCGTAGCGTCGTGGATATTACTAATGACACTATGGGCCGTTTGGCGAGTCTTGAAAATGTCCTAGGCTGCAAGGACGCAACCGGTGATATTAGCCGTGTTACGGGGCTTATAGACCGTTGCGGGGAGGGCTTTATTCAGCTTTCCGGCGATGACGGAACCTCCCTAGGCCACGCTGTCCACGGCGGGCAGGGCTGTATTTCCGTTGGCTCTAATATCGCTCCGGCCCAGTATAGTGCCTTGCATGAGGCGTGCATGGCGAGCGATTTTACGCGCGCACGCGAAATCCACGCGCGCCTTGACCGCTTGCATAAGGATTTATTCCTCGACCCAAGCCCGTCTCCGGCCAAATATGCCCTTGGCCTAATGGGCAAAATGGGGACGGAGGTGCGCCTGCCGATTACCCCGTGTTTTGATGAGACAAAAATCGCCGTTAAAGCCGCAATGACCCGTGCGGGCGTGGCCTATTAGCCATGAGTTTGAGATAGAAAATGGCGCCGCGTAAGAAAAATGATAGCAATAATAAGCTCATCGCGGAAAATCGCCGTGCGCGCTTTGATTTTGCGATTGAGGAAACCTTCGAGGCGGGCATAAGTCTTCTTGGTACTGAAGTGAAATCCCTGCGCCTTGGTCATGTCAATATCGCCGAGAGCTACGCCGCCGTAGAGGATGAGGAAATCATCCTCATTAATTCCGACATTCCGATTTACGCTCCGGCGAGCCAGTTTAACCACCCGCCTAAACGGGCGCGAAAGCTGCTCTTGAAGCGCCGTGAAATCAATAAAATGATAGCCGCGCAGCAGCG
>JAZGFA010000110.1:0-12405 GCA_036478975.1 Robiginitomaculum sp. | reverse complement strand
AATGCTGGGCCGCGCCGGTTTCTTCAATAAAACCCATGCCGCCATGGATTTGCACGCCGGTTGAACTGGCCTCAATACCCATATCCGAGCCGTAGGATTTGGCAATCGGGGTGAGCAGCATTTCGCGGGCATGGGCGGCCTTGCGCACATCCTCGCCGCTATGGGAGACAGCAATATCGCCCGCCACTGCGGTAGCCATATTGATAGCGCGCGCGCCCATCAACTTGGCTTTCATATCGAGCGGCATACGGCGCACATCGGGATGGCCAATGATAGTCTCTCCTCCCATAGTCGTGCGCCCTTGCACGCGCTCTCTTGCATAGGCAAGCGCCGCGTCATAGGCGCGGTCGCCAATGGCTACGCCCTGAACGCCGACAAAAAGCCGCGCTTCATTCATCATGGTGAACATGCACGATAGGCCGCGATTGGGCGCGCCAACAAGCCAGCCCGTCGCCCCGTCAAATTCCATCACGCAGGTCGGGGAGGCGTGAACGCCTAATTTATGCTCAATGCCAATCGGGCCAAAGCTGTTGCGCTCCCCAAGGGAGCCGTCTTTATTGACGAAAAACTTCGGGCATAAAAACAGGGATATGCCTTTACTGCCGGCGGGGGCATCGGGTAGGCGGGCTAGAACGAGATGGATGATATTATCGGCGCAATCATGGTCGCCCCATGTGATAAATATCTTTTGACCGGAAATCGCGTAACTGCCATCGGCATTAGGCACGGCTTTAGCGCGTAATGTGCCAAGGTCAGAGCCGCTATGGGCTTCGGTTAAATCCATGCCGCCGGTCCACTCGCCGGAGACCATTTTCTCTAGGTAAATATCTTGCAGCTCTTGGGAGGCGTGGGCGGCTATGGCTTTGCTCGCCGATGTGGTGAGCATGGGGCACAGGCCAAAGGCCATATTGGCGGCGTAAAACATCTCATTTGTCGCGACCGCTACCGATTGCGGCAGGCCCATGCCGCCAATATCTGCCGGGGTGGAAATGCCCTGCCAGCCAGATTCGACGTAAGCTTTATAGGCGTCTTTAAAACCAGGGGCGGCGATGACGTGGCCGTCTTTGAATATGGAGCCGTCTTGATCACCGCTGCGGTTGATAGGGGCCAGCACGTCGCCGGCAAAGCTTGCCGCGCCCTGCAATATATCACTGATAAGGTCATGACCTGTCTCGCTATGGGGGGCGGTCTCTAAAACAGCGTCAATATCGACGCCATATTTAAGAAGATAGTGCATGGCTTTAACGGGTGCGGCGTAGGTCATATGAGGCTCCTGATTATATGCGCTTTGTTGCATATTAATGGGGCGAAGATAAAGCCATAAAAGGCGCCTTATGAGTCTTTTTCCCAGGCTTGCGGCAAAAAGAAAAATGGGCTGCGACAATAAGCGAATGGCTTGCGACTTGCTATTTTGGCGAAGGCACGGCATATTTTGGGCGCTCGGATGAAATGACGACGATGCGCTTTTCCCGTTAATAGGGGGCCCGTCAATGTGGGGTCAGACTTAGCCTTCATTCATGCGAGCACCCCCAAGCGGCTTGGCCGCAAAGCCCCCAAGCGGCATGGCCGCAAAGCAAAGAAGGTGATTATTATGGCAACTGGTGTTGTGAAGTTTTTCAATCAAGCCAAGGGTTTTGGTTTTATTACCCCCGATGACGGGACTCCGGACGTATTTGTCCACATTTCCTCGGTCGAAGCATCCGGTTGTCCGGCGCTGACCGACGGCGCGAAGGTGACATTTGACACGGAAGCGGATAAGCGCGGCAAAGGGCCAAAGGCCGTAAATCTTGGGCTTGTCGATTAGCCATAAAAAAAACGCGCTCCTAAGGATAGGAGCGCGCCTTTATTTTAATATTCGGGTAGGGGGCTATTTGCCGCCCATAACTTTACCCAAAATTGCGGTAAGGATACCGCCGCCAACGCCGCCGCCAACTAGGTTGGACAGGATAGACGTGATGTTCATGCCGCCTGCGCCGCTAAACATGTCTAGGCCAATCATTGGCGCTAGGGCTGCAAGGCCGCCGCCGCCGATAATGCCCGTAAGGCTACGGCCCATTGTGCCCATATTTGAGTTCATGGCTTTGCCTGCAACATTGCCGCCAAGTGCGCCAGATGCAAGTCCGATAAGTGGTCCGATTAAAGATTCCATAGTATTCCCCTAAATTAGGTGTTTGGCAAAAATGCCGATTAACATGCGTGGATAATATTTAATGCGTCCCATTAAATTTCCAGCTAAGCTATTTTAGCAGTAACCTATGGGTAAGAATCAAGTAAATTATAAATTTTATTAGGGTCAGGAAATGAGAAAAATAGCCTATCTATTTGTTTTATTAGCTATATTTATGGTTAATGCATGTTCAGGAAGTCCAGAAACTTCACCGGAAAATACACCGAAATCCACGGTTGCTGCCCCTGAAAAACCGGTAATCGCGCAAAGTGTTACTCCGGCCATGCGCGGGAAAACTCTATTTACGCGTTGCAAATCTTGCCACACATTAGAGCAGGGCGGCCGCCATAAGGTTGGGCCAAATCTTTGGGAAATTATCGGCAGTGAGGCGGGCGCGCGCGACGGCTTTGCCTATTCCTCGGCCATGTCTGATACGGATATTGTGTGGACGTTAGAGACTCTCTCTGCCTATCTCGAAAACCCTCGCAAATATTTACCCGGCACGCGCATGAGCTATGCGGGCCTGCGCAAAATTGAAGATAGGGAGGCGCTTTTGACCTATCTGGCGGAGCAGACGCAAATAGCTAATGACGAGGCGAAATAGGCTCAGTATTTCTGCCACAGCCCGATGAATAGGCCGCGCTCGGCGAGGGCGTATTCACCGGAAATGGTCGCAAATCCGCCAATTTGATAGGACCGTGCATTGGTGGATTTATAGACAAGGGAAGGCTGAATTTTCACGCTTTTATACGCGGTAGCGCCGCCCGCTCGCGGATTTGCGCTAGAAATAACGAAAGCCTGCGCGAGTAATTGCAAATTGGGGCGAATATCTAGCCCCGTCGTTACATCGAGCCGCCATTCGTCTGAAGCATCACTAGGCCGCGCCCTATAGGCGGCTTGCACTTCCATAAACCCCGGACGGCTAGCGAGGGTAAAGCTACGGCCAGTTAGGCCGCGAATTTCATAATTAATACTGCCATCGCCTAATTTGGCTTCCGGCATGTTTTCTCCGGCGCTGGCAAATATAACGCTCCCTTGCACGGAAAATACAAACTTATCACGGCGTATAAATTGTTTGCGTAGGCCTAGCTCTGTCGGCACGGGGCCAAAATAGGATTGGGGCGCTAGGCCTTGGCTTTGCAGGTCTACTTTTTGGAATCCGCCGCCGCTAACAAGGGTAATGGTGTCGGTTAGGCCGCGTTCCGCATATATCCGCGTTTCCAGTTTTTCGTATTGGGAGCCAGTTTGCAGCGCGCCTGTGTCGTCAAAGCGGCGATCAGCGCTGTCATAGGCTCCGGTTATAATGGTCTGGCGCGCGCCCTTTTCAAGCGCCCACGCGCCCGAATGACTAGGAAGATTAAACGATAGGCAGAGGGCTAGGCTGATAAAGCGTATTAAAACCATAAATTTCATAAAGCCCCCACTTGAATTGCCCCTTTTGTATTACGCGCCGTGCGCTATATACAAGGAGAAATAAAGGAGGCTTCATGTCAGCCCAAAATTATACCCAGCGGATGACCGCGCCTAAAATCACTGCCCGTAAGGGCGGGGAGCCGATTGTCTGCCTTACGGCCTATGACGCGCCGACGGCGGCGCTGCTCGACGAGCATTGCGATTTGATACTGGTTGGCGATAGCGTCGGCATGGTGGTGCATGGCCTGCCGACTACGGTGGGCGTGACCCTTGATATGATGATTTTACACGGGCAAGCGGTGATGCGCGGCTCTAAATCCGCGCTTGTGGTGGTGGATTTGCCGTTTGGCTCCTATGAGGACAGCCCAGAGACGGCTTTTCGCAGCGCCTCGCGGGTGATGATGGAGACGGGCTGTCAGGCGGTTAAGATTGAGAGCGGCTCCTACGCTGCCGCAACCATTAGCTATTTGGTGGAGCGCGGCGTCCCCGTGATGAGCCATGTCGGCCTGCGGCCCCAATCGATGAATGTGCTGGGCGGTTTTCGCGCGCGTGGCCGCACCCAAAGCGTCGCTGAGGAAATTGTTGAAAACGCTATTGCTGCAGCTAAAGCCGGCTCATTTGCCGTTGTAGTAGAAGGCGTATCGGTGGAAATCGCCGATAAAGTTACCGCGGCGGTGGATATTCCGACCATAGGTATTGGCGCATCTGCTGGCTGTGATGGCCAAATCCTTGTCACGCCAGACATGCTCGGGCAGTTTGAACGCGTGCCGAAATTCGTTAAAAAATACGGCGATATGCGCGGCCTTATTGAAGGCGCGGCCAAGGACTATGCGGCGCAGGTAAAGGCGCGAACATTCCCGTCCGAGGCCTACACGTATAAATTCACGAAAAAATAGCAAAACTTACCACTGTGTAATGCCATATCGCCTTGCGGCGCGGGGCAGTAACGCATACGTTGCGCGTCAATCAGGTGAGAGATTCACCCAAATTAATTTAAGGCCCATATTATGGTCGACTTTATCAACGAAGTTGAAGAAGAACTTCGCAAGGATCAATATAATGTGCTGTTGCGCAAATGGGGGCCGTATCTCGCGGGCCTTGCCATTTCTATTGTGGCGGCGGCGGGCCTGTATGAATTCATGAAGACGTCTAAGGATAGGGCTGCGCGCAATGCGTCTATTTCCTATATCGCGGCAACGGACGCCCTTACCGCCGGTGATAGCGAAGGCGCACTGTCCCAGTTTAAAGCCATGGCCAGTCAGGCCAAGCCAGGCTATGCGGGCCTAGCCCTTACCCAAGCGGCCGCGATTGAGCTTGAGGCGGGCCGCGCCCAAGATGCTGCCGCTAGTTTTGATAAGGCGGCGCTAAGTTTTGATACGGATTTGCATAAACAGCTCGCCCAGTTAAAGGCGGCTTATATTCTATCGGGCGCCGGCCATCATGATGATGTGCTAGCCCGCGTAGAGCCGCTGGCGATGAGCGGTGCGCCCTTTGCTTATCTGGCGCGCGAGCTACGCGGCTTTACCCATTTGGCTATGGAAAATGCGCGCTCTGCCCGTTCTGATTTCCTCTATTTGTCTAGCTCCCCCGGCGCGCCCGAAGGCGTACGCCAGCGCGCGGAGCAAATGCTCGCCCTAACGCCAAGTTTAACTGCGACCCCGTCCGAGCCAGAAATAGCTCCCAAACTTACGCCAGAAATTGAAACTGAAACAGCTCCTAAAACGCCTACCGAGGATAAACAGTAATGACCATCAAGCCCTCTATGCTCCGAATACTGCCGATATTGGCGACGTTGCTCATGCTTCCTGCTTGCGCAACTCTTGATAAGGTAAACCCCTTTAGTAAGGGCGATCAGCAGGTGGATCAGGGCGATATTCCAGATCATTCTGACCGCCTGACGATTCTCTCCCTTGGTGATAAGCTGACCATCGGCACAGAGATTACGCCGGCTGACGTCAAACTGCCTGCGCCATATGTGAATACGGAATGGCCACAGCCGGGCGGCAATCAATACCATGCCATGCAGCACACCGCCGCATCTGGCCCGCTGACCACAGCGTGGTCGAAAGATATAGGCAAAGGCTCTAGCGCGAAGGGCCGGGTTGTAGCCCAGCCGGTAATCGCTAATGGCGTGATCTATGCCATGGACGGCAGTAATATGATTACCGCCATGCAAGAGTCCAATGGTGATAAGCTTTGGTCTCTACGCGTTGCCGTTGAAAGCACGGGGAAAACCCGTAAGGGTAAAACCGGCGTGATTGAGCGCGTAAAACGTCCATTCACCCTATTCGGCGATAAGGGCGGCGACGACGTTGAAGCGATTGGCGGCGGTCTTAGCTATGATAGCGGACGCCTGTTCGTATCCTCCGGCTATGGCGCTATGCTCTCGCTTGACGCACAGACTGGAGCAGAGATTTGGCGCACTAAAACGCGCACGCCGCTCCACAGCGCACCAACCGTTAGTGGTGGCCGTGTTTACGCTGTGACTGACGATAATGAAATTTTCGCCTTTGACGCGGATAAGGGCGAGGTGCTTTGGACTTACCAAGCTATTATTGAGAGCGCGCGCATGTTGACCTCTCCGAGCGTGGCCGTGGTTGATGATGTGGTGATTGCGCCCTTTGCTTCCGGCGAAATTGTCGCCCTTCGCGCCCAAAATGGCGGCGTGCTTTGGCAAGATGCTCTGTCATCATCGGGCAAGCTAACCCCGCTCTCTAGCCTTAATGATATTGGCGCTGGCCCTGTCATTGCCGATGGTTATGTGTTTGCGACCGCCCAAAGCGGCGTGTTGTCGGCATTCGACCTTCGCACGGGTACACGGATTTGGAGCCAGCCTGCGGGCGCGCTCGGCTATCCTGCTGTTGCGGGTGAGTTTATCTATGTGGTGACCACGGGCGGCAATGTCGTGTGCATGTCGCGCACCGATGGCAGCGTCGTGTGGATGACCCAGCTTGACGTTTATGAAAACGCCAAGAAAAAGAAACACCGTATTGCTTGGACCGGCCCTATATTGGCTGGTGACCGCATTCTTGTGGCCGGATCAAACGGGCAGGGCGTTACCCTCAACCCGTATAATGGTACAGTTAAGCGCAGTTTTAAAATCGGCGATAGCGTGTTTATTCCGCCAATCGTTGCCAATGAGACTGTTTATATGCTGACTGATGATGCTAAATTGGTTGCGCTAAAATAAACCGCGCTTTAAAGGGCGGCTAACCTCGTAGTAAAACAAAGGACACGGCTGTGTCACGTAAATCAAGAAATGATCGCCTAGACGCTAAAGAAGCGGAAATGATGGCGCTGGTGGATGATGCTATCGATGATAGCGGCCCGGCCCTGCGCGCGCCTAAAATCGCGATTATTGGCCGGCCCAATGTCGGTAAATCCACCATTTTTAACCGCCTAGCAGGGCGTAAATTGGCTATTGTCAATGATACGCCCGGCGTGACCCGTGACCGGTTTGAGACTAAAGCCAAGGTTTATCACCAAGATATTACCCTCGTTGATACGGCGGGTTTTGAGGATTTGACCGGCGATACGCTCGAATCGCGTATGCGCGAGCAAACCGAAATCGCCATTGATCAAGCCGATATTTGCCTGTTTGTTTTTGATGCGCGCATTGGCGTTACCGCTCTTGATGAAATATTTGCTTCGCAAGTGCGCCGCAGCAATAAAATAACTATTCTTGTCGCCAATAAATGCGAGAGCGCGCGCGCCTCTGATACCGGCGTTGGGGAAAGCTACGGCATGGGCCTAGGCGAGCCGATAGAGGTGTCCGCCGAGCATAATATGGGCTTTGAGGATCTGAGCGAAGCTATCGACGAGGCGCTTGAAAAGGTTGACCTTACGGGCCAATTTGACGCAATGGCCGGCATTGACCCGGATAATGCGCCCCTGCGCATTGCCGTTGTCGGGCGGCCTAATGCGGGCAAATCCACCCTTATCAATACGCTTATCGGCCAACAGCGCCTTTTAACAGGGCCGGAAGCCGGCGTAACCCGCGATTCCATCGCCGTCGATTGGGTGTGGAATGATCGCCGCGTGCGCTTCCATGACACGGCAGGCATGCGCAAAAAAGCGCGGGTGCAAAATACGCTAGAGAAAATGTCGGTTGCCGAAACCGTGCGCGCTATCCGCTTTGCGCAGGTTGTTGTTCTTTTGATGGACGCCCGTAGTCCGTTTGACAGGCAAGACATGCAAATCGCCTCATTGTGTGAGCGCGAAGGCCGCGGCATGGTTCTCGCCGTGACTAAATGGGACCTGATTGAGAATAAATCCGCCCTCGCTAAATCCTTGCGCGAGCAAGCCACGCGTCTTTTGCCGCAGATTAAAGGCGTGCCATTCCTATTTTTCTCTGGCCTAACCGGCCGCCATGTGGACCGTATTCTGCCCGCCATTGAAGAGGTTATGGAAAACTGGAGCGTTAAGGTCAAAACCGCTGATCTCAATGATTGGCTCAAAGAAAAAACCCAAGCCCATCCGCCCCCCGCACATCATGGCCGCCCGACAAAATTGCGCTATATGGCGCAAACCAAATCGCGCCCACCAACATTCGTGGTCAAATGCTCCCGCCATGACGCGCTTCCCGCCAGCTATCAACGCTATCTGGTCAACGGACTACGCGAAGATTTCGGCCTCCCCGGCGTGCCGATAAGGCTCATCGTGCGAGCCGGCAACAACCCTTACGTCGAGGCGGGGTAGGGGTGATTCTTTAAAGTGGAATGGTTCAAAGGCTTCGTCGCGATTTTAATCGCGTTTATATTTATCGCATGTTTTATAGGCGTGTTGCATTACACATCATTTGAACGGCACCACACCCATGACTGGCCAAGCAATCAGACGCAGACGCAACAATCTGTTGATGCATACACCAGCGATAGCAGCTTGCAGCACTCTGACCATAAGGCCCAAATTGTCATGGCGGCCGCGGCTGTCTTAGGGATTTTTGTCGCATCTTTTGGTCTGTTTTTGATTGGTAAAACCCTTCGTGCCACGAATAAAGGCACTATTGCTATGCATGAAGCTTTGGAGGAGGCAAAAAATGCCTCTTACCGTGAATTGAGAGCATATTTGGGAGTTACCGTTACCGTTGAACCTCTGAAAAAAAACAAACCTGCATGTATCACAATCAAAATATTGAACTTTGGACAAACCCCAGCCTACAACGTTGGCTTTGACTGGTGTTTTACCGATACCTCTTACCAGTGGAATACTCAAAATAGTGGACCTAAAGTTACTTTGAACCCGCAAGAGTCTTTCACCCCGATTTTGGAAACTCACATTGTATATGAGGATATCCTCAAAAGAGAGGATTGGTTTTTGCACTTGGATATTTATTTTATCGACCATCGTAGTGAGGGGCGGTTTGTTAAATATATATTTAGTACAAAAAGAGCGGATATGCCAACTTGGGAATTCAATACGGCACTCGGTGAATTCACTCTTGTTGGGGAGCAAGGGATGAAAGTTGCGAAAATGGAAACCGCTGATTTGAAGCCCCGTCAGTTCAAGTAACAACATTAGTACAAAAAACACCCGCGCCTTTGACGCGCCCTTTGATGATGTGTTTGATTCATGCCGCCCAAATAGGCCGTTAAAGCACCTGTAAATATGGGGCGCTTTGTGCTATAAAGCGCCCATGACCTTAAAAAATGCGTTTAAATGGACAGTTCCGGCCTTTGGCTTTTTTATTCTGAGCGTGCCGATGATGGCGTGCGCGGGGCTTGCGGGCGGCGGTAATAATCGCGGTTTTGAGGGGCCGGTTAAGCCCGCGTCAGAGGCTGACCGCGTGCTATCACCCTATGTAGGGGGCGTTATGGCGCGCGCCGAGGGGCAATTTGCTAATGGTCAATACCAGAAAGCCATCACCACGTCAGAGCAGCCTTTCTATAAGGGCGGGCTGACCGCCTATGAGCTGTCCTATATTCACCGCTTTCAAGGCGCGTGCTGGGAAGCGCTCGGCAATCGCGAAAAAGCCTATTATAGCTATAAATTAGCCCTCGATTTTGGCGGGCTTAATCAGGTCGAAGCACAGGCGGTTAAAGCAAAACTGCATAGTCTTCGCGGCTAAGATGCGGTTGCGCTTTGGCGCGGTTCAAGGCACAATCTCTTTGAGTTCATAGCAAAGAGTTTTCCATGTCCGATATTTCCGTAAACAGCGTTATTATTATTGGCGGCGGCACTTCGGGCTGGCTAACGGCGGCTTATTTGTCCCAAGAGCTGGGCAGTTATCTAGACAATGGCGTCAAAATCACCTTGATTGAAGCGAGTGACGTGCCGACGGTCGGTGTGGGCGAGGGGACTTTCCCGACATTGCGCACGACCCTTGCAAAAATTGGGTTGGATGAAGCGGACTTTATCCGCGAGGCCGATGCCACCTTTAAACAGGGGCTGGAATTTGTGAACTGGCAAGGCAATCCAACCGATGAGCCCCATAGTTATTACCATTTATTTGAGCCGCCACGCCGCATTCAAAATCAAATTGACCTTGCTCCTTATTGGGCGATGAAACCCGAATCTGAACGCGGCGCATTTGCTCGTTCGGTTTCCTTTCAGCAGGACATTTGCGAGGGGCGTATGGCTCCCAAAAGCCTAAGCGATGCGAGCTTTATGGCGCCGATGAATTACGCCTATCACCTTGATGCAGGGAAGTTTGCGCAAGTGCTAAAAAAGCGCGCGAAATTTGCACGGGTAGAGCATGTTGTCGGCAAGGTTACGGGCGTAAACCAGACCCCTGATGGCAATATTGAAAGCGTTACGCTCGCGGATGGAGCCGTGCATAAGGCTGACCTTTTCATTGATTGCTCTGGGTTTAAAGCTCTGCTCATCGGGGAAACATTGGGTGAGCCTAAAACGGACGTGCGCGATACGCTATTTGTTGACAGCGCCGTGGTCATTCGCGTGCCCCATGATAGCCCAGATGCGCCCATAGCCAGCGCGACCATATGCACGGCCCATGAGGCGGGATGGAGCTGGGATATTGGACTGAAAGACCGGCGCGGCATTGGCTATACGTATAGCTCTAAATATAGCACGAAGGAGCGGGCCGAGGAGGTTTTGCGCGGTTATCTTAAGGGCGCAGGAGCGGACTTAGAGATGCGCCACGTGCCGATGGAAACAGGATATCGTAAGGTTTCATGGAAGAAAAACTGCGTCGCCGTAGGGCTTTCGAGTGGTTTTTTAGAGCCGCTGGAGGCGACGGGTATTGCCCTTGTGGAACGCGCTATCGACCTGATTGCAAGCTATTTTCCGCGTAGTGGCAATATGCGGGCCGCCGCGGATAAATATAATACGGTTATGGGCCATTTATACGAGGACTCCATTAGCTTTATCAAATTGCATTACCTTCTAAATGGTCGTGATGATCATCCGTTTTGGACCGATAACCGCAAGCCGGAGGGAGTTCCAGAAGCGCTTAAGGCTCATATGCTGCAATGGCAGCATAATTATCCGCGTCCTATGGATTTTGAGCGTTGGATTAAAATGTTTGGTGACGATAGCTATCAATATATTTTATTGGGGCTTGGCCATCAACCTGACCTTAAGGCGAATGCGTCTTCTTATGGTTTTGGGCGTCAGGCCGAAGCGGAGTTTTCTACCGTAAAAATGGCGACCCAGAATGCGATGAAGGCCATGCCGAGCCATCGTGAAATTATTGAGAAAATACATGCCTCGAAAGTGCATTTTGGTCAAAAATGACCCTTAATAGCGTAGAGTTAGAGCGCGCTAAGGCGGCGGCCACGCTGCTCGGCGAGGCGTCGCGGCGTTTGCGTATTTTGCGCTCCATGGAGTGGGACGCCGATGTTAAGGCGCGGTTTTTTGCAAATGGCGCGACGGCGTTGCCGGTCGTGGATTACGCCCCCGTAAAGACGAAATTAGCGCGCAAGAAGATTAAAGCGGCTACGGAAATGCTTTCGGGCGACCACCCCGTATTGCAATGGCTTACCCGCACGGCGGCCACGTTAGAGACTACGGCGAGCCTGCTAGAGACGCGCGGCACAGCGGCGTTTTACGGCCATTCCAAAGCGCTCTACGGCACGCCGACGCGGCTTTTGCTCGACGGGAAAACCCAAGTGCTAGAACTGGCCCAGCATATGGACAGCACATTGACTGGCCTAACCAATCCGCATCTTGTGTTAGAGGGGGCGGATGAGGCTTTGACGGACGCGCAATTTGTCGCCGCCCTAGAGCCTTTGCTCGGCAAGCATTTTGGCGAGAGCGCCCCGCGGGTGGAATTGACGCCAAATCTGTCGGCTAAGGCCAGCGCGGGCTCTAAGCGTATCCGCGTGCGGGCGGGGGCGAAATTCACGCAAATGGACGTGGCGCAACTCCTGCAACATGAGGCGTTAGTGCATACGGCAACGGCGCTTAACGGGCGTTCTCAGGACGGTTTTCCGATACTCGGAACCGCCCATGCGGGCACGACCCAGATACAAGAGGGGCTGGCCGTCTTTGCAGAAATGATTTCAGGAACTATGGACCCAACACGGTTTAGGCGGCTGTCTGATCGGGTTATTGCTATTCAGATGTCTGTGGAAGGGGCTGATTTTATTGAGGTTTATCAATATTACCTTGAGAAAAGTGATGACCCGGACCAAAGCTTTGATAATGCGCGGCGTATTTTTCGCGGCGGGATTTTAACAGGCGGCGCGCCGTTTACCAAGGATATGGTCTATCTTAATGGCTTGCTGCGCGTGCATAATTTTCTGCGCATGGCCGTCAAGCTTGGCCGCGCGGATTTGATACGCTTGCTCTTTGTTGGAAAACTGGATTTAGAGGACATACCCGCGCTCGCCATACTCGCGGATATGGGGGAATTAACCCCGCCG
>JAZGFA010000109.1:0-18098 GCA_036478975.1 Robiginitomaculum sp. | reverse complement strand
CCGCCAAGCACGACGGCGATAATGCGCCGGCCATTACGCTGGGCGCTAATGGTCAAATTATAACCACTGGCGCGCGTATAGCCGGTTTTAAAGCCGTCAACCCCCGCGACCCGCCCCAAAAGCGTGTTGTGATTGGCAAGGGCGCGCCCCTTCCAGCGAAAGGTCTTTTGCCCGAAATAATGGTAATGGCGGCGATGGTTACGCAGGATATTATCGGCGAGTTTGGCTTGGTCGCGCGCCGTGGTCACTTGCAAGGGGTCAGGCAAACCGGATGCATTGCGATATGTGGTGGCGCCCATGCCAAGCGCGCCGGCCTTGCGGGTCATCATGGCGGCAAAGTTAATCTCATTACCGCCTATGCGCTCTGCTAGGGCGACGGCGATGTCATTGGAGGATTTCACCGCTAGGGCTTGCACCGCGTCATGGACGCTAATTTTAGCGCCGGCGCGTAGGCCGAGTTTTACCGGCACTTGGCTCGCGGCATTGACCGAAATGGTTAGATGCTCGTCAAGGGAAAGCGTGCCATTATCAATCGCGTCAAAGGCCAGATAGAGCGTCATCATTTTGGTCAGGGAGGCCGGATAGCGCAATGCGTCGATTTGGCGGGCGTGGAGGATTTCGCGGCTATCGGCGTCCACAGCAATAGAGGCGTAACGTCCGCTAACCGCCGGAGCCGCGAGTGGACCGGCCAACTGCGCGCTCGCCTTAGGCGCCGAGAGCGCCAGAAGGCTAAAAAATAACCCCCATATGAGGGCGGCGGCGATACGCATATCCAATTCCTTTAAGACTTTGGAAAGAAATAGCGCAATGGAGTTTAAACAAGGTTAATATCAATTAAGACTTGAGCGAAATTGCCGGCGCATTTACGCTACATATTAGGGGTTTAAATGCGTAGGTGCGCTTCCTACATTAGATAACCCAAGGCGCTAAAGAGTGAAAGCATATGGCCAATTCCAACCCGCCCGATAAGGGAGATCGCGACACTGAACGCGGCGTCGCAACGAAAACGCGGCCCAAGGTCAAAAAGCCGTCCCTATACCGGGTATTATTGATGAATGATGACTATACGCCAATGGATTTTGTAATCCGGGTTTTAGTTTCTATCTTCAATAAAACGGCACAGGAAGCCGAGCATATCACGATGAGTGTTCACCGTAGCGGCATGGGCGTATGCGGCATTTATACGTATGAAATCGCCGAAACAAAAGTCGCGCAAGTAATGGACGCGGCCAAACGCGGCCAGCATCCGCTACAATGCACAATGGAAAAAGCCTAAAGGCTGAAAGGAACTCACAATGGCATCATTTTCGCCAGTACTCGAAGAGACCATTCACAACGCCCTGACCTTTGCGTCCGAGCGTCGCCACGAACTTGCCACCTTAGAGCATCTCCTGCTCGCCTTAATCGGCGATAAGGATGCGGCGGCGGTGATGGAGGCGTGCGACGTTGACCTTACCGCCCTTAAAGCCGAAGTGACGCGCTATATTGACGAAGACCTTGTCAGCCTTGAGGTCGAAGATTTTGAAGAAGCGCGCCCAACGGCGGGCTTTCACCGCGTCATCCAGCGCGCAGTAATCCACGTGCAATCTAGCGGCCGCGAAGAAGTCACCGGCGCGAATGCCCTTGTGGCCCTATTTGCCGAGCGCGAAAGCCATGCGGTCTATTTCCTGTCAGAGCGCGATATGACCCGTTATGACGCGGTCAATTATATCAGCCACGGCCTCGCTAAAAACGGCAATAATATGCCCAAACCGGTGAGCGGGACCAGCGAAGGCGAGGCGGAAGCTACGCCTGAGAAAAAGAAAAGCGCACTTGAAAGCTATACGGTTAATTTAAATCATGAGGCGCGAGACGGGCAGATTGACCCGTTGATTGGCCGCAGCCTAGAGGTGGAGCGCTGCGTTGAAGTGCTGTCGCGCCGCCGTAAAAACAACCCGCTGCTTGTCGGCGATCCGGGGGTGGGCAAGACCGCTATCGCCCAGGGCATTGCCTTGCAAATTGTCAACGGGGAAACCCCTGACGCGCTGGCAGATAATGTGATTTACTCCCTTGATATGGGCGCATTGCTTGCGGGAACGCGCTATCGCGGCGATTTTGAAGAGCGCCTTAAGGCGGTGATGACAGAGCTGCAAGAAATTGATGGGGCCATCCTGTTCATCGATGAAATTCACACGATTATTGGCGCGGGCGCGACATCGGGCGGGGCGATGGACGCCTCTAACCTGCTTAAACCTGCGCTCCAGTCCGGTAAATTGCGCTGTATGGGGTCAACTACCTATAAGGAATATCGCCAGATATTTGAGAAAGACCGCGCGCTGGCGCGCCGCTTCCTTAAAATTGACGTAGTAGAGCCAACGCCGGAAGATGCTGTGCGGATTTTGGTGGGTTTGAAAAGTTATTTTGAAGAATTTCACGGCGTGAAATATAGCGATGAGGCGCTACAGGCGGCTGTGGATTTATCCGTGCGCCATATTACCGACCGTAAACTGCCCGATAAAGCTATTGATATGATTGACGAGGCGGGCGCGCGCATCAAGCTAAATGGCGCCCCTAAAAAAGGCTCGAAGGCTAAAAAGAGCAAGCGTAAACTGCCCGTGGGCGTTCAGGACATCGAAGCCGTTGTTGCTAAAATCGCGCGCATACCGCCCAAATCGGTGAGCCGTGATGACGCGAAATCGCTCAAGACCCTGCCGGCGGATTTAAAGCGCATGGTCTTTGGCCAAGACGAAGCTATTGAGCAAGTGGTCAGCGCCGTGCGCCTTGCCCGCGCTGGTCTGCGCGAGCCTAATAAGCCGATTGGCTCTTACCTCTTTGCTGGCCCGACTGGCGTGGGTAAAACCGAAGTGGCCAAGCAGCTTGCCATGACGATGGGGCTTGAACTGCTCCGTTTTGACATGAGTGAATATATGGAGCGCCATACGGTGTCGCGCCTTTTGGGCGCGCCTCCGGGCTATGTCGGCTATGATCAAGGCGGCTTGCTGACGGACGGGGTTAATCAAAATCCCCATTGTATTTTGCTACTCGATGAAATTGAAAAAGCCCATCCGGATGTTTTCAATATTTTACTGCAAGTGATGGATAATGGCGCGCTGACCGATAGTAATGGCCGCAAGGTGGACTTCCGTAATGTCATCATGATTATGACCACCAATGCAGGGGCGGCGGACGCGGCGAAAAACTCCATCGGATTTGGCCGGGATAAACGCGGCGAAGATGAAAGCAATAAAGAGATTAAGCGCCTGTTTAGCCCTGAATTTAGAAACCGTCTTGACGCGACCGTAAGTTTTGCGGCGCTTGAGAAGGAAACAATCGCCCATGTGGTTGATAAGTTCATTATCCAGTTAGAGGCGCAACTCGCCGACCGCAAGATTATGTTTGAGCTGTCTAAGGGCGCTAATGCGTGGCTGGCCAAGCGCGGTTATGATCGCCAATTTGGCGCGCGGCCACTCTCGCGCACGATTCAGGAATACATCAAAAAACCTATCGCTGAGGAAATTTTATTCGGCAAGCTGAAAAAAGGCGGGCTGGTGAAAGTTGGTGTTGACCTTAAGAAAGATGTGCTGACCTTTAAAATTTTAAAGCCAGAACAGCTGAAAATTGAAAGCAAAAAAGGCGGCAAAGGCCTGCCTGCGCCTAAGCCAAAAGAAGATGCTTAGGTAATCGCTTAGGGATTATTTACGCGCATAAAAAAACCGGGCACGTGGCCCGGTTTTTTGTAATTTAATTTTTGGTTTTAGAACTTAACCTTAGCTTGAACCGTAACCGTGCGGCCCTGGCCAAAGAAGCTGTAATTGGTTTTACGGCCAAAGGAGCTAAAGGCAAGGGGCGCGTCACCCGTATAGGTGCGGATGATTTCATCCGTTAGGTTTTTACCCAAAAGCGCAACTTCCCAAGGGCCGTCTATCGGAGCAAAGGCAAGGCGCGCATTGACTTTATTATACGCCTCTTGGACGCCTAACGGGTCATGGGTTGCGGCCGCATCATATTCGCTTGCGTGGAAGACGCTCGCCATTCCCGTGAACTCAAAATCACCAATTGGGTAATCAAAATCAAGGGCGACATTACCAGAGAGATCAGACACAAGCTGATTGGATAGGCCCGTATAATCGCACAAACCATTGGCCTGTACGCGGCTATCATTTTGCCCGCCATAGCATTGACCATCTTTGAAATCTGTGAATTCAAAGTCCATCAAAGACATGCCGCCGGAGAGGCGAACATAATCACTTAATGCCCAACGGCCATCTAGCTCAATGCCTTTAATGTCGGCAGAAGCCGCATTTCTCACATTAAAGCCAAGGGTGCCGTCAAATATGGAAACCTGCAAATCATCAACTTTTGTGAAATAGGCCGTTGCATTTAATTCAGCGGCGTCGCCGAGTTTGAACTTACCGCCAAGCTCGAAATTAGTCGCTTCTTCATCGCCAAATTCAAAGGCGTCATTTGACGTTGTAAATGTGCCGCGATTATTAGCGCGAAAATCAAAGCCGCCGGACTTAAAGCCCTTGGCCCAACTTGCATAAACCATGGCGTCGTCATTCATATCCCAGACCAATTTTATATCGGGTGAGAATTTGGTAACACTGCGATCCCCGCTTGGGCTTGAGGCGCCGAGCGCTCCAACAAGCGCAGTGGCCGTTGGCGCAAAGGGGCTAGCGCTTGCGGCGATCGCTTCAAGGTTGGTGCTGGTGATGTCAAAACCGGCAGCATAGACAATCGCCGCCGCCGCTTGCGCCGCAGGAAGCGCGCCGCCGCCTGCCGCTTCAATGCTCATGGCGCGCGAACCTGTGCGCTCATCATTGGTAATACGGCCGCCAAGATTGAGGCTTAGATTATCCGTAAAGTGATAATTTAGCTGAGCAAATGCAGAGAGAACAGTCGCGTCCACTTTTGCAATCCGCGCCGCTTGCGTGCCGGAAAGCGCCGCTGAGAATGCCGGCACTAAGATTGAGTTCGTGTTGACAATGATTTGATCTTCATAGGTATGATCCGAGGACTGGTAATATGCGCCCAGAATATAATCATATGTATCGCCAAGCGGAGAAGTAAGGCGAAGCTCTTGTGAAAACTGCGAGTATTCCTCTTGCAAAGCCGCAAGGAAAACATTAGCGCCGGTGAAATCGCAATCGCAAATTTCGTCATATTCTAAATTTTCAGACGCGGTGATGGACTGAAACGTGAAGTCTCCCATGTCCCAATCAAGGGTCATTTGCAGGGTCGACATATCATTATTAGAACTGTCGCCATTAGAGGAGCGAATGCCGTCGCGCGTTTCGTTTAAAACGCTAGCGTCCTGACCAAAGGCAATATTTAGAACCTGACCATAAGTAAGCGGGCCCAGCGGCGCTAAGGGGTGTCCCGCTCCAAATGCAACAGCATTGGCATTTTCAATTTCGATGTTACGGCCACGGCTATCAAATGAACTTTTCTCATATTTAAACGTCGCCATTAGATTGTCGGTGACATCAAATTCAGCCGTGCCGCGCAAGGTTTTTTCCTTGCGGTTAGTTTCATCCGTGTCAAGCGTGTCATTATGAATCCAGCCGTCAAGGTCGCGATAGCGGCCCGCTACGCGCAGGCGCACTCTGTCGCTTACGGGGCCAGAGAGCATGGTTTCAATAATGGTTTCGCCGTCGCCGCCTTCACGCGAGCCCATGATAGAGCCTTCAAAATCATGGCTGGGTTTTGCGGTTGTGATATTCATCGCACCGGCAACGGAGTTCTTACCAAACAAAATTGACTGCGGCCCGCGCAAAACTTCGACGCGCTCTAAGTCAAGGAAGGGCGCGCGCACTTGTTGTCCACGCGGATGGTGAACGCCGTCAACATAAACGCCAACCGATTGCTCAAAACCTTGATTAATGCCAGAGCCAATGCCGCGAATAAAGAAATTGGTGGAAATGCCAGTTTCCGTATAGGTGAAATTAGGCACAAAACTGGTCAAATCTTCGATTTTAACAACGCCTTGATCTTCAATGATTTTTGCGTCAACGGCGGATACGCTTAAAGGCACATCTTGGAGGCCTTGCTCACGATATTGCGATGTAACAATGATTTCATCAAGGATAGGGCCGTTTTGCGCTAGGGCTGGAACAGCGGTGAAAAGCGCGATGAATGATGCGCCACAAATGGATTTTTTAAACATGTTTAGTCCCCTAATTGTTTTAGTGTTATAGACGTATTTATACAGACCGCTCGTCGTTATGCAAAGCAAATGTGGCGCGAATTTTTGCCGCAAGGGTTTCAAGATCAGAAATTTCTGCCATGCGTCCACTGCTATGGTCGCTGATAATGCGGCCCATATAGCGCGGGATAATATGAAAATGCAGGTGGAATACGGTCTGTCCAGCAGGCGCGCCGTTAAACTGCGTCACCACAATGCCGTCGGGACACAGGGCCTTATTGACGGCTTTTGCCACGTGCTGGGTCGCGCTGATAACATGGCTAAGCGTCTCGCTATCCGTGTCGAGCATATTGCGTGAAGCCGCTTTCGGGATAACCAGAACATGGCCGGGGCTTTGCGGAAACACGTCCATTAAGGCGAGCGTATTCTCATCTTCAAAAACCTTCACGCAGGGCATATCCCCGCGCAGGATTTTAGCGAAAATATTATCGCTATCATATGCTCCATCAATCGACATTGGAATTTCCTTTTTTAAATGGCGTATAGCGCGCCAGCGCCTCAACTTCATGGTCAACCGCGCGGCGTTCGCGGTCAAGGTAATTTGCTACGGCGGAGCGCAGGCCGTCATGGGCAAGGTAGTGGGCGCTATAGGTGGTCGCGGGCTGATATCCGCGCGCCAGTTTGTGCTCCCCTTGCGCCCCGGCTTCAACGCGCCCTAGGCCAAGCTCAAGGGCCGCGTCTATGGCTTGGTAATAGCAAAGCTCGAAATGCAAAAATGGAATAGTGTAATCCGCGCCCCAATTGCGGCCATAGAGCGTATCGCCGCCAATGAAATTGAGCGCCCCCGCCATGGGAGCATTCTCGCCGTTCTGATAGGCGAGAACCAGCAAAACATTATCGGCAAACCGCTGATGGATAAGTTGGAAAAACTTTCGGTTTAAATAGGGCTTCCCCCATTTTCGCATGCTGGTGTTTTGGTAAAACCGGTAAAATGCATCCCAATGCTCTGGCCGTAAATCCGTTCCCGTAATCCGCTTTATCGTCATGCCGTCTTGGGCGCGTTGGCGTTCTTTACGCACGTTTTTACGCTTGCGTGAACTCATAGCCGCGAGGACATCATCGAAGTTTTTATAGCCATAATTGATAAAGTGAAACTGACGGTCTTGGCGGGGAAGAAAGCCATATTCAGATAATTGTGCGCGGTCAGGCTCTTGCAAAAATGTCAGATGCACGCCGGAGTAGCCCTCCTCTTGGCACAATTGCGCTATGGCAGAAATCAGGGCGCGGCGCACATGTGTATCTGAGGTTAAAAGCCGCGGCCCAGCGGCGGGCGTGAACGGAATGCTGCATTGCAATTTGGGGTAATAATCCGGGCCGGCGCGATGGAGGGCGTCGGCCCAGCCATGGTCAAAAACATATTCGCCTTGGCTGTGGGATTTCGCGTAGAGCGGGGCCGCGCCAAGGGGCTTGCCATTACCGTCCTCAATCCAAATATGGCGCGGCGTCCAGCCTGTGTTTTGGCTCGCGCAGCCGCTCTCCTCTAGGGCATTTAGAAACTGCCAATCGGTGAAGGGGTGGTAATCACGCGTCCCCCTTGCGGGCAAAAGCCCGTTCCATTGCGCCGCCGTCACTTCATCAATGGAAGAGAGGATACGCGCGGTGAAAACTTTATCCGTCAAGCCTAGTATAGCTCGACAATCGCGTCGATTTCCACCGCCACGTCAAGGGGCAAGGAGGGCGCGGATACGGCAAAGCGCGCATGTTTCCCCGCCTCGCCAAACACCGCCACCATCAAATCAGAACAGCCATTAATGACCTTGGGAATATCGACCTGCGTCATACAAGGCAAAGCTTGCACAAACCCGCCAAGTTTAACGATGCGTTTGACCTTGGATAAATCGCCGTCGCAGGCCGCTTTAATTTGGGCAATCAAGTTAAGCCCCGACAGGCGCGACGCATCTTGCCCGCGCGCCACGGTCAGGTCTTCGCCTAGCCGCCCTCCAATAAAATTATCGCCAATTTTAGATATTTGCCCCGATACGAACAGCATGTTCCCTGCTTGCACATAGGGCACATAATTAGCCACGGGCGCGGCGGCCTCGGGCAAGGTCAGGCCAAGGGCGGTTAGGTTTTTTTCTGGCGTGGTCATCGGCGGCTCCTATTTATTTTTGTGATAGGTTAGCGCCTTTTCTATGCAGCTGGCTAGGGCACCCGTGTCAAAATTTTCACCGCGCCGAATGAGCAATCCGCGATTTCCCTCATAGGTAAAGCTGAGCATATCATTGGGCATAATTATCTTGCGGGGCATTTGACGTCCTTGCGGGGCAGGAGTTTTCCTCTAAGCTACCCATTCATAAGGAGTATTCATGCCAGATTCAATGCCGCCGTTAAAGTCTGCTGACACAAGCGAAACGGTTTTAAATTTCTTGCGCGCCCGGCGCTCCTCCCTCGTCAAACTGATGGAGGGGCCGGGACCTAACGCCGAGCAGCTCGCGGATATTTTGCAAATCGCCGCGCGTGTGCCTGACCATCGCAAGCTTGCTCCGTTTCGTTTTATCACTTTCACCGGCGCGGCTCGGGCTGATTTCGGTAAACATATTGGCACGGCCTTTAGCGCAAAGAACAAAGATATGCCGATTGACCGCACGCTATTTGAGGCGGAGCGATTTTTGCGTGCGCCAGTGGTAGTGGCGGTTATATCTGCGCCAGTGATTTGCCCGCGAGGAACGCCGAAATGGGAGCAGGAATTATGCTCCGGCGCCGTATGTTTCCAAATGTTGCTCGCCGCGCGCGCTAGCGGTTTTTCGGCCCAATGGCTGACAGAATGGTACAGCTATGACGCCGATGTTTGCGCGGCGCTTGGGCTGACGGGTGATGAGCACGTGGCGGGCTTTATCTATATGGGGACGGCGAGCAGCGCCCCGACAGAGCGCGCCCGCCCCGATATTGCGGCCTTAACGCAACGCTGGATAATTTAGTAATATGAACGGAAAATGAACGGAAAATGAACGAGAATGTCATGCGCTGTCCTGTTTAGTTTACGTTCAGATAAAAGCCGTTAAAGAGAGGGGGTGATTGAGTAATCAATTGCCTTGGACCTTGTGGCGGCCACGCGCCCCGTGCTTGCTGCAAGGTCCTCCTTTGCTTTTGGGTGAACTTGGGGGAGATTATCCAAAAGTTAGGCAGGCTCCCCCTTTGGTTGAGCCTGCCTTTTTCATGCTGTAATTTAGAGGCGCGAGCGGCTAACGGGTTTCTCCAAATAGCTCACGGCCAATAAGCCAGCGGCGGATTTCGCTTGTGCCTGCGCCAATTTCATACAGCTTAGCATCGCGCAGTAATCTGCCCGTGGGGTAGTCATTAATATAGCCATTACCGCCGAGCATTTGTATGGCGTCTAGCGCGACCAGAGTGGCCTTTTCCGCCGCGTAGAGGATTGCCCCCGCCGCGTCCTTGCGCGCGGTCTCGCCCCTATCGCAGGCGGCGGCGACCGCGTAAGTATAGGCCCGCGCCGTCGATGTGGTCACATACATATCGGCGAGCTTACCCTGCATTAATTGAAATTCGCCAATGGCTTTGCCAAATTGTTTGCGTTCATGAATATAGGGCAGGACCACATCAAGGCAGGCCTGCATAATGCCGATAGAGCCGCCGGACAACACCGTGCGCTCATAATCAAGGCCGGACATTAATATGCCCGCGCCCTTGCCAAGCGGCCCCATAATATTTTCTTCTGGCACGATACAATCTTCAAACACTAACTCGCACGTATCAGAGCCGCGCATGCCGAGCTTGTCGAGCTTTTGCGCCGTGGAAAAACCCGCAAAACCTTTTTCAATAATAAAGGCGGTAATACCCTTGGAGCCGGCGTCCATATCGGTCTTGGCATAGACGATTAGCGTGTCAGCAATAGGGCCATTGGTAATCCACATTTTATTGCCGTTGAGCACATAATGGTCACTCTTTTTATCGGCGCGCAGACGCATGGATACCACGTCCGACCCCGCCCCCGGCTCGCTCATGGCAAGGCTGCCCACATGCTCACCGCTAATAAGCTTAGGCAGGTATTTACGTTTTTGCGCGTCATTGCCCCAGCGCCGCAATTGGTTGACGCAAAGGTTGGAATGCGCGCCGTAGGCTAGGCCGACAGAGGCGGATGCGCGGCTAATCTCTTCCATAGCGATAGTGTGCTCAAGATAGCCGAGGCCCGCGCCGCCAAACTCTTCTTCCACCGTAATGCCGAGCAAGCCCAAATCGCCCATCTTATTCCAGAGGGCGCGCGGGAATACATCCTCGCGGTCAATCTGCTGGGCAATCGGGGCGATTTCGGCTTGGGCAAAGGCGTGCACGCTCTCGCGTATCATATCGGCGGTTTCGCCAAGGTTGAAATTTAGGCTAGGGTAGGAGGTCGTGGTCATGGCGTGTCTTCCGTTTCAAGTTCAAGTAATATTTCGCCGTCGCTAACAAGCCCACCGGCCGCACAGTTCACAGAGGCGACAATGCCGTCGCGCGGAGCCTCAAGGCTCATTTCCATTTTCATCGCTTCCATGATGATAAGTTTATCTCCGGCCTTAACGTTGTCGCCAATGGCGGCGTTCACAGCGATGATTTTACCGGGCATGGGGGCGGTTATTGCGCCGCCGTTTGCCCGGTTTTGCAAATCATCAGTTGAACCAGATTTTTTAACTTCATAAATAGTATTACAAGTAAAAAGCACTAGCGTGTCATTCACGTCGAACGCTGCGCCATGCATGTTATAAATTTCCCTAGGGTCAGTAGGAATGTTCTTAAAAATGTACCCCAGTACGCGGCAATTTATTTTATGAGTTTTTCTGGAATATTCAAATGTCACGTCATCGCCGTTAACAAGGTAGGATACGGAAATACGCGGGGCCGTATTTAACCGCCAACCATTTTGAGTTCCAAAAGGCGTAGTATCAACACTAGAAACTCGAGTGAATATTTGACTGGCTAAGTTTTTTAAACTTTTCACTGTGAAGGCGGCGGGCTTAATAAATGCGTCAGCATTATCCGCAATGAAGTTAGTATTAAGGATGCCCTGTCTAAATTCCTTATGCCCTAAACATAAAATTAAAAACTCAACATTACTTTTGACGGGATAAATATGTACAGCGCCGAGATTTCCAGAAAGGCTAGCGATGGCTTTTGTGCGGTTTTCATCATGGCAAATAATTTTAGCAATCATCGGGTCGTAGTAAATGCTAACATTGTTATTTACGCTCACGGCGCTATCAATGCGAACGCCATTGTCTTCTAAGGCCGTCAGAGGAAAACGACATATTTCTAGCTTTCCCACACTCGGCAAAAAATCATGACTTGGGTCTTCGGCATATATGCGCGCCTCAACCGCGTGCCCCGTCATCGTAATGTCGCTTTGCTTGGGCAGTTTCTCGCCCTGCGCTACCCGTATCTGCAATTCCACCAAATCCAGCCCCGTTATCATTTCCGTGACCGGATGCTCGACCTGCAAGCGCGTGTTCATTTCCATGAACCAGAAACCATCGGGGCGGAGTTTTCCACTGCCATCAACGATAAATTCTACCGTGCCTGCGCCTTCATAATTGACCGCGCGCGCGGCTTCGATAGCGGCGCCTGTCATAGCTTTGCGAACGTCCGCGGTCATGCCGGGGGCGGGGGCTTCCTCAATCACTTTTTGGTGGCGGCGCTGGAGGCTGCAATCGCGCTCAAACATATGCACCACATTGCCGTGGCTATCGCCAAATATTTGCACTTCGATATGGCGTGGGGAGAGAATGTATTTCTCAATCAATACGCGGTCATCACCAAAACTGGATTTCGCTTCGCGCATGCAGCTGGCCAGCGCATCGTCAAAATCGCCCGCTGCATCTACCTTGCGCATGCCTTTACCGCCGCCGCCGGCAATGGCTTTAATTAGCACCGGATAACCAATCATTCCCGCCTTGGCTTTCAGCAGTTTCCCGTCTTGGTCTTTGCCGTGATAGCCGGGCGTAACTGGAACGCCGGTTTTTTCCATTAGCTTTTTAGCCGCGTCCTTAAGCCCCATAGCCTCCATGCTCTCAGGAGAGGGGCCAATAAATGTAATGCCTTCTTTTTTCAGGCGGCGCGCGAACTGCGGGTTTTCCGATAAAAACCCATAGCCCGGATGCACAGCGTCCGCGCCGCTTGATTTACACGCCGCGATGATTTTATCAATAACAAGGTATGACTCCGCCGCAGGGGACGCGCCAATATGCACGGCCTCATCCGCCGTCCGCACATGCAGCGCCTTACGGTCAGCGTCGCTATAAACCGCAACGCTAGCAATGCCCATTTCGCGGCAGGTCTTCATCACGCGACAAGCAATTTCGCCGCGATTAGCAATCAGAATCTTTTTAATCTGTTTCGTCATAAGGCTACATCCTAAACACGCCGAATGTCGTGTCCTCTAATGGGCTGTTGGCAGCCATGGCGAGGCCTAGCCCCAATACGCGCCTTGTGTCGGTTGGCGCGATAATGCCGTCATCCCAAAGGCGGGCGGAGGCGTAATAGGGATGGCCTTCGCGTTCGTATTTTTCCAGTAGAGGTTTTTTAAATTCCGCTTCCTGCGCCGCGCTCCAGTCTTCCCCGCGCCGCGTTTTTCCGTCGCGCGTAATGGTGGCTAAAACGCTTGCCGCTTGCTCTCCGCCCATGACGGAAATGCGCGCATTGGGCCACATGAACATCAGGCGCGGGCTATAGGCTCGCCCGCACATGCCGTAATTTCCCGCGCCGTAAGAGCCGCCAATAACGATGGTGAATTTTGGCACTGCGGCGCAGGCCACGGCGGTAACAAATTTAGCCCCGTCCTTGGCAATGCCGCCGCTCTCCGCCTTTGACCCGACCATAAAGCCTGTGATGTTTTGCAAGAAAACAAGCGGGATTTTCCGCCCCGCGCAGAGCTGCACAAAGTGCGCGCCTTTAAGGGCGCTCTCGCTAAACAACACGCCATTATTGGCAATGATGCCAACCTTATAGCCGTGGATTTTGGCAAAGCCGCAGACAAGCGTCTCGCCGTAAAGTTTTTTAAATTCGTCAAATTTAGAGCTGTCAACAATGCGGGCAATGATTTCTCGCACGTCAAAGGGCTTTCGTTTATCTGCGGGAATAATGCCAAGCAGTTCATCCTCATCATAGGCCGGGTCTTGCGATGTTGCGGGCGCATAGGACTTTTCATTGTCGCCGAGCATGGCCACGCTATTACGCGCAATAGCAAGGGCGTGTTCGTCGCTGCTCGCCAAATGGTCAACCACGCCGGAGGTTTGCGCGTGGAGCATGCCGCCGCCCAAATCCTCTGCGCTGACCACTTCGCCCGTCGCCGCTTTGACGAGGGGCGGGCCGGCCAAAAATATCGTGCCTTGATCCGCGACGATAATGCTCTCATCGGCCATGGCCGGAACGTAGGCTCCGCCCGCCGTGCAGCTGCCCATCACCACGGCGATTTGCGCGATGCCCTTGGCGCTCATGGTGGCTTGGTTATAAAAAATGCGGCCGAAATGATCTCGGTCTGGAAACACTTCGTCTTGGCGCGGCAGGTTCGCGCCGCCGCTATCGACTAAATAAATACAGGGAAGATTATTCTCGCGCGCGATTTCCTGCGCCCGTAAATGCTTCTTCACGGTCAGCGGATAATAGCTCCCGCCCTTCACCGTCGCGTCATTACACACAACCATCACTTCGCGGCCCGACACGCGGCCAATGCCCGCAATCAAGCCCGCCGCGGGCACGTAATCGTCGTAAACCTCATGGGCGGCAAATTGCCCGATTTCCAAAAACGGCGTGCCGGGGTCAAGCAGTCGCTCCACCCGCTCGCGCGGCAATAATTTCCCCTTAGATACATGCCGCTCGCGCGACCGCTCAGGCCCGCCAAGCGCAATCGTTTCGACCTTGGCGCGTAAATCAGAAACCAGCGCTTCCATAGCCTCGCGGTTAGCGCGAAACTCCGCGCCATCAGGGTTTATTGTTGAGCTAAGTTTTGGCATAACGCCCTCATTATTATAATTTAAACTTCGTATACATAAATTCGACCCTTGAGTCAAATTTATAATTGTGGTAGTGTGGCGTGGACGGGGCAGGGGTAACTGGGATGGAAATAAGATAAAATGACAATACCGAGTATTAAAAGTGCAGAATTGAAACTTTTTGAAGTGTGGCGCAAAAAGCTAGGAAATAATCATGGCTTTTATTCAGATGGCGTTGTCAATGAAGATGAGTTCAGAAAAAGTAAAAAAAGAATTTTGTTTTTATTAAAGGAGGTTAATAGCGGGAACAGTAAAGAGGGCGGGTGTTTGATTGAATTTTTAAGCAAAGGCGCGCCAGGGGGTGGCTGGAAAACATGGAATGATATAGCGCGATGGACAAAAGGTCTGAGACGTTATTTTGAAAGTAAGGAAATTATAAATTTTACTGAAGTTGATCATGTCGATGTCGAAAGCAGAAAGGAACTTTTGTCACATATTGCCGCGATGAATTTGGATAAGACGGGCGGAGGGGGAACTGCTGATTGGGAGGATATAAGGCAAGCAAAGGAAAGAGATTGGGCGGAAATTAAAAAACAAATGGCGCTTTATCAGGCGGATATAGTCGTATGCTGCGGCACTTTTGGGCTAATTGAGGAGTTAGCTGAAAATGATGCAATTAAGCAAACTAATCGCGGTGTTCGTTTTTTTGAAACGTCCCTTAGTTTTGGCGGGGATAAACGAACTGTATTTATTGACCATTGCCACCCTGCCGCGCGAATAAAGAAGCAATATAAGTTGTATACCCTCCTTGATGCCGTAGCAGAAATATTTCCATCGTAATGCCCCCATCCCCCTTCAACCGTGAGCGCCAACACATGGCCAAGCGCCGCGCGGTTATTTTTGCGGCGGGGGCGGCGTTTCGGCGGCGCGGTTATCATAATACGTCCATGGTGGAGATTGCACGGTCCCTCGGCCTGTCAAAGGCGGCGCTGTATTATTATGTAAAGTCCAAGGAAGAGATTTTATTTGAGTGTCACATAATGGTTTACGCCGCGATGGACGAGGCGGTGAAATCTGTAAAAGGAAAAGGGGAGGACGGGCTGGATAAACTCAGTTTGCTTTATAGTGAATTTGCCCGGCTTTTAACCCGCGATGGTTTGGCGCTGCTCGCCGATGTTGATAGTCTTAAGGGGGAATATCGTGACACGGTTATGGCGCGCCGCGCCGCGATAGAGCGGGCGGTGACGCGGCTTGTAAAAATGGGCATGAAGGACGGGTCGATTAAAAAGGCGGACGCGAAAATCACCGTGTTCTTTTTCATGGGCGCGCTTAACTGGCTTAATGTTTGGTATGAGCCGGGCGGGCGCATTAGCGGCGAAGCAATTGCCGAGCAATTTGTCGCGCAAATGCGCAATGGTTTGGCGGCGTGATAATCCTTATTGGCGCGCGGGCGAATTGCTGTATGGTGCGGCAAATTAAAAATGGAAATTCCCATGACTGCTCCTGACATGTCGCTTAATCAGCCCAAGGCGAATAAAACTGCCGGCCTTGATTTTTTTGTCGAAGACGCGCCGGAAAATGGCACGGTTACGCAAATCACGCCGGACATTTACTGGCTGCGTATGCCCTTGCCGATGACCGGACTTGACCATATTAATTTGTGGATTTTGCGCGACGGGCCGGGCTGGGCGATTATTGATACGGGGATTGGCAGTAAAGCCTCTAAGGAAATTTGGAAAACCGTCTTTAGCGGTATGATGAAAAACAAGCCGGTGACCAAGGTCATTTGCACCCATCTTCACCCCGACCATACGGGGCTAGCCGGCTGGCTATGTCGCCGTTTTGACGTGCCGCTTTTGATGACGCGCGGAGAGTATTTCCTATGCCGGCTTATGGCCGCCGATACAGGCCACGCCGCGCCGCAAGCCGCGCTTGATTTTTACGCCCGCGCCGGTTTCACCGATAGCCAGATTGAGCTTTACAAAGCGCGCTTTGGCGGGTTTGGCAAAGCGATTACGCCGCTGCCCCATGGCTTTATTCGCATGGAAGATGGCGGGGCCATCCGCATTGGTGATTTGGACTGGACGATATTGGTCGGCTCTGGCCACTCGCCGGAACATGCGTGCCTGTTTAACGCCAAGGAAAATATCTGCATTACCGGTGATCAGCTCCTGCCCAATATTAGCTCCAACGTCTCGGTCTGGCCAACGGAGCCGGAGGGTAATCCGTTAGAGGACTGGATTGATAGCTGCAAAATGTTGCGCGAGGAACTGCCTGAAGACGTGCTGGTTCTGCCGGCGCACGGAGTGCCATTTCGCGGGGCGCATAAGCGTTTGGAGCGGCTGATAGACCATCACGAAAAAGCTCTACTGAGGCTTTGGGATTTTTGCGTTACCCCGCAATTGGCGACGCAGGTTTACTCCTGCCTCTTTCGCCGAGAAATCACTGACGGCAACCGCATCATGGCCGTGGGGGAGAGCCTTGCCCATTTAAACTGCCTCGTTGCGCGCGGGCTAATGTATCGCCGAACCAATGATGCGGGGCAGTATATCTACCGTTCTAAATCGGCAAAACGTCCCATTCCTGCTATGTAATTTGGCCTGCGATGAGATTTGGCCTGCTATGTAATTTGGCCGTTATGCCATCAACATACCGCGTAGCATGAAGAATAGACAGGCGGAGAACAGGCCGGTGAGCGGCACGGTGATAATCCATGCGGCGACAATTTTAAACAGCATAGAGCGCTCCACCAGTTTCGCCTTATAGGCCTTTTTAAAGACGCGGCGCTCTGACCATGTCAATTCTTTGGCAATCGCTTTTTGCTTCAAATCCCGTAGCATGGATTTTTTATCGACAATGCTCGCCGCGTCAAATTTTGCCACGAAATCTTCGGTGACAAATGTATCCTCCTCATCGGCAAGGCGTTGATGGATTTTCGCCACGGTGCGATTATAGTCCGAGGTTAAATGCTCGCGCAGAAAGCCCACGCCAAACACGCCGCCAACCGCAATATGGGTGGAGCTAACCGGCAGGCCTAAATGGGAGGCGATAATCACGGTGATGGCCGCGGCAAGGGCAACGCAAAAGGCGCGCATCATATCAAGATCGGTGATTTCGCTGCCGACGGTTTTAATCAATTTCGGGCCGTAAAGCGACAGGCCAAGGGCAATGCCGCCCGCGCCGATCAGCATAACCCAAAGCGGAATACCCGCCTTGCCGCCAACCGCGCCGCTCATAATCGCTTCATTAATGCCGGCGAGCGGGCCAATGGCATTGGCCACATCATTGGCGCCATGGGCAAAGCTAAGCAATGCCGCGCCAACGATAAGCGGAATGAGGAACAGGCTATCAATGCCCTCGCGCGTATTATCTAATGTATCCGCCTTTTTCGCGATAAGCACGCGCAGGATGAAATAGGTCACAACCGCAATGACAAAACCCATGCCGAGGGCGGTAAGCATATCAACTTTGATGATTTTCTTCAGCCCCTTGAGGATTAAATAGGCACTAAATGCCCAGGCCATAATCGCGAGCAGGATAGGCACAATTTTTTTGGCGGCGCTACGCATATCGGTTTGATAGAGGATAAAGCGCTTGATGGAATAAAGGAAACTGGCGGCAATAATCCCGCCTAGGGCCGGAGATATAACCCAGCTGGCAGCAATTTCTTGCACCTTATCCCAATGGACAACGCCCCAGCCGCCGGCCGCAATACCCGCGCCGAGCACGCCGCCAACGATAGAATGGGTGGTGGATACGGGCGCGCCAATATAGGTGGCAATGTTAAGCCAAATGGCGGCAGACAAAAGCGCCGCGGTCATCGCCCAGATAAAGGTTTCCATATTACCGGCAAAGAAATCTTGGTCGATAATGCCCTTTTTAATCGTGCCTACCACGTCGCCGCCGGCGATAAGCGCCCCGCCGCTCTCGCAGATAATGGCAATGATAATCGCGCCGGTTAAGGTGATGGCTTTCGCGCCCACCGCAGGGCCAACATT
>JAZGFA010000108.1:0-9250 GCA_036478975.1 Robiginitomaculum sp. | reverse complement strand
GGATAATGGACTGGGCCAGCGCCACAAGCAGGGCGAGGATTAGGCATATTTGTCCAAATTCAGCAATCATAAATGGCCTCTAACACCGCAGGCGCTAGATGACAAATGCTCCTTTGTCGCTATAACGGACCTATGAATAACAGCGGAAAATATAATGAACAATACGGCATTATCCTTGCGGGCGGGCAAAGCCGCCGTATGGGGCGTGATAAGGGCGCGGTAAAGCTATCGGGGGCGCGCATGGTGGATGTGGTCATTGCCCGCTTTGGCCCGCAATGCGCGGATTTGTCCCTATCGGCGAGCCATGATTACGGCTGTGGTTTAGAAAGCTTTCCTGACCGCGAAGATGGCCCGCAAGGGCCGGTCGCGGGGCTATATGCGGCCTATCACTGGCTAAAAGCGCGGGGGTATGCCGGGCTTGGGTTTTATGCGGTTCCGGTTGACGGGCCGCTTCTGCCCGACGATTTCACCGCGAGAATATTTAGCGCTGGCCATAGCGCGATTGCCACAGATGGGCGCGTCCATCCGGCCTTTGGCTGGTGGCGCATGGAAGACCTTGCGCGCGCATGGGAATTGCTCGATTTTGAAACCTCAATATCCCTGCATAAATTGGCCGAGATTTGTCATGCGCAAGAGGCTTCATGGCCGGTTTTAGAGGGCGGGAACTCACCCTTTATCAACATAAATAACGCCGCTGACCTAGAGGCCTACCTCGCCCCTAAGCAATAGATTGGTAGATTTTTACCGCCGCGTCATAGGTCATTTCGCGCGGGTTGTTGACGAGCAAACGGCTTTTTGTCATCGCGTCCTTGGCCATCATCTCTATGGCGTTTTCGGGAACATTGACCTCTGATAATGTTTGCGGCACGTCGGTAGCCTGTTTAATGCGCTCCATTTCGTCGATGAGCGCCGTGCCCGTCTGCCCGACCCCAAGCTCGCGGGCAATTTCGCCGTACCAGTCTTTTGCTTTGGGCAGATTATATTTAAGCACCTGCGTAAGCACGAGCGCATTGGATAGGCCGTGGGGCACATGGAAAAAGCCGCCAAGCGGATAGGCGAGGGCGTGGACGGCGGCGCAAGGCGCGTTGGAAAAAGCCTGCCCTGCGAGCATGGAGCCGATGAGCATATCCGTGCGCGCCGCTTCATTACTTGGCTCATTACAGGCGGTGGTGATAGCGCCGCGTAGTTTGCGCAATGCGCTGAGGGCTAATGTGTCGGAAATTGGGTTTTTAAGCCGCACGGAGCTATAGGCCTCAATCGCGTGCACCATGGCGTCAATCCCCGTCGACGCGGTGATGGATTTGGGCAGTCCGAGGGTGAGAGCTGGGTCTAGCAGGACGCGGCTAGCGTAAAGGCTATCGGCGACTATGCCTTTCTTTTCCGTCTTCCCCGTGGTGATAATCGCGACATTAGTGACCTCTGACCCAGTTCCCGATGTGGTGGGAATGAGCAGGAGCGGCAGGGCCGGCCCTTTGGCATTGCCGACGCCGTATAACGTGTCTATCGGTTGGTCACAGCCGGCGAGATGAGCGATGACTTTGGCGCTATCCATAGGGCTGCCGCCGCCAAAGCCGATGACAAGCCCCGCCTTAAAGTCCTTAACCACTTTTGCGCCTTCAAGCACTATGGCCTGCGGCGGGTCGGGTTTAACCTTGTCAAAAATCAGCACATCATAGCCAGCGCCGCCTAGGGACTGTATGGCGGCGTCCAAGAGGCCAAGCGCGCGCACGCCTTTATCGGTGATAATGGCGATGCGTTTATTGCGCGGGCGTTTATTGAGGCACAGGCCTTTAACATGGTGGTCAAGACGCGCCGCGCCTCCCGTCTCTATGCGTATATCGGATACGGTTTGAAAAGAATGCATGGCTCTGCTTTGTTTTGTTGAAAATAGAGGTTCCCGCAAGCGGCGCTCTGTGTCAAATATAAGCTGCTAATAAGGGCAAGAGGATTTTCCATGGGCGAGCCGCATAATCCAGAGCTAGGCGAGGTCGAGCCTCACGGGCGCGGGCTTCGCCGACGCCGCGCGGAGAGCGATGACCTTGCCGCGCTTAAGGACGCCGTGCAGTCAGGGGACGCGGCCCAGCTTCACGATATTGTTGATAAGGCCCATGAGGCCGACTTTGCTGACCAGTTAGAGCAGCTTAGCGCCGAGCAGAGAGAGGCCGTGGTCGCGCTCTCGCCTGAGCTGATTTCGCCGGACGTTTTATCAGAGCTTGAAGACGAAGTGCTAGAGGACGTGCTGCCGCTGCTCGGGGATGCGCAAATTTCTAGCGCGCTCGTAGAGCTTGATAGTGATGAGGCGACGCAAGTATTAGAGGAGCTTGACGAGCATAGGCGCGAGGCGGTTTTGGCGGCTCTGCCGGCCCGCGACCGCGCCGATATTGAGGCCAGCCTGACCTTTGATGAGGATACGGCAGGGCGGCTCATGCAGCGCGAATTTGTCGCCGCGCCGGCCTTTTGGAATGTCGGGCAAGTCATCGACCATATGCGCGCCCAAGGGGATAATCTGCCGGAGCTTTTCTTCAATCTCTATGTGATTGACGCGGCGTTTAAGCCCATTGGATACGTGCCGATTTCCCTGATTATGCGTAATGGGCGCTCCGTGGGCATTGAGAGCATTGTGCAGCCTTTGCAAGTGCTTTTGTCCCAAGACATGGACCAAGAAGATGTGGCCTATGAATTTGAAAAATACCATTTGATTTCCGCCCCCGTGGTTGACGAGGCGGGCCGTTTGTCGGGGATGATTACCGTCGATGATGTGGTCGATATTATCCAAGACGAGAACAAGGAAGATATGCTTGCCCTTGCCGGGGTGAATGAGGCGGGGCTAACCGATACGGCCCTGTCAACCGTTCGCGCCCGCGCGCCATGGCTTTTTGTCAATTTGCTGACCGCGATATTGGCCAGCTTTGTGATTAGCGCCTTTGGCTTTGCTATTAAAGAATTTGTGCAATTGGCTATTTTAATGCCGATTGTTGCGTCCATGGGCGGTAATGCGGGGACGCAGACGCTCGCCGTGGCCGTGCGCGCCCTCGCGGAGCGCGACCTTACTTCGGCCAATGCCCTGCGCGCCGTGCGCCGCGAAGCCCTAGCCGCCGTGTTTAACGGGCTGATATTTGCCACGGCTTTGGCGATAATTACCTATATTTGGTTTGGCAGAACAGACCTGGCTCTGGTTATTTTCATTGCGATGATTATCAATCATATTTTCGCCGGCCTTGCGGGAATTTTAGTGCCGTTGGGGCTAAAACGCTTTGGCGCGGATCCAGCCGTGTCCTCATCGGTATTTGTCACCACGGTTACCGACGTTGTGGGCTTTTTGGCCTTTCTTGGCACGGCGGCCCTCCTGCTGTTTTAGCTTTATTGCGCCATAATTGCGCCTGTTTTGATAATCACACTGAATTCGGCGCAGCTCTTGCAAGGGCGAGGGGGCGGGAGAGCATTTAGCCCTCACGCTGTACGATATTGGAACGGCGGCAAGTTGATATGAGCAATGATTTCACCATCTCCCCTTTGGGAATGAAGCTGATTAAAGCCTTTGAGGGCTATCGCGAAAATGCGGCAACGCTGGCCACCGGGCAGCGGGTTGTCGGCTATGGCCACCCGCTTGAAGACGGCGAGAGCCATGAGGCCTTATCGCGCGACGCGGCGGAAAACCTGCTGCGTGAGGACCTAGCGCCGATTGAAAAACTAATTTCAGAGACGGTATTCGCGCCGCTTACCCAAAGCCAATTTGATGCGGTGTGTTCGCTCGTGCTTAATATTGGACCGACGAATTTTAGACAGTCTAATTTGCGTCATGCGCTCAATAATGGCCGCGTCCTTGATGCGGCGAGCGCCTTTGATGAATGGCGCAAGGCTGAAATTGCCGGAAAAGCCTATGTTGTAGACGCGCTTGTGCGACGCCGCACGGCTGAGAAGGCTTTATTCCTGCGTCCTGAAAAAGGCGATATTCGCGCCAGTAATGGCGGGCTTGAAATTCAGAGTGACCAAAGTTATTTGCGCGTTAGCGATGATGAGACCTTCGATCCGGACGTCGGCATCGTTAATGTTTCCGGCGAGGCGATTATGTCTGTGGATGATGAGATTCCTCAGCGCCGCGCGGATGATGGCGTAGCGGGGGTTTTGACCCTAACGGAACGCGCGCCCAAAACCGTACATGATCCAGTTACGGGCGGCCAAGTGATTGGGCAGCAAGGGAGCGCGAACGCCTTGGCAAATCAATTAGATATTCTAGAGGATAAGGACTACCACCTTGATATTCCGAATCCGAATGCGCCGGTTTCTACGCCGGCGGGGCCGTCACCGATTGCCATCGCCGCCGCCGAGGTGAGCGATCGCCTTGATGCCTTGATTGATACGGCGCGGACAGACGGGGAGAAAGTCGTAATGCCGGAGGAGGGTGAGAGCCTTGCGTTAGAAAATGACGTTCCTTTGGCGGCTAATAGCAATGATGGCGGACGGCGCAAGACTAAGGCCGTTGCCGCGACCCGCGGGGCCGATGCCTATATACAGCGGGGAACAGGCAGTAAAAGCGCTGCTGCCAATCGAAAAAAATCTGCCGGCGGTATTTACGGGCTATTTATGTTTTTAGGCGGCTGTCTTTCAATTGGAGGGCTGACGAGCTGGCTCACGGGCATGACGCGTCTTGGCGATATAGGGCGCTTCCTTGCGCCTTGGGCGATGATTTTTGGCGCACTGATGTTTATCGGCGGCCTATATTACGGCCTACGCACATTTTTTCGGGCGCAAAAAGCCTAAGCCCTATCCAAGGCGGTAAATTTACGGCTAAACAGGGTTATGGCTCTGCATTTGCAAAAACTTTCCGTCGGCTCCACCTCTATTGAGAGCCTGCAAGACTGGCAAAATATGATGGTGGCGCGGCGCATTGCGGCGGGCGGCGGGGCTTATCATGAACATGTGACGCGCATGTTTCCCAAACAGAAAGAGGCTTTGCTTGATGGCGGCTCTATCTATTGGGTGATTAAGGGCATGATTATTTGCCGAAACTCTATCATTGCCCTGGAGCCGACCCGTAATGCCAAAGGACTTAAGGCCTGCTCCATTCAGATGGATCCGAGATTAATTGCCGTTGAGCCTGCGCCGCGCCGCGCCTTCCAAGGCTGGCGCTATCTTAAGGCCGAGGATGTCCCCGCCGATATTAAAGACATTGATAATGCGGACGGTATTTCGCCGCAGCTTCGGCAAAAACTGGTTGAGATTGGGGCATGGTAAACGTCTAAATGGCGCAATTATCAATCAGTCGCACGCCCCTGCAATGCACGGCAATTAACAGGCGCGAGGGGCGGTCTAATATGCCGCCAGCCAGTTTGGTCAGGGAATTGACGCTGGCGACGCTGACATAGTCTACGCTGTCAAAACCCGCCGCAAGATAAGCGTCACTGGCTTTTTGCGCCGCCTTATCGACATTCATGCCGGCGCGCATATCGGCTGCGCAGGCCCGCATAATCACATTGAGCTGGCGGGCGAGGGCAAGGCCGCCGGCGTCGAAATATTGATTGCGCGAGGACAGGGCGAGGCCGTGACTATCGCGAGCGATTGGCGCGCCGATGATTTCAATAGGCATATCAAAGTCAATCACAAGCCGGCGAATAGTGGCGAGCTGTTGGTAATCCTTCTCGCCAAATATCGCTATGTCGGGTGCAACACGGTTAAGCAGTTTTGTGACGACAATTGCCACCCCGTCAAAAAAGGTCGGGCGGTGGTCCGTCTCTAGGCTTTCGGCGACGCCGCGAATTTTAATGCTGGTGCAATGGCCCGCGTCATACATGCTGCCAGGCTGTGGAATGTAAACCAAATCGCAACCCGCCGCGCCAAGTTTTGCCACGTCTTCTTCTTCGGTGCGCGGATAGCTTTCAAAGTCTTCACCGGGGGCGAATTGGGTAGGATTGACATAGATGGTCGCTACGGTTTTGCTCGCATGTTTTCGGGCGAGGGTAATGAGAGACATATGGCCGTCATGCAAAGCGCCCATGGTTGGCACGCAAGCAATGGATTCGCCGCTACCGCGCCATTCCCAAATTTGACCGCGCAGGGCGCGAAGGTTTCTAACGATAATGGGGGTTTTTGAAGGCATGGGGAGAAACTTTCGTAATTTTTCCCATGGTAGCGACAATTTGACCAATAGGGAAAGTAAAAAACAGCCTTCACGCGGGGTGAAAAATGTACATTATGTCGCAGATATACGACTCCAATGTGATTGGGGTTTTTTCTGGTGAGTGGCCCTTTAACTCACATACATAATTACGACTTAGCATTAGGCATTATAATGACCGCACAAAACCAAACGGCTACATTCAAAGAAAATTTAGACGGATCAGCGATTTATATCGCGGCGATTTTGTTTTTAGGCTTCATTTGGACGGTTTTCGCTTCAAGTCCGACGGGGGTTTCGGCCCTGTCCTATCCGACGCTGGAAATGCCAGCCTATATTATGATGGCAGGGTTTATCATTGGCATGATTATGCTAGTTGGCACCTTGTCGCGGGGCGTGCCAACATATGACCCACGGGAATATGCGGACGGGGTGGTTAAGGCCGGCGTGATTGCCGCGACGTTCTGGGGCATTGTCGGCATGCTTGTCGGCGTGACTATTGCCTGCCAGTTGACATGGCCTAATATTTTCTACTTTGAAAACCTCCCTTGGACGAATTTTGGCCGTTTGCGCCCGCTCCACACATCGGCGGTTATCTTTGCCTTTGGCGGTAATGTGCTGTTTGCCACTTCGTTTTATGTGGTGCAGCGCACGTGCCGCACAAGGCTTGCGGGCGGTCTTTGGCCTTGGTTTGTATTTTGGGGCTATCAGCTTTTCATTATTTTGGCGGCAACGGGTTATCTATCCGGCATTACCTCTACGCGCGAATATGCAGAGCCGGAATGGTATGTTGATATTTGGCTGACCATTGTTTGGGTCGCCTATTTGCTCGTATTTATGGGCACGCTATATAAGCGTAAAGAGCCGCATATTTATGTGGCTAACTGGTTTTATCTTTCCTTTATTGTCACCGTAGCGATTTTGCATTTGGTCAATAATGCAGCGCTTCCAAACTCTATGTTTAGTGCCAAGTCCTACTCCGCCTTTGCCGGCGTGCAGGACGCAATGACCCAGTGGTGGTACGGACATAATGCGGTTGGTTTCTTCCTGACCACGGGCTTTTTGGCGATTATGTATTACTTTATTCCAAAACGCTCCGGGCGTCCGGTCTGGTCATATAAATTGTCTATCGTGCATTTCTGGGCGGTTATCTTTATCTATATTTGGGCTGGCCCGCATCATCTTCATTATACGGCCTTGCCGCAGTGGACGCAGACCGTCGGCATGGTGTTCTCGGTCGTGCTTTGGATGCCATCATGGGGCGGCATGATTAACGGCCTTATGACCCTCTCAGGCGCGTGGGATAAACTGCGCACGGATGCGGTTTTGCGTATGCTCGTGGTGTCCGTGGCCTTTTACGGCATGGCGACCTTTGAAGGCCCGCTTATGGCGATCCGTTATGTTAATGCCCTGTCCCATTACACCGAGTGGACCGTCGGTCACGTGCATTCTGGAGCGCTCGGCTGGAACGGCTTTGTTAGTTTTGGCGCGATGTATTGCCTTGTGCCATGGCTGTGGAAGAAGAAAGATCTTTATTCCAATAAGCTTGTCGAAGCCCATTTCTGGCTCGCCTCTATTGGTATCATTTGCTATATTTTGGCGCTATGGTTCGCGGGAATTATGGAAGGCATGATGTGGCGCGCCTATACGGACCTTGGTTTCCTTAAATACTCATTTATTGAAACGGTTTCGGCGAAACATATTTCTTATATTATTCGCGCAATCGGCGGCATACTCTATCTGACGGGCGCTTTGATTATGGCGTTTAATATTCGTATGACCATTAAAGGCCGAGGCGGCGCACTGCCGATTACCGGCGAAGTTCCGCTGGAGAGAAAACCAGCAGCAGCCTCAGATGTGCCAGCTTTGGTAGCGGGAGAATAACATGTTAAAGCTACATAAATTCCTAGAGAAGAACTCTTTCGCCCTTATGCTCGGCATTGTCGTTACCGTGTCGGTTGGCGGACTTGTAGAGATTGGGCCACTGTTTTATATTGATAATACGATTGAAAAAGTTGAGGGCATGCGGCCCTATACGCCGCTAGAGCTTTCGGGTCGTAATATCTATATTCGTGAAGGTTGTGCCGTATGTCACTCGCAAATGATTCGTCCTTTGCGCGACGAAGTGGAGCGTTATGGCCATTACTCCCTCGCGGCGGAATCCATGTATGACCATCCGTTCTTATGGGGGTCAAAACGCACAGGGCCAGACCTTGCCCGCGTCGGCGCGAAATATTCCGATGCGTGGCATAAGCTACATCTTGAAGACCCGCGCGCCGTAGTGCCAGAATCCATCATGCCGCCCTATAAATTCCTCAGCCAGCGCAAGCTTGACTACCGGGAAATCACTTTGGATTTAAACACTAACCGCAGATTGGGTGTGCCTTACACCGAAGAAATGGTGAAGCTCGCCGTGTCTGACCTTAAGGCGCAGGTCGAAGAATTCGCCGATGATGAAGCTGGCTTCCATGAGCGCTATCCCAATAGCGTTATGCGTGACTTTGATAATAACCCGGACATGATTAGCGAAATGGACGCGGTAATTGCCTATTTGCAAATGCTCGGCACATTGGTTGATTTCGATGAATATGAAGCCAGCAAAGATGAGAATTTACGATGAATTATGATAGCCTTGCCTATGTCGTAAAACTTGGCGGAACGGTCACGTTTTTTGCCGTATTTATTGGCGCGATTATCTATGCCCTTTGGCCTAAAAACCAAACACGGTTTAAGGATGCGGCGCAAATTCCGCTAATGGATACGGACAAGCCGGACTATGACCCGAAAGATGATGCGAAAGTTGGAACATAATATGGCTGACGATAAAAAATATATTGATGAGATTTCTGGCACGGAAGTAACGGGCCATGAATGGGATGGCATTGAAGAGCTAAATACGCCCATGCCGCGTTGGTGGCTTGGCCTGCTGTATTTGTCCATCGTGTGGGCGGTGATTTACGCGATTTTGATGCCGTCTATTCCTTTAATCAAGGGACATTTTAAGGGCGTTTTGGGCCATTCGGACCGCGCGAGCGTCGTGACAGAGCTTGAGAAATTACATGCAATGCGGGCCGATAATTTTGCCCGTCTTAGCAATGTCAGCATTAAAGATTTGCGCGACCCAAAAAACGCAGA
>JAZGFA010000107.1:0-9073 GCA_036478975.1 Robiginitomaculum sp. | reverse complement strand
GAAGGTTAATTCTTGATTTTTTCAAGAATTGGTTTTCCTCCGATAAGGAGGCTCCGATGCTTTTACTCGTAGGACTAGGCAATCCCGGCTGCAAACATGCCGGGAATCGCCACAATATCGGTTTTATGGCGGTTGACGAAATCGCTGACCATCACGGCTTTGGCCCGGAAAAATCAAAATTTTCGGGCCTTATCCGCGAGGGCATGATTAAAACCGATAATGGGCCGAAAAAGGCCATGGTTCTAAAGCCCACCACTTTCATGAATGAGAGCGGACGGGCCGTGCAAGCGGCGGCAAAGTTTTACAAAATTCCACTCTCGCAAATCGTGGTTTTCCATGACGAGCTAGACATTGACGAGGGTAAGTTTCGCGTCAAAATCGGCGGCGGCATTGCCGGCCATAATGGTCTGCGCTCCATTCGCCAACATATGAGCGCGGATTTCGTGCGGGTACGGATGGGCATTGGCCATCCCGGCCATAAGGACAAAGTGCATAGCCATGTGCTGTCGGATTTTTCAAAGTCCGAACTGCCATGGGTTGAGGATTTAACCCGCGCCTGCGCCCGCGCCATAGAATTTCTCGCCGAGGTGCCCATCAGTCTCGACCCGATAAACAAGTTTCAAACCAAGGTGAGCGTGCTTGCGCCCTCCCCTACGGCAAAGCCGCAAAGAAAGTAGACAATCATGGGATTTAAATGCGCAATTGTTGGCCTGCCTAATGTTGGTAAATCCACCCTGTTTAATGCTCTGACCCAAACGGCCAGCGCCCAAGCGGCGAACTATCCATTTTGCACTATCGAGCCTAATGTCGGCGACGTTGCCGTGCCGGAAAAGCGCCTGTTTAAAATCGCAGAGATTGGCGGCTCTAAGGAAATCATCCCCGCGCGGATGAATTTTGTCGATATTGCCGGCCTCGTGCGCGGCGCCTCCAAGGGTGAAGGGCTTGGCAATCAATTCCTTGCTAATATACGCGAGACCGACGCGATTGCTTATGTTCTGCGCTGTTTTGACGATGATGACGTGACCCATGTTGAGGGCGTCATTGACCCGCTCGCCGATTATGAAACCGTTGAGACGGAATTAATGCTCGCCGATATGGAAAGCCTAGAAAAGCGCAAACCGGCGCTTGAAAAGAAAGTTAAGCAAAGCGACAAGGACGCCATCCAAAGCCTGCGTCTTATCAATGTTGCCCTTGCCTTGCTCGAAGACGGCAAGCCGGCCCGCGTCGCCGATATTGACGCCGACGATAAAAAAGCTTGGCGCATGTTGCAGCTTCTTAGCTCCAAGCCCGTGCTTTACGTCGCCAATGTTGACGAAGACAGCATCATTGATGGCAATGATTATTCCGCCAAAGTGCTAGAGCACGCCGCCTCCCAAGGGGCGCAGGCCGTTATCATTTCTGCCCAAATTGAAAGCGAGCTAGCCCTGCTTGAAAACGAGGAGCGTGACGAATATATGGACGCGCTTGGCATTACCGAGCCAGGCCTAGATCGCCTTATCCATACGGGCTACAGCCTGCTCGATTTGCAAACCTATTTCACCGTCGGCCCGAAAGAGGCGCGCGCCTGGACATTCCACGAAGGCTGGAGCGCCCCCCAATGCGCCGGCGTTATTCACGGAGATTTTGAGCGCGGCTTTATTAAGGCCGAAACCATCGCCTATGACGACTATGTTGCCAATGGCGGCGAGAGCGGCGCGCGCGAAGCCGGTAAGGTTCGCCAAGAAGGCAAAAGCTACATCGTCAAAGACGGCGACATCCTGCACTTTAAATTCAACGTTTAGCCATAGCCTTATTTATAAATGTAAATATCAGGCTCCGAATTGCCTTTGATATAACCACGATACATGCCCTCAGTATTAAAAATCATAGAAATATTGCCCTCTTTATCAAGGGCAACAATTCCGCCCGTGCCGCCCATGTCCACAAGCGTGCCATGAATAACCTCATTGGCCGCCTGCTCTAAGCTCACGCCCTTATATTCCATCATGGCGCAAATCGTGCGCGCCACCGTCGCGCGAATAAAATACTCGCCATGCCCCGTCGCCGAAACGCCGCAGCTCATATTATCGGCGTAAGTGCCCGCGCCAATCACCGGACTATCGCCAATACGGTTCCAGCGTTTATTCGTCATGCCCCCTGTTGACGTGCCCGCCGCAATATTGCCATCCCTATCAAGCGCCACAGCCCCGACCGTGCCAAATTTATTATCCGGGTCAATTGGATCGTCATAGCCGGCAAATTTATTGTCCCCGTCATGGTCCAATATAGCGCCCATATCTCTGGCCTTTGCCCGCTCTAATTGCCGCAAGCGTTTCTCGGTTTGAAAATAGGCCGCATCCATAAGGGCAATATTGCGGGATTGCGCAAATTCCTCAGCCCCGTCTCCGGCAAGCATAACATGATTGGAGTTTTCCATAACTTCACGGGCAAGGCTTATTGGGTTTTTGATGTGGCGTACCCCCGCCACGGCGCCGGCGTCAATATTGCGCCCGTCCATAATCGACGCGTCCATTTCATTGCGGCCTTCATGGGTGAAGACCGACCCTTTACCGGCGTTAAACAAGGGAGAGTTTTCCATAATGTGGATGGTCGCTTCAACCGCATCTAAGGCAGACCCGCCGCTCTCTAGAACAGACTGCCCTGCTCGCAGGGACTCTGCCAATTTAGCCCGATAAGCAGCATCTTTCTCAGCCGTTATATTTTTGCGAAGAATTGTCCCCGCCCCGCCATGTATCACCAGCGCATATTGCGGTTTTTCCTGCGCCATAATGTTAGCGCTCTGACCAGATTGGGTCACGCATGAAGCCAGAAATGAAGCCGCCGCCAGTAAGGCTATTGATTTTATATGTTTCCTTTTTATCATCATTTAATGTCCTTCAAACTCAACTAATATCGTCACGGGTATGCCCATGTCTACGATTTTCATCGCCCCGCCAAGTTCTGGCAGGCTGACGATGAAAGCGGCGCCGACAATATTGGCTCCGGTTTTGCGTAAAAGTTTCATCGCCGCCTGCGCCGTGCCGCCCGTGGCGATGAGATCATCAACCAACAAAACCCGCTCTTGGCTGCGTATGGCATCCGCGTGAATCTCTAGTGTGTCGCTGCCATATTCCAAATCATAGCTTTGCTCATATGTATCAAAAGGCAGCTTGCCCTTTTTGCGTATCGGCACAAATCCGGCGTTCAACTCATAGGCAATCGCCCCGCCAATGGTAAAGCCGCGCGCCTCTATGCCGGCGACATTATCAATGCGCATTTCTTGATAGGGCGCGCTCATTTGAATAATTGCCTCGGCGAACGCCCGGCGCGATGTCAGCAATGTGGTGATGTCGCGAAACATAATTCCCGGTTTTGGGAAGTCGGGAATGGTGCGGATTGTGTCTTTTAAATTCATAACTACCTACCTGTTCACTTTATCTGTTTCGGAAAGCTCCCACGGCTCTATCATGGCATCCGCCTCCCAGTCCATATAATCAGGGTCGGATAAAAGCTCGCTAATATAGGTATCAGCCTTGGGCGAGCGCGGCAGATTATAGCTCTCAAAACGGGTAGCTACCGGAGTGAAAAACGCGTCCGCTATCGACCAATCATCAAACAGAAACGGGCCGTTATGGCGCGACAAACATTGTTCCCAAAGCGCGACAATTTCCGCGGCGTCATCAAGGCAAGCTTTCGGCATTTTACTTTGGGTGCGGCGGCGTAAATTCATCGGAGCTTCACTACGCAACCCCATGAAACCATTATGCATTTTACCAACTAAAGCCCGCGCTTGCTCCCGCGCCTGCGCCTCGACGGGCCACAGGTTTGGCACGGCTTTCGCGGCCCATTCGCTAATAGCCAGACTGTCGGGAATAATCTCGCCTTTGACCTGCAAAACCGGCACGGTTCCAGCAGGCGAAAGCGCCAATAATTTCCCCTTAAATCCCGGCACGTCAAGCTGGGTTAACTGCTCGTCAAAGGGCAGTTCGCTCTTGCGCAAAACCAGCCAAGGCCGCAGGGACCAAGACGAATAATTCTTATTGCCAATGTGCAATGTAAGCGGTGATTTCATAATTAGGCTCGCTGTTTTTTAAAAGTGTAACCGCACGGGAAAGCCTGAGCAAGCCCTACCACTGCGGCGCTGAAGTTCCGAGATTACAAGCAGGGCTTGCCCACTCCATAGGCGCGCCGTCAATTACCAAGGCTGGCAGTAGCCGCTTCGCCGCACCCCATGGGGTCTGCTCCACTTTGGACGAAAAGTCCGGCGCTAGCGCTTCAAAGGCTGTCGCCTGGGAGCGGGTTTGCGGGTTGGAACATAAAAGCTCCGCCGTGCGCGCAAGTGAAAGCCGTGCTGATCGCGCCCCCGCTCCCACAGCCCTCTGCGTAATAGCGCGAATGGCAGCGGCGGCCATAAGATAGCCCGTCGCATGGTCAAGCGCCTGTACGGGAAGAGGGTAAGGCATGTCCTTACTGGCCCATTGCGCGCCCGCATCGGCAATACCGCTGCTCATTTGCACAAGACTGTCAAAGCCTCGCCGCCCTTGCCATGGCCCGCTCCAGCCATAGGCATTAAGCGTGATTTCAATAAGGCTAGGCGCGAGTTTCAAGCGGGCCTTATCACCATATCCCAAGGTTTCAAGCGCTCCCGGGCGATATCCATGAATGAGAACATCTGCTTCGCTAAGTAAGCCTTCAAATATTTCGCGATCATCCTTTGCGGTTAAATCAAGCCGGGCACATTTTTTATCCAGCGTAACATCAGGCGCAATATTGGCTTCTTCCCAGCCGGGCGGATCGATACGCAAAACATTTGCGCCAAAACCAGCCAGAGTGCGCGTTGCCACCGGCCCCGCGAGAACCCGGGTCATGTCTAGCACCTTAAGACCATTTAATGGACGCAGAAGGCTAGCCTCCCACTCCAAATTCGGCGTAGATTGACGGCTATCCCAAGCTATAAGCGGCTCCCCGCTAACCGCCATGCCCTGTGGATGCACGGGCCCATTGCTGACGAGAGCGCATCGCCGCTGCAACGCCATTTTTTGTAACGATGGCAGTCTCAAGCGCGTCCTTATCCCAGCGCGCTACGGCCTGTGCAACCAAAGCTCTGTCCCCCGTCTACGCCCAAAACCGACAGGGCAGCATCGCGGTGACGGGGCTGGTTTGTATGCAGGCGTATCCAACCATCACGGCATTGATAATTCCCCGCAATCGCATCCCATATGGGCGGCATTTCCCATCCAACCGGTCTTATAGAAAAGCCAAACCAGAGCGATGCCAGACGGCGATCTACACATATGGACGGCGTATTTGCGGCAAGGCCCAACTGCGTAATAAGCGTCGCCATAGCGCATCCCACCGCGCCAATGGAGGCGCTCGCCAAATCCGTAACCGCAAATTTAGACGGTAAATAATCGCGCCCTGTAACCTCATACTCACAGGGTAAGGATAAAGCGTTAGCGATAACTTCATGCATAAATCTACCGCCCTAAAAGTTTAAGCGCCATGAGGAGCTGTTCTTTGCCCGTAGTAAATGCGCTGCGCACCCAGAGCGCCTCTAAGGCGGCAAGCTTTTTGCCCATGGCGGGGCCGGGTTTTATGCCCTGCTCTAGCATGTCTTTTCCGGTCAGCGGGAAGCGCGGCGGCATCCAGTTTTGCGATAAGGTGACAAGCGCCATCCATTTGGCGCGCAATATTGGGTCGCTCTCTCCTGCCGCACGGATAAGACAGCGGTCAGCCGCGCGCCCATTGCCCGCTTTGTAAATAGCGATTTTGGCCTCACGTTCAGAGAGCCCCGCCTCAAATACGGTGTCGTCCTGTGTCCAGCCGCGCAGGCGGCTTTTCTCCGCTTGGGAGACCTTCATGCGTTTGCATAAAAGCGCCATGGGCAGCGGGTTGCGCGCGGACATCGCCATAATTCGGCGCAGCGGGTCAATGACGAGGCCATGCTCACGCTCTAGGGCAATAAAATGGCTGAGCCCGTCAACATTACTGGCCTCTGGCACTATTTTTTCCAAAATCTCATTGGTCAGCATAATCTGCAATATTCGCGTAGGGTTAGGCGCTTTGAGCAATTTTTTAAGCTCACCCCAGACGCGTTCCGCCGATAATTTAGCGAGGCCGCCCCGCCCTTCACGGCAAGCCCGCAGGGCATCAGCGTCAAGTTTAGCGTCCCCGCCATGCCACGCCAAAAACCGGAAATAGCGCATAATGCGCAGATGGTCCTCGGCCACGCGCATATCCGCGTCACCGACAAAGACAAAACGGCGCGCGGCAAGGTCATCAAGCCCGCATCCGGTGGGGTCATAGACATTGCCCTCGCAATCGGCGTAGAGCGCATTCATGGTGAAATCGCGGCGCTCGGCATCCTCGGCCCAGTCAAGGGTGAACGCCACGACAGCGCGGCGGCCATCGGTCTCTACGTCGCGGCGCAATGTGGTTATTTCTATCGGCGAGCCGTCCACTACCGCCGTAATCGTGCCGTGGGCTAATCCTGTCGGAATGGCTTTAATGCCCGCGGATTTAAGCGCCGCCATTACGGCGTCAGGCTCTAATTGGGTGGCGATATCAATGTCAGATACGGGGTTGCCCATTAGGCTGTCACGTACTGCGCCGCCGACAAAGCGCGCCTTATCACGACCAAGTGCGGCCATTACCGATAACGTGCCCGCATCGGTCAGCCAGCTTTGGGCGCTCTCCGGTAGTGTGGCGGCGGGAAGTGTGGTTGCAGAGTGTGTCATAGGGCAACCTAACACGGCTTATCTAGGGAATGAAGGCTTGAACGGTACAATGGACTCTTATTGCTCCAACTCATTTTTCCTCAAGATGTTACACCAAAGGCTTATCTTGCATAGGTATTGAATTGTGTGCCTGCGCTTGTTGAATTTTTCACGCGGAAAAAACTATTTTATTTTTATCTAAATCTCTCGCATATGCAGAAAATTTAGGCCCGCGGTGACCGGGCTCGCCCTCACAAGTGCCGCCCAATTCTACAATTTTTTTATGAAGCCTTTTTACTTCTTCGACAGAACCAACATTAAAACCAATCATTGTTTCATTTCCATTACTTGCAGGCTCCCCATTAAACGGTATAGCTATTGCAAATGCAAAATCTTCACACTGCCAGAAGGTCATTCTTTCAGTTGATAAAACTTGGTTAAGTTCTGTTTGTTCGAAAAGTGAATCATAGAATTTAATCGATGATTCCATATTGTTTGTTCCAAGAACGCAATAGTCCATTTTCATAATCTAATATTCCCTACATTTAATATTACTTACACTGGGCAAAGTTATTAGCATGACCAACTGTCGAAATGTGTCAGGAGTGTTTGTAATATAACGGTTTTATCACCAGGAGACGACCAAGAGATAAAGACTCGAGTGTTAGAGATGGGTTCCCGCCTGCGCGGGAATGATAGCACTTCTTGGTAGTAAACTAGCGTCCCTCTTGTCGCCACGCCCAGCCCAAAGCCAGAGCGGCGAGCAGGAAGAATAGCAAAACGGGGGCGAGCGGCTCGCGTTTAGAGGCGGTGACGTCATAGCGTTCATGTCGGGTCAGGCCCGCCCAATCCTGCCCGCTTGCCTTTGCGCCGGGTTTTATGCGGCGCAGGGACGGCAAGGCGATGGCATCAGATTTTGCAAAACCGAGATAGCCAGTTGTTGCGGTGGTCAGCGGCTCCACCATATCCCCCGTCGGCATTAGCACGGAAAACTCGGTCGGGTTTAGCGCGCCGGCGGCGGCGACCACTTGTTTTTCTCCGCTCTCAACCCGGTAAGCGCCTTGTTGCTTGACCTTGGCTTGGCCCTCATAATGGCCGGGCGCAGTGCGGGTTAGCTTCATAATACCCGCCTTATCGTCGGGGGTCAGCACGCGCACGGACTGGGCATCATCGGAGAGTGTCGTGCGCGTGACGGTCAAAATGCCGTCCTTAATTTGCGCCGAAAGTTTCTCTGATTCCAAATCAGGCTCCCCCATTAGCCAATGGGCAAGACGGCGGAAAATCTCATTATACGGGCCGCCGCCATCCACGCCTTTGGCCCAAAGCCACGCTTGGTCTGACATCAAAATCGCCGTGCGGCCTTGCCCAATTTCATCGACCACGAGCAAGGGCTTATCCCCCGGCGCGCTCATCAAAGCATGGCCGCTAACCGCCTTGGCATCAATCGCCCTAAACCAGCGACCCCAGCGCTCGGACGTGCCATCATTAAAGCCGGATGTAATCGGGTGGCGTTTTCCGGTGTCGGTCAATTGCGGCCTAAAAGCCTCCTCAATAAGCTCCCCCGTGGGCCGCGCCGGAAGCACGCTAGACAGCGGGCTGCGGTATAGGCTCGCCGGGCTTGCATAGGGCGGCCCCGTGGCGACAAGCAGGGCACCGCCGCCATCAACATAGCGCGCGATATTTTGAAAATAATAGGGGGAAAGAATATTGCGGCGCTCATATTGATCAAAAATAATCAAGTCAAACTCATCAAGTTTTTCTTCAAAAAGCTCGCGGGTTGGAAAGGCAATCAATGACATTTCATTGGATATAGCGCCCACGGATTTACCCGGTGGGCGCAGAATAGAAAACTGGAGCATGTCAACGGAAGGGTCTGATTTTAAAAGATTTCTCCACGCACGCCCCCCGCTATGCGGCTCGCCAGTAATGAGCAAAACCCGCAAGCGATCGCGTATGCCAGAGAGCTGTCCATTATAGACATTATTAAGATAGGTCAGCTCGCCTTCCATATATTGCGCGATGATTTCCACCGTATTATTGCCGCGCTGTTCCACCAGAACCGGAATAGAAATATCACTGCCAATGGTGACATTAAATGTGTCTTGCTCCACCCCGTTTAGGCGCACTTGGATAGTGGCAATCTCGCCCTCATGGCCGGGGTCATCAACGGTAATATCAAAATTCACCCGCTCATCGACGAGGCCAAAACGCGGCGCGCGCACGGCGTTTAGGCGGCGGTCACGGGCGTTCACATCGCCGACAATTATCGCGTGGAACGGCGCGCCGTCCGGCAGCAATCTTTGCGGCTCTTCGGGCAGGTCATGCACTTGCCCATCGGTTATAGCGATGACCCCCGCAATGCGATCCGCGGGTAAATT
>JAZGFA010000106.1:0-6382 GCA_036478975.1 Robiginitomaculum sp. | reverse complement strand
TGGCGTGATGATAAATTGACCGCGCAAATGCTATTGCTGCAAAATCTGCGCGACGCGGTGAATGAAAAAATCGAGCCTATGCGGGCGGAGAAAACCATTCGCTCTAGTCTTGAGGCGAGCGTGAAAGCGCCGGCGGATAGCGCCCTCGTTTCGGCTCTGACCGCGCTGGGCATAACCCGCAAGGATGTTTACGCCGAGCCGAGCAACCCCTCCGATACGCTCGCCGATTATCTTATCGTCAGCGATTGTGATTTGTCAGAGAACCTAGACGCCGTGGCTATCACCGCTTTGTCGGCGGATGAGAGGTACGCCAAATGCGAACGCTCTTGGAAATATTTCAAGCCAGAGGGCGAGGCGAGCATCACCCCGCGCGACGCGGCGGCGGTAGCAATTTGGGATAAAGATAATGCCTAAAATAACGCCAAAACCAATGAACACAAAGCGCTATCTATTTTGGGCGGGATTGCTCCCGCTTATCGTGGTCGCCCTTGACCAGTGGAGCAAGCATTGGGCGCTGAAATTCTTTGCGACTAAATTCGGCTCGCCGATGAATGTTTGCGCGGTTAACCCGCAGCCCGGCCTGCGCTGGGAAGTGACGCAAGGCTTTGATTTGGCCATGGTGTGTAATCAGGGCGTAAGCTGGGGCCTGCTGGGCGGGGAGAGCGATATAAAGCGCTGGGGCTTGTCAATATTTGCCCTGCTCATGACCGCGGGCATGTTGTATTTCCTGTATAAGACCAAGGACTGGCTGACCGCGCTCGCCCTGTCGCTGATTATTGGCGGCTCTATTGGCAATGTGATTGACCGTATCCGCTTTGGCTCGGTCGTCGATTTCCTTGATTTTGGCGATATTGGCTTCCACTGGGTGTTTAACGTCGCGGACGCGGCCATATCGGTCGGGGTAGGGGTTTTGCTGCTCGCTTCATTTCTTGTCAAAGACGAAGAAAAGCCAAATACCGGCTAATCTAATGATAACTTAACTTGGCGCGGGGCGAGCCTTGCGCTATGACAGATGAAATTAATCATGAGACTCGCTATGAAAACCACTTTGACCTTACTGACCGCCGCCGCAATGGCCCTAACGCTTCCGGCGTGTAAGACCTTAAATAAGGCTTCTGGCGCGCGCAAAGGCGTGCCCAATGAGTTTAATATCTTGACCAAAGCGCCGCTTGTCGTGCCGCCAGAGTATAATCTGCGCCCGCCGGCATCCGGCCAATCGCGCCCAGAGGATAGCTATACATCCAAGGTCGCCCGCGAAGCTTTGCTCGGCGAAATTGATGACGCGAAACCATCTCGCGGTGAAATTCTGCTGATGACCAAAGCCGGCGTTGGCAAAGCCAATCCGGAAGTGCGCATTGTCATTGATGGTCAAAACAGCGTTGAGCATAAATCTGACCCGTTCACTGACCGCCTGATTTTTTGGCGCGATGGCCGCGCTGTCGACGGGCAGGGCAATCCGCTTAATTCCGATAGCGAAGCGCGCCGTCTTCAGGCTATTCAAACCGCTACGGGCGGAGCCAAGGTGACAATTTCTAAACGACCCACAAGCGGTAAGCTTCCCGGCCTTTAAAACTTTGTTATAGCCCGCTAGTCTAGGGCCATGAGCGATTCTCCTTTCACTTCTGTTTCGGCCCCAACCCTTAGGCGTCTACCGCCGGAAACGGTCAACCGCATCGCCGCCGGCGAAGTGGTGGAGCGGCCCGCTAGCGTGGTTAAAGAGCTAGCGGAAAATGCGCTCGACGCCGGCGCTACCGCCATTGATATCCGCATAGAGGGCGGCGGGCGGCAATCCATCACCATTACCGATAATGGCCGGGGCATGAGCCGCGACGAGCTTGTCTTGTGCATAGAGCGCCACGCCACTTCTAAACTCGCCCCCAGCGAGGACGGGTCTTGGGACCTGCTGAATATTTCCACCATGGGGTTTCGCGGCGAAGCCCTGCCGTCGATTGGCTCGGTCGCCCGCCTTGATATTACCACCCAATGCGTCAGCAGTGAGGGCGGCGATGATAATTGCGCCTGGGAGCTATCCCTGCATGGGGGCGACGCCTTGCCGCCGCGTCCGGCCCCGCGCACGGGCCTGCACGGAACCCGCATGGTGGTGCGTGATTTATTCTACGCCACCCCGGCGCGGCTTAAGTTTTTAAAGACAGAGCGCTCTGAAACCATGGCCATATCCGATGTGGTTAAGCGCCTTGCCATGTCGCGGCCCGACGTGGCTTTTACCCTGCGAAATGGCGAGCGCACGACGCTTAAAGTCGGGGTTAGCGCGCATATAAAGGATAGCGAAGACGGCGGACGGCTCGCGCGGCTCTCAGCTATTCTTGGCAAAGATTTTGGCGATAACGCCTTGATGATAGACGCGGAGCGCGAGGGCATTCGCCTGACCGGCTATGCGGGCCTGCCGACCTATTCACGCGGCGCGGCGACCCATCAATATTTATTCGTCAATGGGCGGCCCGTGCGCGACAGGCTACTCAACGGCGCATTGCGCGGAGCGTACCAAGATTTCCTCGCCCGTAACCGTCATCCGGTGGCGGCGCTTTATGTCGACCTTGACCCGCACTTTGTCGACGTCAATGTCCACCCTGCCAAGACCGAAGTGCGCTTTCGCGATCCGGCTCTTGTGCGCGGACTTATCGTCGGGGCTTTGCGCCACGCGCTAGCGGCGGCGGGCCATAGGGCCTCGACCACCGTATCCGATTATGCGCTCGGTAAAATCCGGCCTGCGGGTCAGCCGCTTATGCCATTGCAGTCACAGCCGCGAAATTATCAACAATGGGGGCATGCCGCCCCGCGCGCGCCTTCTGGTGAAATGCGCGAACTGCTCGACGGCTTTTCCGCCAAGGTCGAAGAGCATGGCGATAGCTACGTCCATCACGTTCCCGTTGATGCGCATGAGGCCGAAGACCTGACGCAAAACCCGCTCGGCGCGGCGCGGGCGCAATTGCATGAAACCTATATTGTCGCCCAGACCGCGGACGGCATTGTCATTGTTGACCAACACGCCGCCCACGAACGGCTAGTCTATGAGCGCATGAAAACCGCTATGGCGGCAAAGGAAGCCGGCGCGGGCGGCATAGAGCGCCAAAGCCTGCTCATCCCCGATATTGTTGACCTTGGGGAAGACGACGCGGCGCGGGTTTTAGCGCGCGCGGACGAGCTTGCCGAAATGGGCCTTGTGATAGAGCCGTTCGGAGCAGGGGCTGTCGCCGTGCGCGAAACTCCGGCGCTGCTCGGGGAGATGAATATTCAAGGCCTAATGCGCGACCTCGCCGATGACCTCGCCCAATATGACGAAGCGCTTAGCCTGAAAGAACGGTTTGAACATGTGTGCGGAACCATGGCCTGTCACGGCAGCGTGCGCGCGGGGCGTCGGCTTACCGGGGTCGAGATGAACGCCCTGCTGCGCCAAATGGAAACCACCCCCCATAGCGGCCAATGCAACCATGGCAGGCCAACTTACGTAGAGCTAAAACTCGCCGATATTGAACGGCTGTTTGGGAGAAGGTAGATAAGCGGTGAGCGTTTCCAAGCCAGCGTTTCTTACGAAACGCTCCTATGGCACTTATTGCAGTAAAGCTTCGTTTCACTGTTATTGTCTTGACGCCGCGAGGCATTTATTGTCTCTGGGATTATTGTGGCTGGGGAGTCAAATTTAACTAGGACGTTTATGCTTCGAGCCTTTTTTATTGCCGCGTCCTTTGTCGTCCTTGCGCCATTATCCTACGCAGGTTCCATCGACGTAGCGACGATTGATGGCCGGATTGAGCGGCTTATGGATGAGCGCGGCATGGTCGGTTTGGCCGTAGTGATTATCGAAGACGGGCAATTTGTTCACGTCAAAGGTTACGGCGAAACCCTCGCCGAGTCCGGTGATAAGGTGACGGAGGAAACCGTCTTTCGCTGGGCGTCCCTGTCCAAAAGCGTCGCCGCGACATTAGTGACAAAACTGGACGAGGACGGAGCATTATCCCTGTCGGCTAGCGCTGCAAATTATTCCCAATCCTTGCATCTACCTAGCCACGGGGAGCGCCAAGCGAGTGTGCAAAACGTGCTATCCCATCAGCTCGGCATAGTCAGAAACGCCTTTGATAACCGGCTTGAGGGCGGAGTTAACGCGGCGCGCATACGCGCGGATCTGCATAAGCTTCCGATAGAGTGTGAAATTGGCACGTGTCATGCCTATCAAAATGTCGCCTATGATAGCGCCTCTGAAATGGTCGCTAAGGTGACGGGGGAGAGCTATCAACTGGCGGTGAAACATCATTTGTTTGGGCCGCTGGGCATGGGCTCGGCAAGTCTAACCTTGCAAGAATTACAAGAAAGCCCGCGCTGGGCACGCCCCCATAATGGGCGCGGCTTTAACGTCTACCGTAAAATGCGCGATAATTATTACCGCGTGCCGGCGGCGGGCGGGATGAATTCTAACATTACCGATTTGGGCATTTGGATGCGGGCGCAAATGGGCGAAATGGGCGCGGTAATTAGCGATAATGTCCGTGAGCAAACCCAGCGCGGCCGCGTGGGCACGACGCGCGAAACTAATCGCGTGCGGCGCTATTTCCCGCGCCTATCGGACGCGCAATATGGCCTTGGCTGGCGGGTCTATGATTACGCCGGCCATAAGGTTGTCGGCCATAGGGGCGCGGTCAATGGCTATCGGGCCATGATACTCTTTGACCCGCTAACGCGCGACGGGGTGGCAGCACTGTGGAATTCTGGTAGTAATCAGCCAGTGGGCATTCAAATGGAAGTGATGGATATGGCTTACGGTCTTAAGGCTCAAGACTGGCTCTATCTTGGGGCGGGGCCAAATTTGGCTAAAATTCGCGCCCAGCATCCAGAGGTCGTGCAATTAACCTCCGCGCCATTTCCGCGCCTGTCCCCCTATCTGGACCGGGATAATTTACCCGCCGGACACGGGGTGACGCATTATGAAGTGAAAGCCTGTTTCGGGCTTTAGGGGGCTTAGGCTCGCTCTAAAATCCATGCGCTTAAATCCGCGTAAACCGCCTCGCGGCGAAAATCATTATGCACCTCATGGCCACAGCCTTCATAGGCGATAAATTTGGCGCGCGGCTCTTTGCTAGCAAAGGTTTGACTCGCTGCAAATTGGGTCAATTTGTCATCCGTGCCATGGGTTATCAAAAGGTCAAATGGGAAGCTTCCGGCCCGCGCCGCCGTATCTTTGCCCGCCGCAATCATGTCAATGCCAAGGGCCGTGCCAAGGCTGGTATGGTTGAGCGGATCTGCAAAATATTTATCCTGCTCGTCTTTCAGCGTGGTGATTTTCGAGGGATCAAGCTTGGCCTTAAGTGCCATATTTGGGGCGATTTTGCGCAGGGCTTTCATCACAGAAATCAGCGCGCCGGGAACCGGGTCCGCGGGCTCTATGAAAGGGGCTTGGGCGATGATGGCTTTAATCGGCGCATTGGGGTTTTCAAAACCGTAATTTAAAACAATGCCGCCGCCCATGGAATGGCCCATCAGAAAGTGCGGCAAATCCGGCGCTTGCTCCATACCGTACGCAATCAGGGCATCAACATTGCCGCGCATTACGGGAAAGCCTTTGACCACGCCGCGCTTGCCTTGCGTGCGGCCATGGCCATGCTGGTCGAGGGTTGCGACGCTAATGCCTTGGCTATTGAGATAGGCGCCGAGATGGGCGTAGCGCCCGCAATGCTCGCCAAGGCCGTGCATGAGATTAACAAAGGCTACGGGGTTTTCCGCCGGCCAATACCGGCCCATTAGCATTTTACCGTCAATGGCATTACTCGCTGTAAATTCAATCTCGTTCATAGTCTTCCCCTTAGGATTTTTTTTCTGGCGTCATAAAAAGAACTTTCGCCGCGCCCCAAATGCGCTCTTGCACGATATCATAGCCGCGCAGGTCAAGTTCTTCGTCAACGCTCATCTCATACATTATCATAGCGTCCGGCGCGAGCAAGCCGTGCTCTTTGAGGCGGCGCAGGACCGGAACGCCTAGGGCTTTATTATAGGGAGGGTCGATGAAAATATGGGTGAACGGGCCGCGTAAATTCCCCGGCGCAATTTTCAGGCGGGTGGCGTCGCGCCGGTGCAAGCGGGTAATGCCGCCAAGGCTCATCGTATCAACATTTTCGCGAATGGCCGCGCGGGCCTTTGGCTCGGTTTCAACGAATAGGCAAAACGCCGCCCCGCGCGATATGGCCTCAAGCCCTAGCGCTCCGGAGCCGGCAAAAATATCCGCGACAATCGCCCCGTCAATTGGCGGGGACCACGGCGCATGGGCCAGAATATTGAAAATAGACTCGCGGGTTTGATCCGAGGTCGGGCGCGTATCGCGGCCCTTAGGACAGGCAATATTGCGCCCGCGATTTGTGCCACCAACAATACGCAT
>JAZGFA010000105.1:0-17606 GCA_036478975.1 Robiginitomaculum sp. | reverse complement strand
TCTTACGCAAGTTTAAGATGCGCGCAGGGATTTTCCCGTTAATAACATCCATTAGCGTCTCGACGTTAGGGTCTAAATGATTAGACTTTAACTTTGGGCTTGGGCTATTAGCGAGGGAAATGATTTGCGCGCATCCGCGACATTTGGCGATAATTTTTCGCCCTATCTTGACCCTGCGCCCTTGCTGGAAGCGTTTGAGGATTTCCGCGCGCGCGGCTTTGCTAGCCTTGCGATTACCGCGCTCATCCATCTTGCCCTTTTAGGCCTGCTCTCCATGACCATGATGGCCCTGCCGCCGGACATTCCAGAGCCAGATGTCATTCCGGTGCGCATCTATACGGAAGTCAAGCCTGAGCCTGCGCCCGTAGCTGATCCCGTTATTACGCCGCCCGCGCCGCGCCCGCGGCCAAAACCAATTGTTACGCCGCCGCCTCCTCCGCCAGCCGCCGAGCCGGTAGAAATTATAACGGAGATTATAATTGAGCCTGTAGCGGAGCCAATCCCAGAGCCAGAACCAGAACTTGCGCCTGAGCCTGCGCCGCCAGAAATTCTTACGGATATCACTCCGCCGCTAGAAGATGAGCCCGTGGCCGATCCCTTGCCGGAGCCAGAGCCGCAAATCGTAGAAACCATTATCGAGCCAGAACCTGTGCCTGTGCCTGCGCCAGAACCCGCCCCAGAGCCCCTACCGGAAATTGTGCCTGAAATTGATTTTGAAGTTATTCAAGATGTTCAAGACTTTGAAATCTTTGACGCGCCGCCGGACATCATTCAGCCGGAGCCAGAGCCTTTGCCTGAAATCATCCCAGAAATTATTCCTGAGCCTGTTATCGAACCGGAGCCAGAAATCATCGCGCCGATAATTATTGAGCCGGAAATTGTCGAAGAAGAGCCCCTGCCTGAATTTGACTTCGACGTTATCCAAGATGCCCAAGACTTCGAAAGTTTCGAGGCTCCGCCGGATGTGGCCGAGCCAGAGCCTATTGAGCCGGCTCCTAAGCCCGTCATAGAAGAGGCGCCGATAGAGACCGCGCCTAAAGTGCTGGCCGATGAGGCCGCGCCGGAAACCGCGCGCGAAGCGGAGCGCGCCGTGGATAAAACCCAAGCGGCGAAGACGCCCTCAACTCCCGGCGGCTCCTATAAAACCCCGACCCTAAGCGGCGGGGGCGGCGCGCCTATCAACCCTCGCGGCTTTGGCGCTCCGCCGCCGCAAGTGCCCAGCGGAGCCGCGAGGCGCGGGCCGGACGGCACATGGAACCTTCCCGCAGGCGTTCCGGGCGACGCCCCAACCGGCGGCTATGGCGGCATGCAAGTGGATATGGATTGCCGGCGCGAGGACCGCACCCATGAGGATTGCCCGCAATATTCCCCTAAATATCAAGGGCGAGCGGCGGACGGCACCGAAGGTTTTGGCGCGCATTCTATCGCGGGTAGCGGCCGCGGCGCGCCGCGCAAAACCCGCACGGTCGGCGGCGAAGGCAATCAGCTTGGAAGGGACTTTAACCAGCACACGAATGGCGGGCCGTCCACCACCGTATTAGATGATGCAGATTTTGGCCGCACATTTAGAAATAATCCCATCGCCGTGGGGCGCGCGCAAAGTGATTTAAAAATTCTGCGCCCGCCGCCCGACACGGACACCGATTGGACCCTAGCCCCAAGCCCAGAAGACGAAGGCGACGACGAAGCCGAAAATGACCCATGGGCCTTAGATGAAATTGAGCCTTAAGCGCGAAGCTTAGGGCGTTGGCTCATCAAATTCCGCTTCGTTTTCGACCAAAACCTTAAGCGCGGATAAGCCTTCTGTCAGCGATTTTGTGGTGTCACGCTTAAAGCGCGCGGTGAAGATGCGCTGCACATAGGGAAAGCCGCCAAGCTGCATTTCTTTGGACATCATCACGTCCGTATCGCCTTTATCGTCCTCGGTAAGGGCGTAGGTCACCAGAGAATTATGCCCGCCTTGGGATAGCTCCGTGCGGACAAATGCGCCCTCAAGGCTTTCAATAATGGTTTGCTGATTAAGCGTCCCGTCAAGGCTTTTCCAGCCAAGGGTTTGGCCCTGCCCGCTCGACGGGCCGCCGACGACCTCCTCGTCGTCAAGGCTTATCCACGGGGACCAATCCGGATGGACGCTTAAATCATTGATATAATAAAAAACGTCTTCAGGGGCAGAGGCAATGCTCACCTCACGCTCCACCGTCAGGCTATCGGGGCGGGTTGCGCCGACAGCCATAATAATAAGAAAGACCGCGAGGATTAAAAATATCGCTCTAAATAGCCATTTCATTGCCGGTCCTCCGAATCATACGCTTAAGCCGTAAATGTCGAATATATTACCCGCGCTTGCAACCCCGCCCCGCTATGCATAGTCTAGGCATTATTGGGGCGCTAATTGGGAGACGCATATGCACGTTATGGGCCATACGAGCGGGTTTGACTGGGGCGGCTTTGCGGCGCGCGGGCTTAATATTTTAGGGTCGCTATTTTTGCTCCTATTGGGCCTTATCGCTCTGCTCGTTATTGTGTTTTTTATTCTCGACGTCACCCAAACCAAAGACGCGGTGCGGCGTAATTATCCGGTGCTTGGCCGTTTCCGCAAATTATTCTCCAGCCTTGGGGAGTTTTTTCGTCAATATTTATTCGCCATGGACCGCGAGGAAATGCCCTTTAACCGCGCCGAGCGCGACTGGGTTGACCATGTCAGTAAAGAGGGCAGCGTCACCGTACCGTTCGGCTCCACCCGCCCGCTTACCACCGGCGCGGCGATATTTGCCAATGGCCTATTCCCCAAATTAGAGGGCGAGCATAGTCACCAAGCCGGCCTCGTCATTGGCCCCGATACAAAGCGCCCCTATACGCCGTTTAGCTTTTTCAATATTTCCGCCATGAGCTATGGCTCTTTGTCAGAGCCGGCCGTGCGCGCCCTCTCCCACGGGGCGGGGCTGGCGGGATGCTGGCTTAATACGGGCGAAGGCGGATTGTCGCCGTTTCACCTTGAGGGAGATTGCGATATTGTGTTTCAGCTCGGCACGGCGAAATTTGGCGCGCGTAATGAAGACAGCACATTAAACGGGGAAAAGCTGGCGGAAATATGCGCCCATGACCAAGTTAAAATGATAGAGATTAAGCTCTCCCAAGGGGCCAAACCCGGCAAGGGCGGCATACTTCCCGCCAGTAAAGTCACCGCTGAAATCGCCAAAATTCGCGGTATTCCAGAGGGCAAGGCCGCCATTTCCCCCAACCGTCATGTGGACGCGGGAAATCCGGCAGAGCTGCTCGATCTAATCGAAAAAGTGCGCTCCATATCGGGTCGCCCTACGGGGATTAAATTTGTTGTCGGCAATATGGCCCCGATTGAGGAGTTGATTACCGAAATTAAGCGGCGCGGCGCGGATAGCGCGCCAGATTTTATCACCCTTGACGGCGGCGACGGCGGCACGGGGGCTGCGCCCATGCCGCTGATTGATAATGTCGGGCTGACCATTCGCGAAGGTTTGCCGTTAATGGACGACCTTTTGCGCAAGGAAGGCCTGCGCGATCGCATTAGGTTGATTTGCGCCGGCAAGCTTATCACCCCCGCCGAAGTCGCGTGGGCGTTTTGCGCCGGCGCGGATTTCGTCAATAGCGCGCGCGGTTTCATGTTCGCCCTTGGCTGTATTCAGGCGCTAAAGTGCAATCAAAACACCTGCCCAACCGGCATTACCACCCATGACAAGCGCTATCAACGCGGGCTTAATCCGGAAAACAAAGCGGTGCGGGTGAGTAAATATTGCAAGAATATGGTCAAAGAAGTTGAGATGATTGCCCATAGCTGCGGCGCGGATTGCCCGCGGGACCTCACCCGTGATCATGTTTTGATTGTTCAGCAAGACGGCCATTCCGAAAAACTGTCTAAGGCGTGGGAAGACTCATTACTTTAAATTAGCTGCAATTTTACGCCGCCTTACGCTCACCTGCGCCGCGCTAAGCGCCGCCGCCAAACCGATGCTAATGGCTAAAATGGATAATCCCGCCTTGGACAGGATAAATTGCCCTATGGTGGACATGCCAAAATAATACAGCAGAACCAGCGCCAAAGAGAGGCCAAAATACCCCTTAAACGGCGTGGCCATGTCTTTTAAAAATCCGCCCATTATTTACGTTTTTTTCGCCTGCACAATATGGGCTTGGATAAACTCACTGCCGAGCAGCTTCATCGCTTCGACCCGGTGCATGCCTTCTTGGATAACGTAGCGGTCTTTGCCGACGCGCACATAGATAGGCTTTTGCAGGCCGTTTTCTAAAATGTCTTCGGCCAAAGCCTCTACCTTTTCCGCGTCTAGGGTTTTCTTTTTAGCGGAAGGGTAGTAAATTTTATCCACGGGAACATCGACAACGCGCATGGGGTCTCCTATTTGTTACAAGAGAGACTAGCGGGCCGGCTTACCCCCCGCAAGCGCCAAAGGATTATTATGCCAAACAATGACATGCTCTACACTGCGCGCCTGGGCCGCGCCCTCATCTTGCTGAGCGGGGAAAATGTAGAGGATTTCCTAAGCGGGCTTATCACCAATAATTTAAAGGCTGATATTAGTTACGCCGCCCTACTCACACCGCAAGGCAAAATCATTGCCGACTTCTTTGTCACCAAAGTCGATGGCGGGCTGATGATAGACACGCCGCAAAAGTTTAGCGCAGATTTAATGAAGCGGCTGAAAATGTATAAGCTGCGCGCTAAAATCAATTTGGAAATATCAGAAAAATCGCTCTATGTGCAATGGGGAAGCGATAGCTCTAATGGCCATGCTGACCCGCGCAATGCGCGCCTTGGCCGCCGTATTATTGGTAGCAATCTTGAGACGAATGCGAGCGCGCAAGATTATGATAGTCACCGCCTTAGCCTTGGCATCCCTGATAGCGCATGGGATTTTGACAGCGTTAAAACCTTCCCCGCTGACGCTAATATGGATTTACTAAGCGGCGTCGACTACAAAAAAGGCTGTTTTATCGGCCAAGAAGTAGTGTCTCGCATGCACCGCAAAACCAGCGTGCGCAAACGCATGCGCGGGGTCAAGCTCTCGGGTGATGCTAGCGCGGGTGACGCAATTATGGCCGGAGACATTAAGGTCGGGACGCTCAATCATGTCAGGGGAGCGCGCGCTATGGCCCTCATCCGCCTTGACCGGCTTGAAGGCGCAATGGATAATCTTATGGTCAATGATAAACCCGCTACACTGTTGCCCGCTACACTAATTGGAAGCCTAATGGATATCCGCCGTAATGACGCCTCTGCCCTGCCCGCCTTCGCCGCGCTTAATTTGGCGTGGATAAAAGAGCTGCACCACGTAGAGGCTTCCGATCAAAAAATGGCTGACCATCCAGAGGTCTACACGCAAAATGGCAATAGCGTTTTCTCCGCCCATATTGACGGCGAAATCGCCGGGGCCTGCGCCCTTAAAAAAGACGCGCGCGGCGATGTCGAGCTAACTAAAATGGCCGTCGACGCGAATTTTCAAGGCCGCGGCATTGGTAAAACCTTGCTTATCGCCGCGCAGAATTATGCGCGCGATATTATGGGATTAAAGCGCATCTACCTGCACAGTAGCACCCGCAACGCCGCCGCCCTGCGCCTGTATGAGCGTGAAGGCTGGGCGATTAATCATCAGGGCACGCACCCCGACTATGCGCGCTGCAATATTGGAATGGAGAAATTTTTATGAGTGACATTATCCGCTGCGCATGGGTTCCCCCCACGGACGAACTGTATTGCGACTATCACGACACGGAATGGGGCCGCCCTATTCGCGATGATAAGGCGCTGTTTTCCAAACTTATCCAAGACGGCATGCAGGCCGGACTTAGCTGGATTACCATATTACGAAAACGCGAAACCATATTAGAGGCCTTTGACGGCCTCGATCCGGATATTATCGCCCATTACACGGATGAAGACCGGGCGCGGCTTTTGGTTAATTCGGGAATTATTCGCTCAAAACTCAAGATAAATGCCGCCATTCATAACGCGCAAATTTTCATCAAAATGCGCGACGAAGAGGGCCTAAATTTCACCGATTATATTTGGAGCTTTACCGGCGGCAAGCAAATCCAAAACCGGTATGAGCGCCGCTCCGATGTGCCCGTCGATAGCCCCGAGTCCATCGCCATGGCGAAGGATTTAAAAAAGCGCGGCTTTAAATTTGTCGGACCCGTCATCATTTACGCCTTTATGCAAGCGGTCGGCATTATCAATGACCATACGCTTGACTGCTTTGTTTATGATGACTGCAATGACATTTAACTAGCATTTGTAGGCCATATCGCTAGGCTGTTTCAAACGCCCATAAATAGGATTTACTTGTGACATCAATCATTAGCGCTACTGGCCTCTGGACCCCCAAAGATTCCATCTCCAATGAGGAGCTTGTCGAGAGCTATAATGCTTACGCCGATAAGTGGAATAGCGAGAACGCAGAGCAAATTGCGGCGGGCACGCTTGAAACCCTGCCCCAATCCTCCGCCCCGTTTATTGAAAAAGCGTCCGGCATTAAGTCGCGCTACGTCATTTCCAAAGCCCCCATCCTTGACCCCAATATCATGGCCCCGCGCATCCCCGCCCGGCCTAATGACCAGATTAGCGTCATGGCCGAAATGGCGGCCAATGCGGGGCGTGAGGCCCTAAAAGCCGCGGGCCGCGCCCCCGAAGATGTCGGCGCAGTCATCGTTGCCTGCTCTAATCTACAGCGCGGATATCCCGCCGTCGCCGTAGAAGTGCAAGCGGCGCTCGGCACGGGCGGCTTTGCCTTTGATATGAATGTTGCTTGCTCATCGGCCACCTTTGGCATTGAAACCGCGCGCGGACTAATCGCCGGCGGGCAGGCGAAATCCGTACTTGTGGTCAATCCGGAAATTTGCACGGCCCATCTTAATTTCAAAGACCGTGATAGCCATTTCATCTTTGGCGATGTGGCCACGGCGATTTTACTTGAGGATGAAGGTTTTGCCGAAAATGCGGGCAATGGCTGGGAGATTGTCGGCTCTAAACTGGCGACGCAATTTTCCAATAATATCCGTAATAACTTTGGCTTTCTCAACCATTGCGCCCCGGAAGATAATAAGCTTTCACCCAAGGGCTTAACCGATAAGCTATTCGTGCAAAACGGGCGCAGCGTGTTTAAAGAAGTCGTGCCGATGGTTGCCAAAATGATTACGGCAGAGCTTGAAGCGCTTTCCATTGCCCCGTCCGATTTAAAACGCATGTGGTTACACCAAGCCAATCTATCAATGAATGTCCTTATCGCCAAAAAAGTCATGGGTAAGGATGTGGAGCTAGAGCAAGCGCCGGTGGTTCTCGACGAATATGCCAACACATCTTCCGCCGGCTCTATCATCGCCTTTCACAAACATAGCGATGATTTCAAATCCGGTGACCTTGGCCTAATTTGCAGTTTCGGCGCAGGCTATAGCGCCGGCGTGATTGTGGTGCGAAAGCGCTAAATGGCCCAAAAACGCGGCCAAAAACGAGCCTGGCAGAGAATGCTCTCAGGCCGCAGGCTTGACCTTTTAGACCCCTCCCCATTTGATATTGAAATCGAGGATATTGCGCGCGGCATTGCGCGGGTGGCGCGCTGGAACGGTCAAACCTCCGGCGACCATGCCTTTAGCGTTGCCGAGCATAGCGTGGTGGTGGAAAAACTATTCTCCATTTTAAATCCAAAATCGAGCGCGCCAGACCGCATGTGCGCCCTACTCCATGACGCGGCGGAATATGTAATCGGCGACATGATAAGCCCGTTTAAGGCGGCGCTAGGCCTCGACTATAAAAGCTTTGAAGCGCGGCTAGAACGCGTCATTCATATCCGTTTTGGATTGCCGCCGGAGCTGCGCCCTGACCTAAAGAAAACCATCAAACAGGCCGACATATATTGCGCCTATTTTGAAGCTACGCAAATTGCGGGTTTCACAATCGATGAGGCCAATGAGTTTTTCACCAAACCGCCGGGCGATATTAAAATCACTATAGACCCACTCTCTGTCGTTCAAGCGCAGGCCCTGTTTTTGGCGCGATTTGAGACGCTTAATATCTCCCTTGGAAAAGTTTAAAAAACGCGCCATAATGGCAAAACAAGGAGGACACCATGAACAAATTTCTATCCCTTATTTCTGCCGTAACCGGCGTGCTAGCCGCGCTACTTATCGCTTATCTCGCCTTTGGGCACTTGTCAGGAAAGCTCGCCGGGGAAGGCAGCGGTCAAGTCATAACTGTTTTTGGTTTCTGGGCCAGCTTACTCGCCACGGGCGCATTACTCAGCGGGATTATCAGCTGGCTAATTTCTAAAAATGGCAAAACCGGAATTTTAGGCGGCGCAAAGCTCGGCCTCATTCTTGGCACGCTCAGCGGACTGCTTGTCGCGGCGGGCTTGAACTTCGGCTAACCCCGCATATTTCATCGGTTTTTATTAGCAAATCCCGCGCGCAATCCCTATATAATGCCTAGAAGCATTAGTCGGAGGACATCATGGGCAAAGAGCTAATAAATTGGGAAGCGGGCCGCTGGATTGGCCAGACCCTTGAGGTTGAAAACGGCGTCTGCGCCGTGCCGAGCCACCCCGAAAAAGACGCCCTGCCCTATAGCAAGGAAGTCAAAGCCGCGACGGATCACCTCTATGACCAAGTCAGCGACTTTATTCCTAAATTTGAGTGGCCGGCCTATGCCCCGCTCGTCCACGCGATTAACACGCTAAAGGCCGAGAAAAATGCGGTCATCCTCGCTCATAATTATATGACGCCGGACATCTTCGCGCTCATCGGCGACTATACGGGCGACAGCCTCGGCCTTGCGGTGGAGGCGACCAAAACCGACGCCGATATCATCGTTCAAGGCGGCGTGCATTTCATGGCGGAAACGTCAAAAATCCTATGCCCTGAAAAGCGCGTCCTTATCCCGTCCCTGCGCGCGGGCTGCTCTTTGGCTAGCTCCATTACCGGCGAGGATATTCGCTTAATCAAGCAAAGATACCCCGGCATTCCCGTGGTCACTTACGTCAACACGTCCGCCGACGTAAAGGCGGAGAGCGACATTTGTTGCACTTCGTCCAACGCCGTAGCGATTGTCGAAGCCATCACCAAAGAATGGGGCGTTGATAGCGTCATCATGCTCCCCGATGAATTTTTGGCGAAAAACGTCGCCAAGCAAACTAATATCAAAGTCATCGCGTGGCATGGCCGCTGCGAAGTTCATGCCCGCTTTAGCGCCCAGGACGTCAAAGAGATGCGCGAGGCCCATCCGGGCGTTGTCGTCCTCGCCCATCCTGAATGCCCGCCCGACGTGGTGGCAGAGAGCGACTTTACCGGCTCCACCAAAGCGATGAGCGATTACGTCTCAGATAAAAGCCCCGGCAAAGTTATCCTGCTGACCGAATGCTCCATGTCCGACAATGTCGCCATGGCTAATCCTAAAGTCGATTTCGTCCGCCCGTGTAATTTGTGTCCGCATATGAAACGGGTCACTTTGCAAAATATTTATGAGTGTTTGCGCGACGAAAAATATGAAATCGAAATCCCAGAAAATGTTCGCGTCAAAGCCAAAAAAGCGGTCATGGACATGATAAACGTAAAATTCGACCCCGTAAAAGGCCATTTCGATCCCACTATCCCAGAAAAAGACGTGAAGGTTATTTAGGGTGAGTGGCTCCGACTGGACATTGAATATTAAGCGGCTTCCGGCGGGGGCTGTGCTTGTGGTTGGGGCGGGGCTGGCTGGGCTTTATATGGCGCAAAAACTGGCGCCGCGTCCGGTGTTTATTTTAACCTCTCGGCGCTCCTCTAAAGGCTCGGCGAGCGCGTGGGCGCAGGGCGGCATTGCCGTGGCGCTCCACCCCGATGATAGTCCGCGCTCCCACGCCGATGACACGATAGCGGCGGGCGACGGGCTTGTTGACCCCGACATTGCCATGCTGCTTGCCAGTGAAGGACCAGACCGCGTGCGCGATTTGGTGAAACTCGGCGTCCCCTTTGATAAAAATCCCGATGGCAGTTTTAATTACGGACTTGAGGCCGCCCATAGCCGCGCCCGCGTCGCCAAGGTTAAAGGCGACGGTGCGGGCCGCGCCATTATTAACGTCATGGTCAAGCGCGCCCAAGCGGCAGAGCATATAACCGGCCTGATTGGCTGGCGCGCCGAAAGCCTACTCTCGGACGGTCACGGCGGCGTGGCGGGCGCTTTGGCGCGAAATGATGACGGCGCTTTAATGGGCATTGAGGCCGATATTACCGTGCTGGCCACGGGCGGCATTGGCGGGCTGTTTTCCGTCACCACTAATCCGCGCACGGCGCGCGGCGACAGTCTCGGCATGGCGGCGCGCATGGGCGCGGTTTTGCGCGACATGGAATTTGTTCAGTTTCACCCCACCGCCATAGACATAGGCCGCGACCCAGCGCCGCTGGCTACCGAAGCCTTGCGCGGCGACGGGGCAACCCTCGTCAATGGCAATGGCAAGCGGTTCATGGACGCCTATCACAAGGACGGGGAACTGGCCCCGCGCGATGATGTCGCCCGCGCTATCTTTGCCGAAATCGCGGCGGGCCGCCCGCCATTTCTGGATGCGCGCGCCGCCGTCGGCGACCACTTCCCCGAAGAATTTGGCGTGGTGTTTGAAAGCTGCATGAGCGCCGGCATTGACCCGCGCACCGCCCTCATCCCGATTGCTCCCGCCGTGCATTATCATATGGGCGGCTTGCAAACCAACAGCCATGGCCAAACCAGTGTGCCCGGTCTTTACGCAATTGGCGAATGCGCCGCCACCGGCGTTCACGGGGCTAACCGCCTTGCCAGTAACTCCCTGCTAGAAGCCATCGTCTTTGGCGGACGCGCCGCCCAGCACATAAATTCGGCGAGCATTGCGCGCCGCAAAGCTCCGGATATTAGTAGCGAGCCTTGGCTGTCCATGGGCGATGAGGTCAGTAAAACCCTGCGCAATGGCATGACCCAATATTGCGGCGTACAGCGAGACGCCGCCGGCCTTAATACTATGCTCGGCATTATCGAGCAATTGCTAGAGCGGGTCGGCCATGCCAATCCGCTTATCGCCGCAAAGATGATTGTCGCCGGAGCGCTGGCCCGCGAGGAATCACGCGGCGGCCATTGCCGCACGGATTTTCCAAACGAAAACTCTATCCCACGCTCCTCTTACCTAACCCTTGATATGGTGGATTAAATCATGGCCTCTGCAAACTTGCCCCCGCTCCCGCAAATTATCATCGAGCCTATTGTGCGCATGGCGCTGGCCGAGGATTTTGGCAATGGCGGCGACGTTACCGCTGACCTTTTAATACCCGCAAGCCAGAAGGCTTCCCTCTATTTTCATAGCCGCGAAAATGGCGTGATAGCCGGCATGCAAGCGGCGGCGTTGACCTTCGCCCTCGTAGACCCCGCGGTGAAATTTAAAGTGATAAAGGGCAATGGTAGCCGCGTAAAAAAGGGCGACCATATCGCTACGGTCACTGGCCCGGTGCGTTCCCTATTAATGGCGGAGCGCGTGGCGCTTAATTTCCTAGGCCGCATGTCCGGCGTGGCGACGCTAACGTCCCAATATGTTAAAGCGGTAAAAGGCACAAAGGCGCGCATTGCCGCGACGCGCAAAACCACGCCCGGCCTGCGGGCGCTGGAAAAGCGCGCCGTGCAGTGCGGCGGCGGCTTCACCCATCGCCAATCCCTGTCCGATGCTGTCATGATAAAAGACAACCATATCGCGCTGGCCGGCGGCATTAGCAAAGCCGTGCGCGCGATTAAAAGCAAAGCCGACCACATGATACATATTAGCGTCGAAGTGGACACGCTGGCCCAGTTTAAAAAAGTTATCCCGCTCGCCCCCAATGTGGTCCTGCTTGATAATATGAGCAATGCTAAACTGGCTAAGGCCGTAGCAATGAACGCCGGCGGCCCTATCACCCTAGAAGCGTCCGGCGGGGTAAATCTGGATACGGTGGCCGCCATTGCCGCAAGCGGCGTTGACGTTATTTCCGTCGGCGCACTCACCCATAGCGCGCCCAATTTCGATATTGGTCTAGACGCCGATAAATAGCGCGCGATTTGACACACATCAATTGGCCCCAGCCTAAGCTATACTAGGAATAATCATGTTTATTTTAAAAGCTCTTTTGACCCTATTTTTACTGCCGGGAACCCTCGCGCTTAAATGGGCCAATATCACCGTAGACGAAGATAGCGGCGTGTTTCGCTCTCTTATAAATATGGTGTTTTGGGGTTTTATTGGCGCAGGCATCGTCCTCGCCTTTGCCATTTAGAAAGCGCCCGTTATGACGGAAAACCAACAGATAACCCAAGCGGATATTGACCTGCTCATGGCACAATTTTATAAAATAATCCGCCGCGACGAAGTGTTGGCCCCCATCTTTGCCCAGCGCATTGATAGCGATAACACGGCATGGGATGAACACACCGCCCATATCGGAAAATTCTGGGCGTCAATATTTCTGCGAGAGCAGCGCTTTGAAGGCAATCCCATGCGCAAGCATTTAAACCTTGAAGGCATCACGCCGGAGCATTTCACCCGCTGGCTTTTCCTCTTTGCCGACGCGGCGCAGGAGACCCTAACCGAAGATAAAGCCGAGGCTTTTATGCGAACAGCTAAACGCATTGCGTCGAGCTTTCAAATGGGCCTAGCGACCAATTATAAACACACGGAAAATGGCAATCCCTTTGAGCGCTTCGGCGTGCGCTTCCCCGGATAAGCCTAAAGAGCCTAAGGCGCGGCGTTAATCTGCGTCGATGCCGCGAGCTCGCGGCGGGTTTTAAACTTATAAAAAGCGTGACTGCCAATGGTGCGCGTCGGCTTAAGCTTGCTCGCCCATTTCGGGTCAATCGCCGTGGTATGATAATGGGTGGCGCGGGCTGTCATCGGGCGGTATGCGCCAATCATCATATGGGTCGCTAGGGTTTGTGAACGCTCCCAAGCCTTACCTCTCGGGCTTTTATCTAGTGACCCGTCACAGGTAAATGAGAACTGACAGCCGGTTTTACGCGCCGATCCCTGATAGACAACGCCGCAAATCGTGTCTGGAAAATGCTTAGAGCCAACCCGGTTTAAAATCACTTCAGCCACGGCCTTTTGACCGGCGAGGGTTTCAGAGCGCGCTTCATAATAAACCGCGCGGGCGAGACAGCTAGCGTCTTCGCTCTGGCGCATAGCCTTATCAATCATGCCGTAATCAAGGGCGGCAATATCGCCCAATGACGCACGGTCACGCAAGGCCGTCTCAAGCGGCGTAGTTTGGTCATGGAGCACCCATAAGGTCTTTGCCGTGCCCGAAGGCGTGACAAGGGCGCTAGACGCCGCTAGGGCGCGCGCACTATGGTGCAGACGCGCCGCATCGGCCTGTGCGCTGACGGCGGTCGACAATAGCGACATAGCCGCAAATGCGCTCATCGCTGTACCTGTCGCAGCCGCGAATCGCAGCTTATATTTTAGCTCTTTATTCATGTCCGCGCCTTTTATAGCCGTCATTATAACTGTGCAAGCCCTCATGTAAGGTCATGCACAGTGCTTTCAACCCTGAAAGATTAGGCAAATCACCCTAACACCCTAACCATTTTTATGGATAAGGTTTCCACTCCCTTACTCGCAAAGTCCGTGCCAATGATCACACAAAGCGATTTTGCCGTTCCTATTGGCGGTATTATGGTTAATCAGAGGTAAATATAAGGCGGAGTTAGGGTCATGCCAGCGTTTCAGGAAACGCTGGAAGCGGCACGTATTACATCGGAAATTTCGTTTCGATGTAAAAAAACCGCCCCAGTTTCCCGGAGCGGCTTAAAATTAGTTTTTTTAAAAGACTAAAGGTCTTTTAGGCCGATGGACGGCTTGAACTGAGCGGACGTTTTCGCTTTGCTCATCATTTGCTTGCCCGTTGCTGGGTTGCGCATTTCGCGTGATGGGCGATGCTTAGCAATGAATTTACCAAAGCCAGGAAGGACAACATCATTGCCTTTCTTTAGCTCTGCAACGGTTGTTGCGCAAAAAGCGGCTACGAATTCACCGGCTTGAGCCTGAGTTGTGCCACACTGATCAGCGAGCGCGCTTACGAGTTCTTTTTTATTCATGATAGTCTCCATAAAGGCCGCTCACCCCCCGATGGCGTAAGCACTTTCATCTATTGGGCTAGTATATGGTTAATTATGTGTGAAGGGGCACGGTTTTACGGGGTTTTGTGGGAGTTTTAGGACATATTGGGCCTAATTACCGTGAGTTTCCCGCATGTTTTGAGAGATATTCCCCGTAATTTCTATCGCACGCCCTCATAGAACCCCCATAAAACATAGGTGATTCGGCCTTTTGATTCGGTTTCTGGATGAAGTCTGGCCTTTCCCTTAGGTTTTTTGCATAGTGTAAAAAAACAATAAGAGGAGAGTATAATGGGGAAGTTTTTAAAATGGACAGGCGCACTGCTGCTAGTTTTAGCCATAGCGCTATTTTTCAATCGCGGGAAAATCACGCGGCTATTAGCGGTCAACAGCCTGTTTGACGAAGGGGCCATAGTTCAGAATTTCTCGTCCATGGACCGGCTTATGTTTACCCATGATTTGCCTATCTCAGGCAGCCCCCATATTTGGACCCATGACACGTACCCCCTGCCCGAAACGGTGACTATTGCCGGCGAGCCGCGCAATCTACAGGGCTGGCTTAAGGAAGCTTCAGCCACGGGGCTTGTTATCGTCGCTGGCCCTAACATTGCCTTTGAAGACTATTACCTTGGCACGGGCGTAGACGATAAACGCATTTCATGGTCAATGGCTAAATCCTTTCTCTCGGCCCTTATCGGCACGGCGGTTGAGCGCGGGGAAATTAAATCCCTTGATGACCAAGTAACCGATTACGTCCCTATGCTTAAAGGCTCTGCCTATGAAGGCGCGACCATCCGCAATGTGCTAAACATGGCCAGCGGGGTCGCTTTTGATGAGGACTATCTTGACCCTAAATCCGACATTAATAAAATGGGCCGCGTTTTGGCCCTTGGCGGCTCCATGGACGAATTTGCCGCCAATGTGAAAACCCGCGCCCGCGAGCCGGGCACGGCTATGCAATATGTCTCCATCGACACCCATGTCATTGGCATGGTGCTGCGCAAAGCCACGGGGCAAAGCGTGCATGACGTCTTTTTAGAGCGCCTCTGGTCAAAAATGGGGCCAAGCGCCGATGCCTATTATATGACCGACGGTTATGACCACGCCTTTGTGCTGGGCGGGCTGAATATGAAAACCCGCGACTATGCGCTCTTTGGCAAATTAATGCGCGATGGCGGATTGCGCGGCGAGCAGCAAATCATTCCAAGCGACTGGGTCGCGGCGGCAACGCGGCGCTCCGCTCCGACAGGGGCGGGGGGCAGTCATAATGACCCCGGCATTGGCTATGGCTATCAATGGTGGATTCCGCCGGCAACCGACAATCCCGAATTTGCTGACGACTTCTTTGCGGTCGGTGTTTACGGCCAATATATTTACGTCAACCCGACATTAGACATCGTGATTGCCAAAAACGCCGCCCACCGTGAATTCATGAGCGCGTCCCAATCCGGCAATGGCTATATGCTCGAAAACATCGACGTATTTCGTAGCCTCGCTAGCCATTACGGGATAGCGCCGGGCGATTAATTAAATCAGCGCTTGGGCCACCACTTCGCGGCCCTCTAGGCGCAAGCCTATTTCGCCGCGCAGCATGGCCAGAGCGTCATCGCCATAAGCCTCTAGCCGCCAGCCCTTCAGCGCCGCCACATCGGCCTTAGGGCCAAAGGCGGCAAGCTGCTCTATATCGGCGGCGTTCGCCACAAGGCGCGGAGCAATGTCATTATACTCACAGCGCAAACGCAATAGGGTTTTTAGCATATCAATGGTCGGGCCAAGATTGGGCGGCATACGCTTTGGCTTGGGCACAACGGGCGCGTAGCTCTCTTTATTGGCTACGGCCTCTTTAAGAGCGCGCAATAATTTATCGGCGCTACGTGATTTTTCAAACCCGCGCGGAACCCCGCGAAGATTGCCCAGCGCCTGCACGGTGGCGGGGCGATTTTGCGCTATGTCATAAATTCCGTCATCTTTGATGATACGGTTACGCGGCACATTGCGCGATTGGGCTTCGGTCTCGCGCCACGCCGCGACGCATTTAAGGGCGGCGAGATAGTCCTGTTTCGGGCTGCGGATTTTAAGGCGCTTCCACGCATTTTCTGGCAAATAGGTATAAAGATCGGGCTTGAGCAGGGTTTCCATTTCCTCGGTCACCCATTTAAGCCGCCCTTTTTCGGAAAGCTCCACCACCATGCCCGCATACATATCGCGCAAATGGGTCACGTCGCCCAGCGCGTAATGCAGCTGCGTATTCGACAATGGCCGGCGCGACCAATCGGTAAAGCGCGCGCCCTTATCAAGGTTTAAGCCAAGCCGGCCTTTGACCAAAGCCATATAGCCAACACTGTCGCCATAGCCCAGCGCCATGGCGGCGATTTGGCTATCAAATAGCGGGGCCGGAGCCTCTCCGCACAAGGCAAAGAAAATTTCCATATCTTGCCGCGCCGCGTGCATGACTTTAATAATGTCCGGATTGACCATTAAATCCAGAAACACCTGCATATCAAGGCCATCGGCGAGCGGATCAATAATCGCTTCGCAATTGGGGCCGCTCGCCTGTATCAGGCAAAGCTTTGACCAAAAACTGCTATCGCGCATAAATTCAGTATCAACGCACATATACTCGCCCTTGGAAAGCATAGCGCAAAAACCCTTAAGGGCCTCGGTTGTGGTAATAATATTCATAAGCCTTGCTAGCAGGGCAAGCGGCAAAGGTCACGCCTTGTTTACGGCGTTAACTCCCTGTATCAAATGAGACAGATAATCTGAAGAGCGCCGAAATCAAGGCGGCCCAACTATCCCCGACAGCCGCACAGGCCTAAAAACCGTAAAAGCCGCAGGTTGGGTTTGCCCCTTGGTTAAACCGCCCTTTTCACCTAGGCTGACCTATGATTGAAAATTCTGCATCGGGCTTAGGTGCTCTTCTTAACAAAATTCATTGGCGCAAAATTCGTAATTGGCTGCGCTCTCGTGACGGGGAGGCTTATAGTGATGAGCGTTTCGTCATTGCCGTAGCAGAATTAGAAGATGACGACAGAGCGGGCACGCAGCGCAAACATGTTCTGCGTAGCCTGCAAAGCTTTTTCGGCGGCCTTACAGAAGACAGCCCCGTTGAAATTGCCGACTTTGGCAAGCAATTAAAAATACGCGAGGTTGGGGCGAGCCGTGAGCGATTTGAAGAAGCGATGAAAAAAGGGCGAGACCTGATACAGGAAAAAAATATAGACATATTGATATACGGCGCCGTCGCGGGGCATAATAAGGTTCTCGCCTTACGGTTCTTAGTCCCCGCCACAACAACCGACCAAAGTCACACGAGTTTTCAGCTCGACGAAAAATTGGAATTACAAGCCGACTTTAACACGCAAGCCACCGCCGCCCTTGCCGCCAAAATCATGGCGATAACATCCCGTTTCTATAAGGGCGGAAAATACATCGTCCCGATTGCCACGCCTATCGCCGATAAAATCGGGAGGCTACTGCGCACCCT
>JAZGFA010000104.1:0-28516 GCA_036478975.1 Robiginitomaculum sp. | reverse complement strand
AAAGATAACTGGTGCAAAGACAGCCGTAATGCCGACGCGCATTGAGACGCCGCGCCTAATCCTGCGCGCGTTTACACTCAATGATGCATCTTCGCTCGCCCGGCTCGCGGGGGATTTTGATATATCCAAAATGACCTGTAGCTTCGCCCACCCATTACCACTCCTCTCGGCAGAGTTTTGGCTGATGAAGGCTATGGCAAAGCGGCGGACAGGCATAGGCTTTGCCTATGCAATTGAAGATAAATCCGTTCCCGGCATGCGCGGCGATATGGACATATTCCGCCATGGCGATGATTGGGAAATCGGATATTTCATTGGCAAGCCCTATTGGGGGCAAGGCTACGCCACCGAAGCAGGCCGCGCGATTATCAAAGCCGCGCAAGACCATCTCGGCGCCCGTGAAATAAAAGCGGCCACTTTTGGCGATAATCCCGGCTCTGGCCATGTGCTTGAAAAGCTAGGCTTTGTCAAAACCGGAGAGAGCGCACCCGCATACTCAAATGCCCGCATGGCCTATGCGGGCGGGTTTGAATATCTACTGAATGCGCCACGGCCTAACAAATAAACAAGGCGCAAACCCGCCTAGCCAAAACAAAAATAAGCGGGTAAAAGCGCGCCTAAGGACAGTATTATGAAATTTTTAGATCAAGCCAAAATTTATATTAAATCCGGCGATGGCGGCGGCGGCTGCATTAGTTTTCGCCGTGAGAAATACATCGCCTTTGGCGGCCCTAATGGCGGGGATGGCGGCAAGGGCGGAGACGTGTGGGTAGAGGCGGCCAATGACCTCAACACGCTGATTGACTATCGCTATAAACAGCATTTCAAAGCCGAGATCGGAACCCATGGCATGGGCCGTGATCGCGCGGGTAAAACCGGCGAAGACGTTGTGATGCTCGTCCCGGTCGGCACGCAGATATTTGACGCTGATGATGATACGCTGCTCGTTGATATGGTCGAAGAAGGCCAGCGGGTTATGCTGGCCAAGGGCGGCAATGGCGGCTGGGGCAATGCCCGGTTTAAATCCTCCATCAACCAAGCGCCGCGCCGCGCCAATCCCGGTGAAGCCGGTGAGGAGCGTTGGCTGTGGCTTAAGCTAAAACTCATCGCGGACGCGGGTCTTGTCGGCCTGCCCAATGCGGGTAAGTCCACATTGCTTGCCGCCGTTAGCGCGGCCAAGCCGAAAACAGCGGACTATCCTTTCACCACTATTCGTCCGCATTTGGGCGTGGTGGAGCTTGGCCCCGCCGCCCGTTTTGTGCTGGCAGATATTCCCGGTCTTATCGAAGGCGCTAGCGAAGGCCTTGGCCTTGGGCACCGTTTCCTTGGCCATGTGGAGCGCTGCTCCGCCCTAATGCACCTTGTCGACGGAACCCAGAAAGACCCTGTCACCTCCTATCACACTATTCGCTCAGAGCTGGCCGCCTATGCTGATGGCCTTGCCGAAAAGGAAGAAATTCTGGTGATTACCAAGAGCGATTCCATGGACGAAGACACGATTAAGTCGGTCACCAAAGCGCTTAAGAAAGCCTCCGGCGTCACGCCAATGCTAATCTCTGGCGTCACGGGGGATGGCGTACGCGATCTAATGGGCCGCGTCTATAAAATGATTGAGGCCCGCCGCGCGGCTGAGAAAAAAACGGCGGTAAATGTTAAAGCCGGCCATGCCGAAGATTATGTAGAGCCTTGGAGTCCTTAGATGAAACTTACCACTTTTTTTCCCGCAATACTGACCCTCGCCGCGACGGTGCTATCCGCCTGCGCCGATAAACAGCCCCTTATAATCCCGATGCCCAATAGCTATTATCAAAGCGCAAGTGAGTTAAAGCGTGACTGCATATGGAAGACGGCTGACCTAGAGCTATTTAAGCAACAAACTCAACGCTTGACATTTCGCTATCAGTTTTGTGAAAACTCGCCGCGCCCGGCTGACTTTAAAATAAGCATTAAGGATAATGCCTCTATTTTTATTATCGATAACCGCATTAAAAAAACCGTTCTATTAGTGCAAAAACTTGGCCCAACTGAACCTAAAGACTTTCTTGCGCGCCGGCGTCAGAACGCCCGTAAATTAGAGGCCTGCGCCCTTGTGCAACATGAAGATGGCTACTGGATTACCCGCGATGAAACCGCAATTTGTCATCAAAAAGTCATCCACACAATCGGGGGGCAAACCCGCTATTGGTTTACGAATGGCATAGTGTTTGCCCATATTGTAGAGCTTGATGAGCTAGGCATTGACCCTGCCTCCGTGCGTTATGAAAACCACGGCTAGTGACCTCCGATAGTGAATATTTAAACGCTCTTACGGGCGCAAAACGAATTGTCATTAAAATTGGCTCGGCGCTTTTAATTGGCGATGAGAGCGGCGCCCTAGCCCGCGACTGGCTCACCGCCCTTTCCCAAGATATCGCCATGATGCGCGCGCGGCAAACCGAGGTGCTTATCGTCTCATCTGGCGCTATCGCCCTAGGCCGCGCGCGGCTTGGACTGGCAGGGCAATCCCTCGCCCTAGAGCAGAAACAAGCCTGCGCCGCCGCTGGGCAAGCCCGCCTTACCCAAAGCTATGAGGACGCCCTCTCCCCCCATAACATCGTCACAGCCCAAGCCCTGCTGACCCTAATGGATACGGAAAACCGCCGCCGCTGGCTCAACGCGCGCTCCACCCTTGAAACCCTGCTCTCCCTTGGCGCAGTCCCCATCATCAATGAAAATGACACGGTGGCCACGGACGAAATCCGTTACGGCGATAATGACCGCCTAGCCGCCCGGGTCGCGCAAATGGTCGGGGCCGACATATTAGTGCTTCTGTCCGACATTGACGGACTTTACACGGGCGATCCGCGCAGTGATGATGGCGCAGAGCATATTCCCGTTATCGAGGCCATCACGCCGGCAATCGAAGCCATGGCCGGCGGCGTCAATCAAGGGGCGGGCTTTGGCTCTGGCGGCATGGTAACGAAAATCGCCGCCGCGCGCATTGCGGTGCAAGCGGGCTGTCATATGGTGATTACGCGCGGCGAAACCCTGCGCCCGATTAGCGCCCTCGAAGGCGGGGCCACGGCCTCCTGGTTTAAGGCCAGCGCTGACCCGATTGCGGCGCGTAAACAATGGATAGTCGGCGCGCTTAAACCCGCCGGCACGCTGACCGTTGACGCGGGCGCGATTGCGGCATTGGGCCGCGGCAAAAGCCTGCTTCCCGCCGGAGTAACCGCCATTAGCGGCGTTTTTGAAAAGGGTGACGCGGTAACGATTATCGGGCCAGACGGCGCGCAAATCGCCCGCGGGCTGAGCGCTTATGGCGCGTTAGATGCGGGGCTTATCATCGGCAAAAACTCTGGCGACATAGAGAGCGCCCTTGGCTATAATGCCGGCGATGCCATCGTTCATCGCGATGACTTAGTAATGCTGTAGGCCCGACATGACCGATCAAAGCCCCATCACTGACCTTGCCGCCTATATGGACGGCCTTGGCCGCAAGGCGCGCGAGGCGGCCAATATTTTGCGCACGGCCAGCGCCCCTGCCAAAGACCACGCCTTTAAAGCCATGGCTGCTAATATCCGCGGCGGCGCCGATATCATCCTCAAAGCCAATGCCCTTGATATGGAGCAAGCCAAAGCCAAGGGGCTAAGCGCGGCCATGCTCGACCGCCTCTTACTGGATGCCGGCCGGGTTGAAGCCATGGCGGGTGCAATTGAGTCCATCGCCGCCCTGCCCGACCCTGTTGGCATGGAGGACACGCGCTGGACGCCAGATAATGGCCTGACCATTGCCAAAGTGCGCGTGCCCATTGGCGTCATCGGCATTATTTATGAGAGCCGCCCCAATGTCACCGCCGATGCGGGGGCGCTGTGCCTAAAATCCGGTAATGCCTGTATTTTGCGCGCAGGCTCCGAGAGCGCCAATAGTAGCAAAGCCATCCACGCCGCCCTGCGCACAGGGCTAGAGGCCGCGGGCCTGCCCCAAGCCGCCATACAGCTTATCGCGACCACGGACCGCGCCGCCGTAGGGCATTTGCTCTCTGGCCTTGGCAATAGGGTTGATCTTATCATTCCGCGCGGCGGCAAAAGCTTGATTGCCCGCGTGCAGGCCGATGCGCGCGTGCCTGTCCTCGCCCACTTAGAGGGCCTGTGCCATAGCTATGTCCACGAGGACGCCGAGGCGCAAATGGCGACCGACATTGTGCTCAACGCGAAAATGCGGCGCACGGGGGTGTGCGGAGCGACTGAGACCCTGATTATGGACGCCAAAATCGCCAAGACATTACTCGCGCCGCTTAGCGCCGCCCTGATCGATTTAGGCTGCCAAGTACGCGGCGACGGGCGCGCGCGGGCCATAGCGCCAAATATCAATGCCGCAAGCGAAGACGATTGGTCTACGGAATATTTAGAAGCGATTATCAGCGTCAAAATCGTCGATAATATCGAAGGCGCCCTCGCCCATATTGCCCGCTATAGCTCCGGCCATACGGACGCGATTATCACGGGCAATCAAACCGTAGCGGACCTATTTCTAAGCCATGTGGATAGCGCTATTGTCATGCACAATACATCGACTCAATTTGCCGATGGCGGAGAATTTGGCTTTGGCGCGGAAATCGGCATTGCTACGGGCCGTATCCATGCGCGCGGCCCCGTTGGCGCGCAGCATTTAACCACCTATAAATACGCCGTGCATGGCAAGGGGCAGACCCGTCCCTAGCGCCATCACCCATAAGCAGTGTGCAAAAACTGGTCCGACCGTGGGCCTATTTGGCGGCTCGTTTAATCCCGCCCATAGCGGCCATTTGCATGTGGCGCGGTGCGGTCTGCGCGAAGCCGGCCTTGACCAAGTTTGGTGGCTGGTCAGCCCCGGTAATCCGCTTAAGCCCGATAGCGGCAATTACGCAGCCCGCAAAGACAGCGTGCGCGCCCTTGGCCTGCCGCCGCAAATGAAAATCAGTGATATGGAGCAAGACTTTGGCACGCGCTACACCATTGATATGATAAGGCGGGCGCAGAAAAAATGGCCGCGGCATAATTTCGTTCTGTTAATGGGCGCGGATAATTTGCGCCAACTGCCAAAGTGGAAAAACTGGCAAGACATCCTGCACGCCCTGCCGATTGTCGTGGTCGGACGGCCCGGAGAGGCGGTGAAATCACGCCTAGGAAAGGCCGCGCGCATGTATAGCCACGCCAGAATACCAGAGCGGCGCGCGCAAACAATTGCGCTTTCCTGCACTCCGCGCTGGACATATCTCACCCCGCCCCTTAACAGCCTTTCCTCTAGTGCAATTCGCCGAAAGAATCAGGACAATTGCTGATAGTCGACAGAGTAAAAACATGTTAGGATGAGACTTCATCCAAGGAGAATATGCCGTGTCTACCCGTTACAACACCGGAACCACCAAAGTTACTGATGGCGTCCAAATCGAGGGCGAACTTGCCGACGCCAAAAAATTGGCGGCGCATATCATCGCTACCCTAGATGAGCATAGCGCCCAGGATATTCTCAATATCGACCTAGAGGGTAAATCCTCCATCGCCGATTACATGATTGTCGCCTCTGGCCGCTCTAACCGCCATGTTAGCGCCCTCGCTGACTATGTGTTTAAAGACCTTAAAGAAGCCGGCATGTCACAAATGGGCATTGAAGGCCAAGACGCGTGCGACTGGGTACTTATCGACGCGGGCGATGTGATTTTGCACATATTCCGCCCGGAAGTGCGCGAGTTCTATAATATCGAGAAAATCTGGACCTCCCCCGCCGGCGAAGGCCATCTTAGCGGCGAGAACGCTATCCCTACGCCCCGCGCCTAGGCCGCTCTCCAATGAAAATCACCGTGCGCGCATCGGGACTGATTAAGTCAGGGCCAGAGCGCGCATTGATTGACGATTATCTAAGCCGCGCAAAACACCTGTCGCGCAATCTCGGCATTACCGATATTTCCGTTAGCGCCATAGATACGCGCGGCGCCAAATCACGCGCCGATGAGACCCGCGCAATCCTTAGCGGCTATGACAACGCCCGCATCATCGCCCTTGATGAGCGCGGCAAAGCGCTGACGTCTCGGCAAATTTCTAGGCACATCTCCCGCTGGCGCGATGATGGTGACCGCCATATCGTCTTCGTCATTGGCGGAGCGGATGGGTTTGAACCCAGCGAGCTGCCCGCAAATGTCACATTGTGGAGCTTCGGCCCGCAAGTCTGGCCCCACAAATTAGTGCGCGTCATGATTATGGAACAAATCTACCGCGCCCTATCGATACTCGCCGGCACGCCTTATCACCGGGATTAGTAACAGCGAAACGCAGTTTCGCTGCAATAAGTACTGTAGCGAACGAGGGTTGTATTTTACCTTTGAAAAAACCTAAGCTGTGCTAGACCTTATCCATGAGAAACACCGTTCGTTTTATTTTTTACGCCACTGGCTTTTGTTTGCTTGCGCTCTTTGTGTTTCAATTCATCGCGCTATCCCATTATAAGAAAAGCCAAGATTCTCAGGCGCTTGGAACGGCGAGCGCAACAACAGCCGCTTTAAAAACAGAAATAACCACCCTGCTCGAAAAGATTGAAGCTGAAGGTAAGCGTCTTGGAGAAAAGTTCGGGGAAAAAGAATTTTCTGAAAAAGAGATTAAAGAGCTTATCAGAGACTCCTCCCTTAACGTTTCAGAAATTCGCGGCGTCGCGGCATGTTATGAACCAGAGACATTCTCCAAAACTCGACGCCTGTTCTGCCCTTACTATGACAAAGGCAAGGGGAATTATATCCTTGTTGATGACAGTTATGATTACACAGTAAAAGGCAAAGGAACAGCTTGGTATACCGACGTTATCGACGCAGGTGCGATGTGGTCAGATACCTATTACGGAGCGGGCTCTAAAGCCTGGTATGTTGATTATGGCGTCCCGTTTTATTATCAGTCAGGCCCCAAAAAGGGTCAAGTTAGAGGCATGATTGGTTTTAGCATAGATGTCGGTGATTTTAAAAACCTCATCCATTCTATCAGTGTCGGCAAAATCGGATACAGTTTTATTACCTCACGCAATGGCGCATTTCTTACCCATCCCATTTCTGATTATGTCGGAACGAAAACGCTTGATGACATACTTGCCGCGGAGACTAATCCGCAGTTAATCGAAGCCTATCAAAGCATGAAATTGCAAAACGTCGGGAATGTTCAGTTTCTTGACCGCACCAGTAACGATACGTCCCTATTTTATTATGACTATATTCCAACATCAGATTTCGGAATCGGATTGGTGTTTTTCAAGGGAGATTTGACCGCGAATAAAACTGCGCTCAACCGCCGATATATTAAACTGGCCCTAATATTTTCCGCCCTACTTGTCGTCTTTATCGCCTTGTATTTTGGCCGCGACGTTTTAGATCGTGGTGAGATTGAAGTTTTAAGTATTTTAGCCAGTTTTTTATTATTCGCCAATATTTTCTTCATCGGCAGCCTACAGCATAGCGTCAAGGTTAATATAAACGCCAATCAAAGCCAGCCTATCGTAGATAACTCCAGCCTTGGCAGCTTTATTGATAAGCAACACGCCCGTGCAGATGCTTTAAAAATTGCGCATGGAACGCCTGTACCTACGGGTATTTATATTGACCGCATGGCCTTTGTAGACAGTTACGATGTCAATGTGTCGGGCGTCTTATGGCAAAAATACCCGACGGAGATAGCGGATGATGTCGATATTGGGTTTCGGTTTCCGCAGATATCTCCCTTTGCAGAAAGCTCTTTCATTGAGGAAACTTACCGGGAAAAGATAGAGTCACAAGAAGGCAGTGCTGACTATGTATTAGTGCGTTCGGACTTTCGTGTCACCCTTCGCCTCAATTTAAAATATAGAGACTACCCCTTTGATAAACGGCATTTGAATATTGTAATTCAGCCCCTATTGGCGTCAGACAACCTTATCTTGGTTCCGGATTTAGATAGTTTCAAAGCCACAAGTCCAGCGCAGAAAAGCGGGTTGAGTCCGAAAATAGAACTTTCGGGCAACACGATTACCGAAAGCTATTTCAACTTTTCCCTTGAAAATTATGACACTAGCTTTGGCGGAGCGGACCATGCCGTATTTCAAAACATGCCGGTGCTTCATTACAACATCCATATGAAGCGCAAATTGCTCAATGCTTTTGTCACCTATTTGATTCCCATCGGGGTGAGCTTAGCCATGATATACATCTTAATCATGGCCTGCCATAAATCTGAATCACGTCAGGGCATTATCGAGAGCATGGCAGCTTTCTTCTTTGTACTGATTTTTTCCCATATCGATTTGCGCAAGGATGTCGTGACGGCTGATTTAATTTTCATGGAGTATTTTTATTTTACGACCTATTTAATGATTATTCTCTCGACGTTGAATTTGATGATTTACACCAAAGACAGATCTCCGATTTTTGATTTTAATAACAATCAACTGTTCCGGGTCTTTTATTTCCCGTTCTTTTTAGTGCTAATGTTGTGGGTCATGTTGGCGAAGTTCTATTAGAGGTCACCTCACATATCTAGCTGACAGCACGCGTCGCATTCGCTAGCTTGCTCCCATGCTACGTTTTGCCCTTCTTTTGATTCTACTTGGCTTGCCCAATCTGGCATATGCCCAGAGCGCGGCGGATAATGATAAATTGTCGGAGGTGACTAAGGCGCAAGAGCAGGCCGAGGCGGAAAAAGCGCGTTTGGACGCGCAGCGCAGAAAAGCTGAGGTAGAGATAAAGCGGCTTCGCGCAGGGCTGATTGACGCGGCGGCGCAGGCGCAAAGCTATGAGAAAGCCAGCAGCGCCGCATCGCGAAAGCTTACGGATTTAACCGGAAAATCGCGCGATTTAACCCGCTCTATTACTGCGGACCGCGAGTCTATGGCCGATTTGCTCTCGGCCCTGCAAAGGCTTGAGAGGACGCCGCCGCCGCCGATTGCAGTTATGCCAAAAGACGCAAGCAAGGCGGCGCAGGCGGCCATGCTGCTGACGGCGGTGACCCAGGCTTTGGCGGAGCGCTCCGCTATGCTGGCGGCCAAACTTGAGACCCTTGAACAGCTTGAGGGCAAAATCACCGGCGAGAAAAGCAAGCTTGAGGAAAGCGAGCGCGACCTCGATGTGCGCCGCGCCTCCATTAGCAAAAGCGTAAAAGAGAAAACCGCCCTTGAAGCCTCAATCGCCAAGCGCAGCAAGGCGCAGGATAGGCGCATCGCCACGCTGGCAGGTGAAGCCGAGGATTTACGGGCGCTGATTTCTGCCTTTGAAGCCCGCTCGCGCTCCGCCGATCCGCGCGTTAAACCTGCCGCGCGCGGAAGCCTACGCGGTCAAAGCGGCGCCGTTCCCTATCCGCGCACAAAGCCGCGCGCCGATCGCCCGCCAGAGCCCTATGTCCGCGCCCCCGATACTGACCGTTTCGCCGATGCGCGCGGAAGCTTACGCGCGCCGGTGCGCGGCCGCATTATCAGTAAATATAACACGTCGCTTAAGGATGGTAGCCGCTCTAAGGGCTATAAAATCGCCACCAGCGCCAATGCCCAAGTGATTGCCCCCTATACGGGGCGCATCGCCTTTGTCGGCCCGTTTAAGAGCTATGGTAATGTGGTGATGCTTAATGTCGGCGAGGGATATTTCATCGTTTTGACAGGAATGGGCACGGCCCACGGTCATGAGGGCGACATTATCGAAGCCGGAGAGCCGATTGGCACGATGGGTGCAAGGCTTAATAGTGAGCTTTATATAGAGTTTTGGAAAAACGGTACGCCGGTTAATCCCGCCCCTTGGCTGGCCACGGCCTATGCTAAAATGCGCTAGGGGCGGGTCACGCAAATCTGCGCTAAGGCTGGGGATTGTGCTAGCGCGCGCGCGTCCAAGGGGCTACGATATAAAAAAAACATCCACACCGATGGATAATTTAGGATTTGGCTATGAAATATGTTCTTCCCATGATGGGCGCGGTTTGCGCCACGGCGCTATTTGCCTTTACCTCTAGCGGGCTTATGGCCGGTGCGGTAGAGCAGCCCTCCCATCAGCAGACATTTCGCCAATTAGAGCTATTTGCCGACGTGCTCTCGCGCGTGCGTAATGAATATGTGGTCGAGGTCGACGACGCGGCCCTTATCGACGAAGCCTTAAACGGCATGCTCCAATCCTTAGACCCGCATTCCTCCTATATGAGCCCAGATAGTTTCCGCGACATGCAAAGCACGACGCGCGGCGAATATGGCGGCCTTGGCATGGAAGTGACCATGGAAAATGACATGGTGAAAATCATCACCCCCATGGACGACACACCAGCATTTCGCGCTGGCATTAAGGCGGGCGACTATATCACCGCCATTGACGGCGAGAGCATTATAGGGCTGTCGCTAAATGAAGCGGTTGAAAACATGCGCGGCGAGGCAGGTGAGTCTATAACCGTTACCGTTTTGCGCGAAGGTGAAGACGACACACTCGAAATCACTATGGTACGTGAAGTTATCAAGCAAAAAGTCGTGCGTCACCGCGTCGAAGACGGCATGGGCTATGTGCGTATTTCTGGCTTTAACGAAACCACGGGCAAGCTTTTAGAAGAGAGCGTCGCCGCGCTTAAAAAAGAACTCGGCGGCTCTATACCGGGCCTTGTGGTTGATTTGCGTAATAATCCCGGCGGGCTTCTTGACCAATCCGTGCGCGTTTCTAGCGTATTTCTTGACGGCGGCGAAGTGGTATCCACCCGCAGCCGCGACCCGAAAGAAACCCAGCGTTATAATGCTAAACGCGGCGAACTGCTGGACGGCGTTCCTATCGTCGTGCTTATCAATGGCGCATCCGCTTCTGCGGCGGAAATCGTCGCGGGCGCTCTGCAAGACCGCCAACGGGCGTTGATTATGGGCACAACAAGCTTTGGTAAAGGCTCCGTGCAATCGGTTATCCCGCTTAACGGCGGTCGCGACGGCGCGCTGCGCCTGACCACGGCGCGCTATTACACCCCTGCGGGCCGCTCTATTCAAGGCACGGGCGTAGACCCTGATCTTTATGTTTCCTACTCCAAGGACACGGGCAAAGTGCGTAAACGTTTCGGCGAAAAAGACCTGCCCAATGCGCTCGATATTACTTCCAATAGCGAAGATGACACGGTTTCTGGCGACATCAAAATTGATTACCCGCCAGAGGATTATAAAGAGGGCGGCGATTATCAACTTGAACGCGCCGTTGAAACCCTCAAAAGCCCTAATTTCAAGGCGCTTATCATGGCCCAAGCCACTCAAACCGAATAGACGTAATTAAGCAGTAAAGCTCCCCCTAGGCGCGTATTCTTACTGGAACCATACGGGCAGTCAGGCTATGATTCCCTATGAATCGTTATAGCCACACCCAAATCGCCCGCCACCGGGGTCCCTCGCTCGCGCGTCATGCCTTGCTTGCCCTCTGCGCGCTCTGCGCCGTTCCAGCGATTATGGCCCTGTTAGTGCAATTTCTTGGTAATCCGCGCGACGCGGTTTCACGCGGCGGCGTCACCATAGCCGAATTTGAGGCCCCTGCCCCCGTAAATGGACTCGACGGCGGCCAAGACGCGCAGACGGATTTGCCCAATTTAATGGGCGCGACAACCCCCTTGCCCGATAAACCTTCCGCTACAAATATCCCCGCCAATAGCGGGGCAGATATATTGGGTAATGGTGGCATTCAAATCAATCCAAGCACTGACCTAGCGGGACAAACCCCTGCCCCAACTGCCACGCTGCCCACGGTCAGCACGCGGCCAACTGGCCCTGTGCCGACCCAGGCCACCATTGGCGGTCAGCCCATTGGCGATGCGAGCAATGGCGAAATATCCCTTAGCGCAACCCGCCCCGCTGCTCCGGGTCAATTTATTCCCTCGGCTAGGTCCAGCGGCCCCCTGCCGCGCGCGCCAATTACCGGCATGACACGCATGACGCCGCGCGGCCCCGTGCCAAAACGCAGCGCTAGCGGACGCGCCCCGTCCCTTGCCTATGCCAAGCCCTTTGCTGCGCCACCAAAAACTAAAACCATGGCGGTAATTGTTGGCGGCCTTGGCATTAATACGGTTCAAACCCAGCGCGCGATTGATAGCTTGCCGGCGGAAATAACCCTATCCTTTGCCCCGCAAACCCAAGGCCTGCAGTCTTGGGTCAACAAAGCGCGCGCCAAGGGCCATGAGGTTATTTTGGAAATTCCAATGGAGCCGTATAATTTCGATCCCTCCGTAGTGGGCGGGCGCTATACCTTGCGTGCCAACACCCCTGCCGGCAATAATATTCGCAATCTCGATTATTTAATGAGCCGCGCCCAAGGCTATTTTGCCGTGACCAATTACCTCGGAGGCCGGTTCTTTGACAGTGAAGCCGCCATCGCCCCCGTCATGTCCCATTTAGGCGTTGCGGGAATTGGCTTTGTCTATGACGGGGTTGGCATCAATCCCGCCGTTGTCAATACGACAAAGCGCGCCAATGTACCCTGGGTACAAAACCGCAGCGTAATTGACGCTACCCCCAATCAAAGCGCCGTCGAGGCTGCCCTGCGCGCCCTAGAGGCGAGCGCCGATGGGAAAACCACAGCCCTCGGCATGGGGTTCTCCTACCCTGCTACCATAGACGCGATTATCGCATGGTCTGATGGCATGGAGAAACGCAAGGTCACCCTCGCTCCTGCCTCCTATGCTTTTAACAATAATAGACCGCCGCAATAATGCCAAACCCCGCCGGCCCGCTTTCTGATTACCGTCCCTGCGCGGGCATTGCCCTGTTTAATCAGCGCGGGCAGGTATGGCTTGGACGGCGCAGCGGCGCAGCGGCGCAGCATTGCTGGCAATTGCCGCAAGGGGGCATAGACCCCGGAGAGACATTCGAGCATTGCGCCATACGCGAGCTTGAAGAAGAAACCGGAGTCAGCGTCAATCTTCTCTCGCCGCTCGGCGCTATCGATGACTGGCTGTGTTACGACATTCCCGGCGGGCAAAAACGTGATGGCCATAAATGGCGCGGGCAAAAGCAAAAATGGTTCGCCTTTCGCTTCCACGGCGCGGATTCTGATTTTAATCTAAACCGCCATTTGCCCGCAGAGTTCTCCGGTTTTCGCTGGGCGGGCCTAGAGGAAGCGGCCGCGTTAATCGTTCCGTTTAAACGCAAGGTCTACGCGCGTATCGCCCAAGATTTCGCGCGGTTTGAGGGCGGCTAAACATGGTCACGTCAACACCAAAGCCGCAAAAGAAAGCGGGCCTTAACGCCCTTATTTTTGTGCTTATCACCGTGGCGCTTAATGCTATTGGTTTTGGCATTATCCTTCCGGTTATTCCTGATCTTGTTAAAGAACTTACCGGCTCTAGCAATAGCGATGCGAGCCTGCATTTGGGCTATCTCACCTTTACCTTCGCGGTGATGCAGTTTTTGTTCATGCCGCTTATCGGCGCGCTATCGGACGCCTATGGTCGGCGTAAAATCATGCTCCTCTCTCTGCTCGGACTGTCGCTCGACTACTTGCTTATGGGCCTCGCCCCAACCATAACGTTTCTCTATGCAGGGCGGCTTATTGCCGGGGCGCTCGGGGCGACATTTTCTACGGCCAACGCCTATATTGCCGACATTAGCCCGCCGGAAACCCGCGCGCAAAATTTCGGCCTTGTCGGCGCGGCCTTTGGCATAGGCTTCATCCTTGGCCCGGCCATTGGCGGCATACTTGCAGAGCCAAAGTTTTTAGGCTCCCTCGCTAGCCCGCAACTTCCCTTCTTTGTGGCGGCGGGCTTGGGTCTGCTTAATATGATTTACGGCTTCCTCTTCCTGCCGGAAACCCTCAAACCAGAAGACCGCCGCCCGGTCAAAGCCAGCCGCGCCAACCCCTACGGCGCGCTAAAATCTCTGGCCCGCGTTAAGGGCGTCCACGGCATGTTATTTGTCTACTTTCTCATGTCCCTCGCTCATACGGTCTATCCGACCACCTATACGATTTCCATGCAGGAAAAACTCGGCTGGAGTCCGGGGGATGTTGGCATTTCCCTCGCCGTATTTGGCCTTGCTAGCTTTGTCGTTCAGGGCGGGCTTATTCGGATTATCATTCCAAAAATCGGCCAATATTGGGCCGCCATTATCGGCGTTCTCTGCGCCACCCTCGGCTACGCTGCCTTTGGATATGCCAAAGTCGGATGGATGGTTTATGCCGCCGGCCTGCTCGCAGCCCTCGCTGGACTTTACCGCCCCTCCATCACCAATATGATGTCGAGCCGCATTTCAAAATCCGAACAGGGGGAATTGCAAGGCGCAATCGGCGCGGCCCAAGCCCTGGCCATGATGGTCGGCCCCCTCGCCATGGCGGGGGCGTTTCATATGTTTACCAAAGATAGCGGCCCCGCTTATATTCCCGGCGCGTCATTCTACCTCGCTGCCCTACTAGCCGGCTTGGGCCTTCTGGCTTTCTTCCTGCTCACCAATAAGACGGACAGGACGCGTCCCAAAAAAGACGTGGAAGATGCCCTTTCGAAAAATATTCTCTTAAAATAAGCTAAAGCGCCATTGCGGGTTATCGGCCTATCCATGGACGCGCCGCTTCAAGTTCATAGGCAAGGGCTAGCAGTAATCCGTCATCACCCTTTCGGCCCGAAAACATCGACGCTAGCGGCATGCCGTCTTCTGATTGGTGCAGAGGCACACTCATCGACGCCGCGCCGGCCACATTCATTGGCGGAGTAAAAGCGGCAAAGCCAAGCACATTATTCCAAACGGTTTCAAAGTCACCATCCGGAGCCTGCGCCCCAACCGCCGGGGCCGTTGTGCTGACCGTCGGTGGCAATATCACATCAAATTTATCAAACCAAGAATGATACACCGCTTCAAATTTAATGGGGTATTTTAGCACGCTCTCCCTATCGTCCAGCGCCGCTATCGTCGCCGCGTCAACGAAAACATCCGTTGTTGGTTTGGGTGCATAGGCAATCTTTAGCCTGCGCTTAGAAGGGCCGGTGACATGGCCAATTTCATATCCGCCTCGGCCATAGCAAATAGAGCCGCGCTATCGCGCACGGTCAAAGTCACCGCATGTTGCACGCTAACGTCAACGGGTAAATCCTCATCTGGACTTGGGATCGCGCCCCGTGACGGCTTAAGACCGAATAGGCCGCGCCGCCGGAGGAGCCGCCTGAAATACGGCTGAGCTTCCAAGGGTTACGGATCGTGCCAGTCAATAAAGGCTCGGCGCAAGAGGTAAGGCCGTATTCTGGCGTGGTCGATTTACCCAGGCTGATCATACCGCCCCTACGCCAGAGGTCTAAAAAGACATCGTCCTGCTTCGCGGGCGCATTGCCTTTAAAGGCCCGCGAACCGTAAAGGGTCGGCGTGCCCTTCCAGTCATGCAAATCTTTCATAAAGGTCGGCAGGCCCGCTATAGGTTTGCGTGCCATAGCTTCGCTTTGCCAGTCCTCCACAGGGTGCCGTTATGGCTTGGCCTTCAGGGTAATCAGCACAATTTCCGGCGGGGCGCGAAAGCGCGCGGGCAGTATAGATGTGCCAATGCCCGCCGTAATAAATACGGGCCGCTCCCCGTCATAAACAAGCCCGTAAGCATAGGGCTTGCCGAGCCGCGTCGAGGTCACCCGCCGCCCAATAATAGGTATATTGACCTGCCCTCCATGGGTATGGCCCGCCACGACAAGCGCCGCGTCATCCGGAACAAAGCGCAAGGCATCCGGTGAATGGGTGAGCGTGATAATAGCCGATTTCGAATGGCACGTATTAAATGCATCACCACTTGGACTATCCGTATCAAAGTCAGCGAGGCCGACAATACACACACGGTCAAGATTATACGCCCCATTGGTCAGCACGCGAACGGCGCCCCTATCTAAACCCGCTTTGACAATCCTCTTGCCAAACCAGCTATCATGATTGCCAAGGCTCGCATATGTGCCCAAATGCGAGCGCATATTGCCAAGCGCCGCTAGCCCTGTTTCAATTTGCTCAATCTCTTCGGGGCTACGGTGTGAATAAGGCGTATGACCATTGACGAAATCCCCCGGCATAAGAATGATGTCGGCGTTCAAATCGCTAAGCCGCTGCGCAATAAGGCCCGCCCGTTTCGCGTCCACATGCAGTCCGCCAATATGAATGTCCGCGGCGAGGGCAATGCGTAAATCTGGCCCCGTCCAGTTCGCGCTTTCAATAGAAACTTCGCGTAAAAACAACAGCCTAGGCTCGATCATGAAACCATAAATAAGGCATAATAATGCGGCAAGGCTTCCATATTTAAACAGGCGCTTGAGATATTTGAAATATTTTTTCATGACCAACACATGCGCTAAATCTATGGCCCTATCAAGGCCCAGATTAAGGCGTTTTGGTGATGAATATTCTTGCAATAAAAAACCCGCATCACAGTGCGGGTTTCAAATTCAATATTGCAAAATAGCCTAGCGTTTTACGACCGCGCGCAAGCCGTCAAGGTGCTGGGTGGCGGCCATGGCCGCGTCGCCCTCTAACCCGCTAAGCGCGGCTTCGGACTGGGCGATTTCCGCCGTGATAGCGTCCGCGTCCACATCAGCAAGCAATGTTGCGCGCTCTGCTAGAATGGTCAAACCATCAGGCATAACGTCGGCAAAACCGCCGGCGATGAAATATTGCGTTGTCGATCCGCCGTCCATAACCGTAACAATGCCCGTGCGGATAGCCGCCATGAGCGGGCTATGGTTAGGCAAAATGCCCAAATCGCCCTCTGTGCCCGGAATGTCAACTTGGTCAACAAGGCCAGAGAAAAGCTCGCGCTCTGGAGAGACGAGGGAAAATTGTAATTTATCAGCCATTTTAGCGTCCTAAATTGTCTTCAAACAGTATTATAGCGTTTTCAAATGTGTCGCGGCAGGACGGCTTACAAAACCCGACCACAGCCCCCTTATAGCGCGTCAAACTCTCGGCGCTAACCGGCTTGCCTGAATTGGGGCATACGCTATTCACACAGTCCCCAATTTCAAGCTTTGGCTTCATATTAGGCCGCTTCCGCCGCCATTTTTTCTGCCTTTTTAATCACGTCATCAATGCCGCCAACCATGTAGAAGGCTTGCTCTGGAAGGTGATCATATTCGCCTTCACACAGGCCTTTAAACGAGGAGACTGTATCTTTCAGGTCAACGAGCAAGCCCGGTGAGCCGGTAAAGATTTCAGCAACGTGGAAAGGCTGGCTAAGGAAACGCTCAACCTTACGCGCGCGCGATACGGTCAATTTGTCTTCTTCGGACAGCTCGTCCATGCCCAAAATCGCGATGATGTCTTGCAGGGATTTATACTTTTGCAGGATTTCCTGCACCATACGGGCCGTAGCGTAATGCTCTTCACCAACCGTGCGCGGCTCTAGGATACGTGAGGTAGAATCGAGCGGGTCAACGGCGGGGTAAATGCCTTTTTCGGATATGGCGCGGTTTAGAACCGTGGTCGCGTCCAAATGAGCAAAGGATGTCGCAGGGGCCGGGTCGGTCAAATCATCGGCAGGAACGTAAATCGCCTGCACAGAAGTAATCGAGCCTTTATGGGTTGAAGTAATACGCTCTTGCATCTGGCCCATTTCGGTCGCCAGCGTAGGCTGATAGCCCACGGCGGACGGGATACGGCCAAGAAGCGCGGACACTTCAGAGCCAGCTTGGGTAAAGCGGAAGATGTTATCAACAAAGAACAGAACGTCTTTGCCTTCTTCGTCGCGGAAATATTCAGCTTGGGACAGGCCAGTCAAAGCCACACGTGCGCGGGCTCCGGGAGGCTCATTCATCTGGCCATAAACTAGAGTACAACGGCTATCACCGCCGCCGCCTTCAATGTTCACGTTAGATTCGATCATTTCGTGATAAAGGTCATTACCTTCACGGGTACGCTCGCCAACACCGGCAAACACGGAGTAACCGCCGTAAGCTTTCGCGATATTATTGATAAGTTCCATAATCAAAACGGTTTTGCCAACGCCGGCGCCGCCGAACAGACCAATTTTACCGCCTTTAGCGTAGGGGCAAAGCAGGTCGATAACTTTAATGCCAGTCGCGAGGACTTCGGACTCGGTCGCTTGGTCAACAAGCGGCGGGGCTTCGCGATGAATAGAGGCGCGAAGGGTCGTTTTAATCGGGCCAGCGTCATCGACGGGCTCGCCAATCACGTTCATGATACGGCCAAGGGTCGCCGGGCCAACCGGAACCATAATCGAAGTGCCAAGGTCGGTAACGGCTTGTCCGCGCACGAGGCCTTCGGTGGAATCCATCGCAATGGTACGGACAGTATTTTGTCCCAAATGCTGCGCCACTTCGAGCACAAGGCGGTTGCCTTGGTTATCGGTTTCAAGGGCGTTGAGAATGGATGGCAATGCGCCATCAAATTCCACGTCAATAACCGCGCCAATGATTTGGCTAATGCGGCCTGTCGCTTTGATTTTAGCAGCCTTTTTAGGGGCGGCTTTCTTAGCAGGTGCTTTTTTCTTCGCTACTGCTTTTTTCTTGGCTGGGGCTTTTTTGGCCGCGACCTTTTTTACTGCTGCTTTCGCCATGGTATAATTTCCTCTTGGCTAGTCTTAGAGCGCTTCCGCGCCGCTGATGATTTCAATAAGTTCAGACGTGATTTGCGCCTGACGCGTTCTGTTAAATTCTAATGATAGCTTGTCGATCATGTCGCCCGCATTACGCGTCGCATTATCCATGGCTGTCATTTTAGAGCCCATTTCACCGGCGACATTCTCTAGCAAAGCTGAGAAAATCTGGGTGTTAAGGTTACGCGGCAAAAGCACTTGCAAAATGCCCGCTTCGTCTGGCTCATAGGTGTAAATCGCGCCCTTAAGGTCAGGGCCAGATGTTTCGCCGCCTGTCTCTAGGCCCGCGGCCACTGGAATAAGGGTTTTAATCGTCGGCGTCTGGGTCATGACATTTTCAAACTGGGAATAAACCAATTTACACACGTCAAATTCGCCGGCTTCATACATGGCGGTAACTTTGCCGCCAATCTCTAAGCCAACAGAGGCCTTTAGGGTTTTATGTTCGCGCAGGGATATCATCTCAATAATGTCATCGGCGTAAAAACGGGCCAATACGTCATAGCCTTTTTTACCAATGCACAAAATTTTGACGGTTTTACCAGCCGATTTAAGCGCCACGATTTCTTCGCGCGCACGGCGGGCAATATTGCCGTTAAAACCGCCGCAAAGGCCGCGATCAGCGGTCGCAACAACGAGCAAAACCACGTCTTCTTTGCCGTTTCCGACTAAAAGCGCAGGCGCATCGCCCTTGCCGGCCATGGAGCTAGCAAGATTGGCGATAACAGCGCCCATACGGTCACTATAAGGCCGGCTGGCCTCAGCAGCTTCCTGAGCTTTGCGCAATTTTGCCGCCGCCACCATTTGCATGGCTTTGGTAATTTTTTGCGTCGACTTTACCGACGCGATACGGCTACGCAGTTCTTTTAAGTTCGCCACGGTGACGCTCCCTAATCTACGTTACGCAATGAAATTGTTTGTGAAGGCCTCAAGTGCGGCTTTCAAAGCGGTTTCATTATCCGGTGATAGTTTTTTGCTTGTCGCAATATCGGAAAGGATAGCGCTATTATCGCTGTGCATGTGAGCCAGAAGCGCTTTTTCGTAGGCGCCAACCTGTTTCACAGCAACCTTATCAAGATAGCCACGCGTGCCCGCATAAAGCACAACAACTTGCTCTTCCACTTGAAGCGGAGAGAATTGCGGCTGTTTAAGCAGTTCGGTTAGGCGCTCACCACGGGCCAATAGGCGCTGGGTAGACACGTCAAGATCGGAGCCAAACTGGGCAAAGGCGGCCATTTCGCGGTACTGGGCAAGCTCACCCTTAATCGGGCCAGCAACCTGTTTCATTGCTTTAATCTGCGCAGATGAGCCCACACGGGACACGGACAGACCTACATTTAGGGCTGGGCGAATACCTTGGAAGAACAAATCCGTCTCTAGGAAGATTTGGCCATCGGTAATCGAAATCACATTGGTCGGAATAAAGGCCGACACGTCATTGCCTTGGGTCTCAATGATGGGCAGAGCCGTCAAAGAGCCAGAGCCGTGGTCCGCGTTAAGCTTGGCGGAGCGCTCAAGCAGGCGGGAGTGAAGATAGAAAACATCACCCGGATAGGCTTCGCGGCCCGGAGGACGACGCAATAATAGGGACATTTGGCGGTAAGCTACGGCTTGCTTGGACAAATCATCATAGATGATGAGGGCGTGCATGCCGTTATCGCGGAAATACTCGCCCATGGCGCAACCAGCAAAGGGCGCGAGGTACTGAAGCGGAGCCGGCTCTGAAGCGGTCGCGGCAACAATGATGGAATATTTCATCGCGCCATGCTCTTCGAGGGTTTTAACAAGCTGGGCAACCGTAGAGCGCTTTTGGCCAATAACCACATAGATACAGTAAAGCTGATCTTCCGTGCGGCCTTCGTCAAATGCGGCTTTTTGGTTAAGGATAGTATCGACAGCCACGGCGGTTTTGCCGGTCTGGCGATCACCAATGATAAGTTCGCGCTGGCCACGGCCAACGGGGATAAGCGCATCAATCGCTTTAATGCCGGTTTGCACAGGCTCATGAACGCCCTTACGCGGCATAATGCCCGGGGCCTTCACGTCAACGCGGTTACGCTGGGTCGATTTAATCGGGCCTTTGCCGTCAATCGGCTCGCCGAGCGGGTTAACAACGCGGCCAAGCAGGCCTTTGCCGACAGGAACGTCAACGATTTCGCCGAGGCGCTTAACCGTGTCGCCTTCTTTAATGCCGCTATCATCACCAAAGATAACCACGCCGACATTGTCAGACTCTAGATTGAGGGCCATGCCCTTAATTCCACCGGGAAATTCAACCATTTCACCGGCGCGGACATTTTCAAGTCCGTAAATACGGGCAATACCATCACCGACGGAGAGCACTTGGCCCACATCGGAGACTTTCGCCTTAGCTGAGAAGCCTTTAATCTGCTTCTTTAGAATGGAGGAAATTTCGGCTGCGCGAATATCCATGGCTTACACCTCTTTCATGGCAAGTTTTAGTCCGTCAAGTTTCGTCTTGAGGGAACTATCATATAAACGGGATCCAATCTTTACGATGAACCCCCCGAGCAGGTCAGCGTCGACTTTGGTCTCAATGACGACATCTTTCCCGATTGATTTCTTTAGATTGGCTTTCAGCGATTTAAGCTGGGCCGGAGTCAATTTCTTAGCCGAGGTCACCACGGCGCTGGACGTGCCGCGCTTCTTGGCGACAAGCTTTTCAAATGCGTCAATAATAGACGGAAGCTCTGCCGCGCGGTGATTCTTAGCCACAAGGCCGACGAAATTACCGACATCTTTATGCAGCTTTGCCTTAGCGGCAAGGGCGGTTAAGGCCGCAACCTTATCATCCGTCGCAAAGACAGGGCTGGCTATCATGGCTTGAATGTCGCCGCTGCCCGCAATCATAGACTTAAGCGCTTTCACGCTTTTCTCTACGGATTTCAACGACTTAGACTCTTCTGCGAGGTCTAAAAGCGCGAGGGCGTAGCGCCCGGCGGCTTGGCTATTGATGACGGCTGTGTCTGACACGATGGAAAAAGCCTATTCTCTAATACAGACCCTAGCCATATATCGCTAAGCGTCCAATTTTCATGATAAATGCGAGGGCAAGCCCCCGCAAAGTTGCGCCCTATTAGCACGGGTTTTTACCAATGAAAACCCTTGTTTTTCAGTGAAAATCATATGGCCAATATAAGCGGGGAAATGCCGAAATATCCAACCAATATTAACCCCCAATATCACCCAATGCCCCGCCCCGCAGCAACGGAGTTGAAAATGCCGTCAATATCAGCCCTGTCCTTAGACGCGTAATATTCAGACGGAGCCATAAACAAGATGATATTGAGTTTTTCGTCGATAACCGACATTAACGCCGAGCCTTCGACATTGAGGCCCGCCTTAGTATTGCCCGATAGCTCGAAGCGAATAGCGTCCTCGCCGTTAAAGCTATCCGGGCGCACATTTTGCGTCGCCACTCCCGCATAGGCCCCCGCCTTTACCAATGAGTCGACCAAAAACTCCACAAGCTCAAGGTCGGATAAATCCGTATCAAACTTTGGCACTGGGTTTTCCTTGCGCCGCTCCCGAAGTAGCGAATCTCCGGCCTCTAAGTCGGAGAACAAATACACCGCATTGAGCAATTGCCCATCCTTGGTCAACAGGGACGCCTTTTTACGTTTACCGGTTTTAATCGGGATAGCGTTCCAGTCAGAGCCAAGATTTACGGAATAACTCCCCGCTTGGTAAGCCCCCGCTGGCGCCAATTGAATGCTCGCACACGCCCCCATGGATAGGGCTATTGCAGCAATCATGGCATATTTTGCTAATTTAATCATAGCCTTACTCCGACGACAGACGATTTACATAGGCCGCAATAAGCTCGCGATCTTGCGCGGCCGGGGCTTGGTTTAAGTATTTTTGATAGGCGGATAACGCCTCGGCGCGGCGTTTTTTCTTGCGGTAATGCTCCCCAAGCGCCCGCCACACTTCCGCCGGAGCGCCGATTTGCTGCGCCGCGGATTCCCAAGCGGCAATCGCCTTCTCTCGGTCACCCTCACCCCGGCGCAGGCGGTAGGCCTCACCGATATAGTAATCTAGCACGGCCCCATCGCGGCCCCGCGCTTTTAACTGCTCAAATAGATGAATATGGCGGCTATAATCCTTGGCGAGCAGTTCGGTTTTGAGCCAATGGCTAAAATGCCTTTGCGTTGCCGCCTTGTGGACCGCCTCGCCAAGGTCCGCTCCGCTGGGCGTAGACACTGCCATTGCGGCCAATGTAGCCGCCCGCGCTTTTGGCACGGGATGGGAGGAGAAAATATTATTACGCCGTCCGCGCTTGCGCACTTTTTTAAACTCGGAGGCGTCTTGCTCTGAGATTAAATTTGTCCAGACCAGCGCGCATTCAGTGGCGCTATAACCCGCGCCAGCCGTAACCGCAAAACCAATATCATCGGCTTCGCGCTCATGCTCTCTAGAAAAACTTTGCTGCAAAGCAAGGCTTACGAGGCCCGAAGCTAGCGATCCTCCATTGCCCGCGCCCGCGGCTCCGGCGGCCATGGAGACTACCATGGATAGATTGGCGAGCCCCTTCGCCTTGCGCCACCGCTCTAGGGAATGACGCTCGCTAAAATGCCCATATTCATGGCCAATCACGCAGGCAAGTTGCGCTTCATTTTCAGCGCGCAAAAGCAGGCCAGAGTTCACCATCATCATGCCATTGGGATACATGCCCGCATTAAACACGGGGGCGTCAATGATATAGACGCGAATTTGGTTGCAGTCCTCGCCCGTGACCTTGCAAGTGACGCGCGTGACATAGTCAATCAGCGCAGGGTCGGTGTTGCGAATGCCCGCTGTCTTTACGTGCTGCTCAAGCTTATCGACTTGATACCACATGCCAGCTTCGTCCGTGGACATGTCCTGCGGGCGTAAGTCCTTAGCGGATAGCGGCGCGGTGAGCATCAGCGCAATTGCCGCGCCCGTTAACAGGCGATTTGCAGTCTTACTCATAAAGGTCACACTCATAGGGGAAAGTCCTTCATCAGACTTTTGACAATGGTTTTAGCGCCCTCAGGCTTGCGCATATCCGCGCCCATGGCCGCTCCGGCCAGATTTGACCAGACGATATCGCCGGTCTCTAAATCTACTAGGGTGGCATAGAGGGTCGTGCCCCCAGTTTGAACAGGCCCGCCAAGCGCCGCCATAGCAATATTCATCACCATTTTCCCGCCGCTTTGAAACGCGCCGCGCGATTTTATCATCAAGGCATAATCTGCCCCAGAGCTACCCTTAAGCACCATGGCGCCCGGCCCGATAGTGCGGTCAAACTTATCCTTCTTCGTCGGCAATTTATTGGCCTGATAATCATGGATTAAGGAGGTCTGCACCACCGCATCATTAAGCTTGATAATTTGTATTTGCCTAGGCGTTAGGCCTTCATTTGGATCCATAACCGTAATATCAGAGCCGCGCGCCTTAAGCGCTTCGACCAGCGCCGCCGTAAGATATTTCTCGCCGTCTTGCGACCAATTGGCTCGCACTTCGCGCATGCCGCTCGCCATTAAAACGCTAAGTTCCACATCAGGCTTCACCAAAAGCGTTTTTGAGCTTTGCGCCGCCGTAAAGCTATTAGTTGTGGTTCTTGTTTGATTAGTGGCGCATGCGCTCATGGTCAAAGCTATGGCCAATGACAGGCCGAGTAGGCGGTTTTTCATAATGTCCCCTTATTGATGTGCCAACAGTGCAAAAACCGGTGGCAAATGCAAGCGCCAAGCGCATCAACTCCCCTTAAACAAAGCTTTGCGGGTCAATATCAATTTGGATTTTTATCTTGGACTTTGGACGATATTTTGCTCGCCATGCCGCCATATAGGCCGGCAGGTTGACGCTTGGCTCCGCCGTTATCAAAAGTCGCCGCCTATGCCGCCCGCGCAGCATGGCCATTGGGGCTTCGGCGGGGCCTAATATTTCGATCCCGTCCGCGCGCGGAGCCTTCAGGGTAAAGGCGCGCGCTGCGTCATCGGCGGCGCGCGGGTCTGGCCCCGATATAATGACCGCGGCGAGCTTGCCGTAAGGCGGCAGGCCCAATATTTCGCGCATGTCTAGCTCGGCGCGGATAAAACCCTCGCGGTCACCGGCGGCAAGGGCGGCGAGCGCCTCATGCTCTGGCATATGGGTTTGAATAAGCGCCCTGCCCGGCCTATCGGCGCGTCCGGCCCGCCCCGCCACCTGCACCAAAGTCTGATAGGTGCGCTCTCCGGCGCGAAGGTCGCCCCCCGCAAGGCCCAAATCTCCGTCGACCACACCGACAAAGGTTAGGCGCGGGAAGTTATGGCCTTTGACCACCATTTGCGTGCCGATAAGAATATCAATCTCGCCGCCGGCCATGCGGGCAATGCGCGCGCGAATTTGCTCTGGACTGCCGCTCGTATCCGACGAAAACACCTCAATGCGCGCATCGGGGAACAGGCCGCGCGCCTCTTCTTCAATGCGCTCCACCCCCGGCCCGACCGTCTGCAAACTGTCATCGGATTTACAATTGGGGCAGATTGTCGGCATGCGCATGGAAAAGCCGGTGCGGTGACACATGGCGCGGCCCGTACGCCTATGCTCCACAAGCCAGCTATCCGTGTCCGGGGATTTGAGTTTTTCACCGCAATTACGGCAGATAATCAGCGGAGCATAACCGCGCCGATTAAGGTAAAACATCACCTGTTCACCGCGCCCTAGGGATTCGCGCGCCCCCTCAATCAGCGGGGCCGAGAGATATTTGCCGCGCTCCGGTTTGTCTTCTTTTAAATCCACCAATCCCACTTCGGGCATAATCGCCGCGCCGGGACGCTCTGGCAATATAATGTGGTGATAGCGGCCCGTCCGCGCATTAACCAGGCTTTCTAGCGCCGGGGTCGCAGAGGCTAGCACAATCGACGCGCCTTCGATTTTGCCGCGCACCACCGCCATGTCGCGGGCATTATAGATGACGCCCTCTTCTTGCTTATAGGAGGTGTCATGTTCTTCATCGACGATAATAACCCGCAAATTCTTAAACGGCAGATAAAGCGCCGAGCGCGCGCCGACCACGAGCCTTGCCCGTCCGGTGGCCACTTCGCGCCATGTTCTGCGCCGCGCCGCCTCCCCCATGGCGCTATGCCACTGGGCAGGAACCGCATTAAACCTATCGGCAAAGCGTGACAGGCCCGCTTGGGTTAAGGCAATTTCCGGCACAAGCACCAGCACTTGCCCGCCCTGCCCGTCAATGGTCTGCCTAAGGGCCTCGGCGACGCTTTCAAAATAGACCTCGGTTTTGCCAGACCCCGTCACCCCGTCGAGCAAGGCGACGTTAAATTCGCGCTGCGCCACCAAAGCGCGCAGCTCTGCGCTAGCCGCGATTTGCCCATCCGTCATGGTCACGGCGCGCGGCGACACATGGTCAGGGTTTGGCACATCAAACGGCGCGTCGAGCGGCTCTTTTATAGCGCGCAAACCCCCGACCTTAGCTAGCCCGCTAACCACGGCGGGGCTAACCCCTGCAGCCTTGGCAATTTCGGCGGCGCGGGCGGGCAGTATATCTGCTAGCTCCCCGCTCGCCATGGCGTCTATCACTTGCTGTCGCGCGGGGGTCATTTTGGTGGGCAGCGTGTTGCTTGGCGCGTATTTGGTGACAATCGGACTGGGACCCAGCGCCTTATAGCTGCGAATCACCATGCGCAGGACCAGCCCTTGCGGGCAGCAATTATATTTGGCGGTGAAATCCACGAATTTGAGCATGGATACGGAGAGCGGAGCGCAGTTTTTCACTTCGCCAACAGATTTCAGTGGACGCTTTGGCTTTTGCGCGTGACTCTGCGCCGCATTATCCTTTATTGACCAAATAACGCCCAGTTTCATCTGATTGCCTAACGGCGCATAGACGAAACTGCCAAGCCCCGCGCTCTGCGCAAACGGCACGTCATCGGGCAAAAGATAGTCAAAGGGTTCCGGCACGCCAACCGGAAACAGAACTGAAATAATGCGGGTCATGGCTGACCCTAACACTGCCGAGCTGATTCGGCGCACCTATTGGAGACGAATATGAAGTTTTTTGTTGATAGTGCTGACCTTGAGCAAATCAAATATCTAAACGATATTGGCCTTGTGGACGGGGTAACAACCAACCCTTCCATCATCGCTAAATCTGGCCGCGATTTTATCGAGGTCATCAAAGAGATTTGCGCCATCGTCGAAGGCCCAGTTAGCGCCGAAGTTACGGCTACCGAAGCGGACGCCATGATAGCAGAAGGCCGCCACTTGCGCGCCGTTGCCGATAATGTTTGCGTGAAATTGCCCTTGACCATGGACGGCCTAAAGGCGTGTAAAGTGCTGTCATCCGAAGGCACGCTGGTCAATGTGACCCTGTGTTTCTCGGCTAACCAAGCCCTGCTCGCGGCAAAATCCGGCGCAAGCTTCATCTCGCCCTTCATTGGCCGCCTTGACGATATTGGCCTAGACGGCATGGAGCTTATCGAAGAAATCCGCGCTATTTATGACAATTACGGCTTTGAAACCGAAATTCTCGCCGCGTCTATCCGTAGCGTTGGCCATATCAAAGATTGCGCCCTTGTCGGCGCGGACGTCATTACGGCTCCGCCTAATGTCATCGCTAAACTCGCTGATCACCCGCTCACCGATAAAGGCCTAGAAGCCTTTATGAAGGATTGGGCCAAGACGGGTCAGAGCATTCTTTAGGGAAGTGCATCAGCCTCATTAATCAGCTCTGGCGGTCACGCCCCATCTGCCTTGCTGATTAAGGGGCTAAAGCAATCTAGTGCCTGCAACACGCCCCTCTAAATCCAATAAAAATTCCTTGGTTGGGATACCGCCGCCAAAACCCGTCATGGATTTATCCGCGCCAATAATACGGTGGCATGGCACTATGACAGGTATGGGATTGGCATTATTGGCCCCGCCGACGGCGCGCGAAGCTTTCGGGTTTTTGATAGCGCGGGCTATAGCGCCGTAAGAACAGGTTTCGCCGTAGGGCACATCTTGCAAGGCTTGCCAAACAGCCCGTTGAAATTCCGACCCGCTCAGTTTCAAGGGCACAGTAAATTTAGTGCGGGCTCCGGCGAAAAATTCCGTGAGCTGCTGTCGGGCTTGGGTGAATTTGCTTCGGTCTTGTTTCCATTGCGGCAAAGGCTCGCGCGGCGTGTGGCCTTCATGACCAATCGCCGCCCGGTCTTCGCTAATGGAGGGGAAGCTAATAAACCGCAAATAATCCGCGCACCCCGCCAACAGCAAACGTCCAATCGGCGTGTCCAAATAATCATAATGGGTAATGCCCAATGACGTCTTCTTCAAATCACGCATATTTGGCTCCTGTCACTACCTTGTGAATAGAGCGCGCGGGCCTGTTTGACAATACTATGTAGCCAGCCCCCTTAGCATAAGCTTTGCTACCTACCCCAAAACCCGCGCGGCGAAAGTTCTATTCACATTGACCTTTTGCACGGCGGCTTCGCGGTCGAGAAAATTGACCACGGCGTAGGCGGCGTCTACGGAGCGGGTTTGGTGGCGCAAAAGATAATCAATCAGGTTTTGCGAGACCTTTAGTCCCCTATCGAGAAATAGCTTTTTATATATCGGATCAAGCAGCGCATCTTCGGGGGCGCTGATGCGGGCGATTTGCATGGCGCAAAGGCGTGATTTTAAATCGGGGATTTCTGCCGCCCATGCGCTAGCTTGGCTACGCCCCGTGAGCAGAAGCGCTTTAAGCTCTGCGCGCATGGCCATATTAAACAGGGCAAACAGCAGCTTTTCACTCGCAGCCCCCGCTCCGTCCACCCATATATACTGGTCACGCCACGCGGCAATATCGCTCAAATCACTATCATTAGGAACGATAAGCGCGTCATGGCTCGCGCTCCATAAATGGCCTAAATGGGTTTTACCACAGCCCGCCGGCCCGATAAGGGCGAGCGCGCCATTGGCCCAGTTTTGCGGCGCAGACAAGGCGGCGCGCGCCTCTGCATTGCTCGGCGCATCAACAAAATTTGCGC